>NZ_WOTN01000001.1:322168-644336 GCF_010993745.1 Fodinicola acaciae
CCGGCCCGCAGCCCGGCCGCGGCGGCGGCCCAGCGTACGAGGCTGCCGGCGGCCGCGGCTGCGGCCAACGTCGCCGAATAGCCGGCCGCACCTTGGCGACCGAGCACCGCCGGTACGTCCGCCGAGCAGAGCACCAGGGCGGCCGGGTCGAGCCGCCGGGCCGCCAGCCAGGACTCGACACCGCTGAAACGCCACTGTCCGCCTCGCCATGGCCGGAGGGCTGCCTCGTCTTCGTCGCCGACGCGGTAGATCCCGGTCGGCAGTCCGGACACCCGACGGGCGTACACCAGCGTCGACACCGCCGGCGCGGCCGAGGGAAAGAGCTCGCGGTCCGCGATCCGGCTGGTGCGTAGAACGTCGGCGACCAGCGTGTCGGGCACCTCGTCAGGACCGAATCGGTAGCCGTGCGAGCCAGTGGCCCGGTGGCGCCGGTCCCACCGGGCGGCGGCCGCCCGCGTACGGTCCGACGCGCCGGGCGGGCAGAGCCGTATGGTCGCCACTATCAGGTTCCGGTCGGGATCGAGCTCCAGCGACCCGTACGTCGCCGGGTCCGGTCCCTCGCCTGACAGCTGCGCGGTCCACCCCAGCCGGTGGGCCAGACGCGACACCTCCACCGCGCGCGTGCCCGCGTCGTGATGGGCCAGCCGCTGCCCGAGCACCCCGAGCCGGCGGGTGATCGCCGCTTTGTCGCTGACCAGAAGCAGCCTGACGGAACCGGTGGTGTGTCGCGAGTCCGTCGGCGGCGGGCCGGCGAGCTCGATCAGTTCGCGGCGCACGCTGTCGAAATAGCAGCGGGACCACCCGTGAGAGCCGGGGTCGGTGAGCACGTACGGATGCACCAGCCCGGTGCCACCGATCACCGTCCGCCGGTTTCGCGACGAGCCGAAGGTCCTGTCCAGCAACCAGACGAGGTCGTCGGTCCAGGTGGACGGGCCGGCCCGGTGCGGTCGGGACACCGGCAGCCGGCGATGTGCGAGATAGCGTCTCGCCGTGTCGCCGTTTCCGGCCTCGCCGACGCGCATCGGGCCGGGATCGCCGCCGCGGACAGGTATCTCGACGGACTCCTCGTAGCGCCAGTGCGCCAGGGCATCCTCGTCCAACGACAGGCGCGGGTCGCCACACGCCAGGCAGGCGGGGTCACGGCCGGCCAACTGTTCCTCGATCCGCCCGTGTCGGATCGTGATCGTGCCGCGCCACACCCACGGATTTCCGTAGCCGCCAAGGTATTTCAGTGCGGCGCCGGCGAGCAGGCCGAGCCCGATGGCGACGTCCGCCGGCGTCGGGTCGGCACCCCCAGGGGGCCGATCGTCGTAGCAGGTGGGGCAGCGTCCACCTGGTACGCCGAGAAGTGGACTCACCGTCACCGCGCCGGGACCGACCTGAAGTCGCAGCGTCGGTGTGGCGGTGCCGCTGGATACGGCCGCATCGGATGGAGCTGTCGTTACGACGATTGCGAGGTCCGCGGCGCCCCGCGGTGCGGTGTCCCGCTCGATCGTGCCGACTCCGGAGTCGGTCAGACACCGAATGAGCTGTGATGTCGGCCCGTGCGGTCCGCATACGAGCACGCGTGCCGCCGCGAGTCGTCGGATGATCAGATCCCGGTGATCCGGCGGCGTCGTCCGGTCGAGGAAGGCGTGCAACGGTGTCTGGTTGGCCGGCCGGACCTGTTCGGCGGTCACCTCGACGATTCCGCGTTCGGCCAACACCCGGATCGCCGTGGCCACCTGCTCTAGCCGCGCCGGCAGCACGGCCGCCACGTCGTCGAGCCGCCGGCTTCCGTCCAGCAATGGCAGCAGCCGGGGCAGTACGCGGTTCGCGAAGCCGCCGGCCAGGCGCTGACTGCGCGGGCCGCCTTCGATGACCATGCCGTCCGCGGTCTGGACCGCGACCAGACCGCTTCTGAGCCGGGGAAAAACCGGAGCCGCGGTCACGGTTTCCCCGCTTCTACCGGCGAATCCGCGAGAGCGGCACGCAGGCCCCGTACGCGTTCGCGCGTATTCGCTGGCCCGGAGTGATGGCAGTCCGCACAGCCGTGGACGGGAACGACCTTCCAGTGGCGTACGACGTCGGTCGCCGTGTTGACCAGCGTGACCTCGTCGGCGGCCGCCGATCTCGTCATGATTCCCAGCCCGATGCCCGCGGCGAGCAGGGGAATGTGCGGTGGAAAGCCGTCGATGCCGAGATCCGGACGTGAGCTCAGCAGTTCGATCAGTTCCGCCTGGCCGGCATCGCGCAGATGCCCGTGTTGCGCGAGACGCACTTGATAACAGCGCTGACAGGGGGCGCCGCCGGGGGCCGCCAGCGGCCCGATTCGGACGTACGGGTGGGAATGCACGATCGGAAGCCAGGGGCAGGCGTCGCCGGCGAGCGCGGCGAATGCGTCGAGATCGGCCGGAACATCGCGCCAGGAACAGAAGAACGCGAAGGCCGCGCCACGCAACACGTCAGGACCCGGCTCGTGCCAGCTGGCCGTCACGGCGGTCGCTTCCGGTCCGAGCAGCGCGGTCAGTTCTTTTGCCGTCGCCGCCCCGAATCCGCCGTCGGCGACGATCCGGATCATCGCGCCGGATCCGCCGGCCGTCAGGCGACTGGTTGTGGCCATGGATTCAACTCGCTCATGCTCCGTGCCGGAAAGCCCATCGCCGGGGGAGCGGTGAAAAGCCGCGGATGCGCGCGATACTGCGCGAGCGGCGTCAGCGACAGCGGCTGGAGATCGGGAATGACCACGCGTACCACGGAAATCCCCAGAGCGGTGGCCTCCCGGGTGGAAAGATCCACACCGTACGCGGGCATGTTTTTCGACGACAACGTGTCGACCAGGAACCGGTATCGCTGTGCCACGGTGTCCGCGGCGGGCGAAACCGGCCGGCTCGGCGCCCGATCCCGTACGCCGTCGAGGAGAAAGCGAAACGCTGGCCGGCGGGCCCGCCGTGCGAGCAGCGCCGCGCCGTCCATGATGTCTGTGTAGTCGGCGTACCGGCGGGGCGAGGTGTGATGGTGAACCGCACTGCGTGCGGCCATCGCCTCCAGTACGGCACGGTGTGCGGCGGCCGAGACCTCGAAATCCGTCGAGCATCCGACCAACTGCGCGGCCCGCTGGTCATGGCTGGCGGTCTGCAGGCAATACACGGTGGGAACGTGCAGATCGGTGGTCGCGTCGAACAGATACGTGGTGATTCCGCGGGTTTGGCACCAATGCACGAGCTCGGTCGTGGCCGCGGACAGACAACTGTCCTCCAGCGGCGGGAGGCTGAGTCGCTGCAGCCAGGTGAGTGCGATCGCGTCCCGCTCGATGACCTCGCAGATCGCGTTGACGGTCGCCGCCGGAATGGATTCGTGCGCCGCGCAACCGGTGGAGATCGGCAGCCAGAAGTTCTCACCCGGAATCAGATCGACGCCGAGGTGGACCATGACGGCCGGCACCAGGACCTCGGACTGCGTGTCCAGCCGCAGAGCGCTGACCCACCGGATGTCGGCGTCCGGGTCGGGCGTTCGGATCGGGCAGGCCGGATGTCGCAGCTCGGCGGCCGAGCAGCGAGGCACTCGGGTGAGATCCAAGGCGCGATCTCCCCATTTCCGTCCGGAGCCCAACCGCCACGAGCGCGGGTCGTGAACCATCGAGCAATAGCGCTCAAGCGCCTCCATGGCGGCCAACAGCTTGGCCCGGTCCGGGTCGTCGACGGAACGCCCGGTGCCGGGCGCGTTGTAGTCGGTCCACGACCGGTGGCGTCCGGCCGGGTACGGCAGGACGGGCAGGGTGCTGCCGGACATCGCGCCGTACACGTGACAGTTTGGCGGCAGCCACGCATCGGTGGTTTGCGCGTTGATCGGGCCGATGACGCCGAAAGGATTGGCGGCCGCGTACAACCGCGCGGTATCAATCCCCATTCGGCGGCCTCCGATGACACGACTCGACGCTGGCGGCCGGTTTCGCCTTCCGACTCGGTTGCGACGATAGAACGTCGCGCTTTCAAAACGCCTTCAGAATGAGCGCAGTGTCTTGCTGTCCTTGGAAAGTCGCGAAGATCCGTCACCAGGTGACCGGCAGCTCCTTGATCCCATGTACGAGGAACAACGCGTGGAACCGAACCTGGTCGAAGGGCATCGCCAGTCGCAGCTTCGGAAACCGGCGCAGCAGTGCCGGGAACGCGGTCCGCATCGCCAGCCGCGCCAGCGGCGCGCCGAGACAGTGGTGGATGCCGTGCCCGAAGGCCAGGTGCGGGACGGCAGGCCGGGTGAGGTCCAGCTCGTCCATGCCGTCGCCCAGGTTCGGATCGCGGTTGGCCGCAGGCAGCGAACAGACCAGGATGTCGCCGGCCGCGATCGGTTGGCCGCCGACGACGGTGTCCATGGTCGCCACCCTCGGCTGTATCGAGTGCACTATCGACAGGAAACGCAGCAGCTCCTCCACCGCCGGCTCGACGGCTTGGTCATTGTCGCGCATCAGAGCGAGCTGGTCGGGATGCCGCAGGAGAGCCAACGTCCCCAGCCCGAGCATGTTCGCGGTGGTTTCCTGACCGGCGATCAGCAGCAGGTTCCCGATGCCGACCAGCTCGCGGTCGCCGAGCCGGCTGCCGTGCTTGCGGACCAGCACCCCGAGCAGGCCGCCGCCCGGGTTCTGGCGGAGCCGGGCGACCAGCGTCGCCAGGTACGTGTCGATCCGCACGCCGGTGGCCGATCTGAGGTCAAGGTCGATCGAGGGATCCAGCAGCCGGTGGCTCTGCCGCTGGAAATCCTCCCGATCCTCGGGCGGCACGCCGAGCAGCTCGCAGATCACCGACGAGGCCACCGGCAGCCCGAACAGCCCCATCAGGTCCACCGGCGGCTCGGCCGTTTCCATCAGGTCCAGGTTGCCGGCCACGATTCGCTCGACCTGCGGCCGCAGTCGCCGCATCCGGCGGACGGTGAACTCCGCGGTCAGCACCCGCCGCAGGTCGTACGCGAGCAGGGAACCGGCCGCGTCGCCCTCGCCGCTGGACCGGCCGGCGACGGGCGGTTCACCGCCGTTGCTGAATCGGGCCGCATCGCGGAGCACCTCCCGCACCTCGTCGTACCGAGTGATCAGCCAGGCCTCGCCCAGCGGCAGTCGCACCCTGCTGACCGGTCGCTCGGCGCGCAGCCGGACAACCGCCGGATCGAGGTCGAAACTCGTTCGCCGGACGTGCACCGGCAGCCCTGTCGTCTCGGTCATCGCGACATCGACCCCCCGCCGAAGTATTTCTGGCTCATGCCCGCGTCGATCGGCAGATCGACCCCGGTGACATACCGCGACTCGTCGGAGGCCAGGTACAGCACCGCGTTCGCCACGTCCTCGACGTCGATCCACGGAACGGGCAGCAGGTTCAGCGACGCCATGGCTTCATGGACATCGGTGCCGGCCGGTTCGTCAGCGTCCGGACGGTAGAGCCGCGCGCGTTCGGGGTTGTCGACCATCGGCGTACGGACATTGGTGGGATGTACGGCGTTCACCCGAATCCGGTGCGCGGCCAGCTCGTTGGCCATCGTCCGAGCCAACCCGACCACACCGTGTTTTGCGGCAACGTAGTTGGCCACCCCCGGCATTCCGCGCAAAGCCGCGGTGGAGCCGGTGAGAATCACCGAACCACCCCGCCCGGTGTCGATGAGATGCGGTATCGCGACCTTCGCCGTATGCCACACACCGGTCAGGTTGATGTCGACCGTGTGCTGCCATTCCGCTTCGGTCAGCTGCCAACTCGGCCGGGACGGGCCGAGTATTCCGGCGTTGGCGACAACGACGTCCAGACCACCCAGCCTGGCCACCGCGTCCGCCAGGGCGGCGGCCAGCGCGTCACAGTCCCGGACGTCGACCTCGGCGGTCACCGCGCGACGGCCGGTTTTTTCCACGAGCCGGCCGGTTTCCCGGAGCTCCGCGGGGGTGGCCCCGGGATAGGAGGTGGTCGGGAGGCTGCCGGCGATGTCGACGGCGATGACGTCGGCCCCTTCGTACGCGAGGGCGACCGCCGCCGCACGACCCTGCCCGCGTGCCGCTCCGGTCACGAAAGCGATTTTTCCTCGTACTCTGCCGGTCAATTCAGCAATTCCCGTCCTCGTTCGTGCGACGCGGCGGTGGTCGCCGTGTCGATCGGTTACGCTGCTCGCAGCCCGCCTGATCACGGAGCCTCGTATGTCCACTGTGTCGGCTGGACCGGACTCGGTTGGAAAACTGCCTGGCCCGCCAGCAAAACCTGCCAGCCTGGCCGACTTTCGGCAGGCCTTCGAAGAACTGCGACCGCGCGCGGCCGACTACGTCGACGGAGCGGCGGGAGACGAGCACACCGCCGCCTGGAACACTTCTCGATATTCCGATTACCAGCTGCTGCCGCGGATCGGTGTCGACGTCGCCAACCTGGACACCCGGGTGGAGATTCTCGGCTCGGTCGTCGACTCGCCGATTTTCCTGGCTCCCACGGCCGGACATCGACTCTGCCATCCGGACGGGGAGGTGGCGACCGCCGAGGGTGCCGCCGCGGCGCGGGCACTGTGGGTCGTCAGCATCATGTCGCTGCATCCGGTCGCGGAGATCATCCCGCTGGCCGGAGCACCCACGTGGTTCCAGCTGTACGCGCAACGCGACCTCGACCGGACGGCCGAAATCGCGGCGGCCGCGCTGTGGGCCGGCGCGAAGGCAGTCGTCCTGACCATGGACGCTCCGGCGCGCAGCGTGTCGGATCGGCAGCGGCGCAGTGGCCTGTCGGTGCCGACGACCTGGCGGCCGCCGAATATTCCCCGCCCCTGTCTGGACAACTTCGATCCGACGGACGTGTACAGCCCGTACGTCAGTCCCTCGGTGACGTGGGATACGGTGCGCGAACTGGCCGCGGCGATCGACGGACCGATGCTGGTCAAAGGTGTCATACGAGCGGACGACGCGCGACGGGCCGTCGACGCCGGGGCGGCCGGGATCATCGTGTCGAATCACGGCGGCCGCCATCTGGACACCACGGTCGCGTCGATCGACGCTCTCGCTCCGGTGGTCGCGGCGGTGAACGGGCAGGTGCCGGTGCTGGTCGACGGCGGCGTGCGCAGAGGCGTCGACGTGGCCAAGGCGTTGATGCTCGGAGCCACCGCTGTCGGCATCGGGCGTCCCTATCTGTGGGGGCTCGCGACGGCCGGCGCCGACGGTGTCCGCGCGGTTCTGGACCTGCTCCGCCACGAACTCCGCGTCGCCATGGCTCTGGTCGGTGCGCCGACCGTACGGGATCTCACCGCTGAGCTGCTGCGCCTGCCGGCCGGCGAGTGTCGTCATGGGACGGCCTACTAGTCCAGTGCCCGACGGCGAAAGCCGAGAACGCCGGTGACTGTGAACAGCGCGATGAAGCCGACCAGTGCCAGCACCGAAACCCACACCGGAATGTGTGGCACGTCAGGCGACAGCGCGGCGCGCATGCCCTCGCTCGCGTACGTCAACGGGTTGCCGGCAGCGACGACCTGAAACCATGGCAGGCGGGACAGCTCGGGCCACGGGTACTGGGTGGATCCGGTGAACATCAACGGCACCATCACCAGGCCGAAGATGACGTTGATCTTGGCCGGAGGCACCAATGTGCCAAGTGTCAGGCCCACGACGGAGCCGGTGACCGCGGAGAGTACGAGCATCACCGCGACCAGGATCGTGCCCTCGACCGTCCACGGGACGAACCCCAACATCAACCAGCCGACCGGAAAGATGGTCGCCGCGGCGACCAGCGAGCGCAGGGTGGAGAACAGCACTTTCTCTGTTGCCACGGCGGACATCGGCAGTGGAGCGAGCAGCCGGTCTTCGATCTCCCTCGCCCACGAGAAGTCAATGACAAGGGGAAACGCGGTCGACTGCAAGGCTGTCATGAACGCGGTCAGCGTCACGATTCCCGGCATCAGCAGCCGCCCGTAGCCCGCATCGGTGTAGCCGAGGTCGCCGAGCACCTTGCCGAAGACGAAAAGCAGGAAAAGCGGCTGCAGGATCACCTGCGCGGCGAACGCGGCCCATTGCCGGCCATCCACGAAAACGTCTCGCCACAACAGCGCGAGGAATGCGCGTACGGCGGCAGTGAGCACGCTTGTGGTCTGCCTGTCCCCCTTCGTCGCGACCGCGGTCATCGCAGCCCTCGTCCGGTCAACGCGACGAAGACGTCCTCGAGGCTGGCCTCGCCCAGTCGCACGTCCAGGATCGCCGCCGAGCGGGATTGCAGTCGGGTCGCGAGCGGAGCCAGCAGCCGGGACGGATCGCTGTTGGCGTAAAGGCGTAGGCGCCAGAGTGTGTCGTCCGGATCGGCCAGCCGCTCGACCCTTTCCACACCGTCCACAGTGGACAGAGCCGCGACCAGTCCGTCGGCCGGCTCGTCGGTGCTGGGTCGTACGCCCAGCTCGATGGTCGCGCTGCCGGGCAGCGAACGGGTCAGGACCGCAGGATCGTCCATCGCCAGCAGCCTTCCGTTGTCCATGATGCCGACGCGGTCGGCCAGCTCGGACGCCTCGTCCATGTCATGCGTGGTCAACAGGACGGTCACGCCGGCGGCGCGCAGTTCGCGTACGCGGTCCCAGACGAACAGCCGTGCCTGCGGGTCCAGTCCAGCCGTCGGCTCGTCCAGAAACAGCACCTCGGGTGAATGCATGAGTGCACGGGCGATCATCAGCCGCTGAGACTGTCCACCGGAGAAGGTGTCGACCCGGTCGCGGCCTCGCCCGGCCAACCCGAACTGCTCGAGCAGCTGGTCGGCGCGCCGGTTGCGTTCGGACCGGCCGATGCCGTGATAGCTGGCGTGGAAGGTGAGATTTTGCCGCGCAGTCAGGGCCAGGTCGAGGTTTGGCCGCTGCGACACGACGGCCAGCCGCGCCCTGGCGCGCATCGGATCCGCGCGTACGTCCGCGCCAGCGACCCGTACCGTGCCGGACGTGGCGACGACACGCGTGGTGAGGACCCCGATCGTGGTGGTCTTTCCGGCTCCGTTCGGTCCGAGCAAGCCGAAGACCTCCGCTTCACGTACCGAAAAGGACAGGCCGTCGACGGCGTTGACCGATTGCCTCGGATATCGCTTGACCAGCGCCACGACCTCAACGGCCTGCCGTCGGTGCGGGTGGGCGAGGGGCGACGGATGTCCAGCCGGTTCGGCGACCACGGTCATGTGTCGACCGTCCCCGCCAGTCGCCGGTCGCCGACCAGCTCGGACAGCGGCCCGAGCCCGTTGACGGTTTCCTGCCTGGAAAGACCGAAATCGATCAGGCAGGCGACCTCGTCGACCCCGGTCCGTTCCAGCCGGCCGACGAACTCCCGGCACCGTTCGACCGAGCCGAACAGGGCGGCCCGCCGGAAGTAGCGGTCGAAAGCGAACTCGAGCAGCGTCAGTGGATCCGCGTCCGCGGCTGCCCTGACACGGCGCATTTCCTGGCCCCAGAGCGTGGTGGACGACCGCAGGTATTCCAGGAAGGCCGGCCGTACGGTCTCGCGCACGTGCGTGGTGGTCGGCCCGACGTGCGTGTGCAGCATCAGCGTGACCGTGCCGCCGTACGGGTCCAGGCCGCTGTCCTCGCGAGCCTGCCGGTAGGCCGCGATTTTCGTGCCCAGCTCATCCAGCGACATGAACAGCATGGCGGTGAGTACGTTGGCACCAGACGAACCGGCGCGGCGGAAGGTCCGGATCGACGAACTCGCGGTCAGCCAGATGCCCGGCAACCGCTGCACCGGTCGGGGAAACACCGTGACCTCGACCTGGTCGCCCTTTCCGTTCACTCGTGAGAGATGTTCGCCCCGCCACAGTCCGGTGAATTCCGCGATCATGTCCGGCAGCAGTGTGCGCCGGCGGGCGAACGCCGCCGGAGCCAACACGAAATCGTTGGCGTTCCAGCCCGCGGCGAACGCGAGATCGACGCGCCCACCCGAGATGTTGTCGACGACGGCCCAGTCTTCGGTGACCCGGAGGACATCGTTGAGCGGCAGAACCACGCTCCCCGCCCTGATCCGGATCCGCGAGGTCACCGCCGCGACCGCCGCGGCGGCCACCGCCGGGTTCGGATAAGCGCCGCCGAAGGCGTGAAAATGCCGCTCCGGCACCCAGAGCGCCTCGAAGCCGTTGCGGTCCGCGATCCGGGCCGATTCCAGCAGCAGGTCGTACTGCTCGGCGGCGCCGGCGGCGTCGCGGTTGGCGAAGTAGAGCAGGCTGAACCTCATCTGACCACCCGGTCTGGCGAGACCGCCGGTTTCCACCGCGATCCCAGTAATGCGGTCACCGCCGGCCGATCGGTCTTGCCGTTCTCCGTCATCGGAATCCGGTCCACCTCGATGATGCGGAACACCCCGGAAGGCAGCCCGAACCGGTGCTCCAGCCCCGAGCACGCGGACCGCAGCGCGCCTGCCTTGGTCGTCACCACGGCGATGACGACGTCGTCACGGCTTTCGACCGCCACCGTGAAGCCGTGATCGTGCAGTTCGGCCTCGATCTCGTCGAGATTGACGCGGCGGCCGCAGATCTTGTGCTGCCGGTCGGCCCGGCCAGCGAGATACAGCATGCCGTCTCGAAGACAGCCGACATCGCCGGTGCGCAACACCCCACGGAGCTCGTCACCGGCCGCGAGGTCCGTACGCTCCCAGGCGTATCCCAGCATGACGTTCGGTCCCCGGTAGACGACGCCGCCGACCGTCCCGTCCGGGAGCCGCTCACCGGCGTCGTTCTCGATCGTCAACACTCCGCCGGGAATGACCTGGCCGACCGAATCAAGCCGTCCTGCCGCGGCTTCCGCGCGCAGACAGGTGATGCGGGCGGTCGCCTCGGTCTGGCCGTACATCGACACGAACTCCGCACCGGCGTTTCGCATCGTCTGGTGGAAATACTCCCTGGTGTGGCGATCGAGCGGGCCGCCGGCATGCAGGAGCATCCGGAGGGCCGCCGACCCACTCGCCGTCCATTTCCTGGAACGAAGATTTCGCAGAGTCAGCGGAACCGCGCCAACGCAGCTGCCGGCCGCGTGCTCGACCTGCCACCAGAACTCCTCGCCGGTCGGACTCCGGCTTGTCACGGCGATGCTGCCGCCAACCGCGAAATGCGAATTGACAATGGAAAGGCCAAAACTGTAACCAAGGGGCAGTGAGGTCATGCCCCGGTCCGCGGCCGTCATGCCGAGCGCCGCGACGATCGCGAGAGCGTTGGACCGCAGCGCTCGGTAGGACAGACGTACCGTTCTCGCGGTCCCCAGTGACCCGGAGGTGCGTAGCAGCGCGGCCAGTTCGGGATGGATTCGCGGCGACTGGATTCCTCGGTGCGAACGAGCCACCCGGATACCGTCGACCGCTCCCGCGGGCCGGTATCCGGCCGCATCCACCGCGGCCGTCGGCGCGGCGCCACCGGAATGCAGCACCAGGTCGGGACGAAACTGGCCGAGTACGGTCTGCCATTCCCGTTCGGTGGCACCGTCCAGCGGCAGGACCGTGTGCCCTGCCCCGAGTGTGGCCAGATAGCAGGCGATTCCCGAGATCGACCGTGCCGCCTCGACGACGACGAGGAGCTTGTCTGGACCGTCGAAAAGCTCCTGCAGAACGGCGATCCGCCGACGCAGCTGCGAGTAGGTCACGCATTCGCCGCTGGTCGGGTCGATCACCGCCACGGTCTGCGGTGGCGGTGAGGCGAGGGCGAGAAAGTCCAGCATCGGGTCCAACTACCTCGCCGGGCCCAGGGTGACCGGCAGCTTCGCCAGCTGCCAGGCGCCGCGGACCGGGCCACGCCGCAGGTCCGCTGGCGGCACCGCCAGAGCGACCTCGGGATAGCGGCGCAACAGCGATCCGACCGCGATTTCGGCTTCGTGCCGGGCAAGCCCGGCGCCCGGGCAATAGTGGGGACCGTGCCCGAACCCCAACTGAGTGGCCCGGCCATGGCCCGGCTCGCGGGTGACGTCGAGCTGGTGGGGGCGGTCGAAGGCGCGCGGGTCGTAGTTGGCGCCGACCAGGACCGGCATCACGGCCTCGCCTTTCCGTACGAGAGTGTCGCCGAGACGGACATCCTCGGTGGCATAGCGCATGAATGCGGACAGCGTGGGGCCGCACCAGCGCATCAGCTCGTTCACCGCGTTGGGCAGCAGTCCCGGATCGCGACGAAGCGCGGCCAACTGCTCGGGATGGGTCAGCAGTGCGGCCGTTCCGTTCGCGATGAGGTGCGCGGTGGTTTCGTGGCCGGCGACGATCATGGTGAGAATGAGCATCACGATCTCGTCGCCGCCGAGTTCGTCGCTGTGGCCGCTGGAATGGCTGAGGCCGGAGACGAAGTCGTCTGCCGGCCGGCGGCGGCGCCGGGCGATCAGCTCCTGGAGATAGTCGACCGCGCCGCGTACGGCGTCGCCCATCTCCCGTCCGGTGGCGAGGATCGCTGCCCACCTGCGCATGGCCGGCCAGTCGGATTCCGGGATACCGATCAGTTCGCAGATGACCGTGATCGGCAGTGGATAGGCGAAATGGGCCAGCAGGTCGACCACGCCGTCCTGCGCACTGCCAGGCAAAGCGTCGAGGAGATTCCCGGTGATTTCTTCGATGCGTGGCTGCAGACGCAGGACCGTACGCGCGGTGAGTGCTCGCGAGACATGCTTGCGCAGCCTCGCGTGGTCGGCACCGTCGACATCGGACAGGTTCGGACCCAGAAACTTGAGATACTCCGCCGGCGTGCCACTGGCCCGGCGGATCAGCTCGAGCATGCTGGGGCCGTCGTTGCCCGGTATGTTGCGGACGTCGTTGACAAACCGCGGATCGCTCATGACCAGCGACACGTGCTCGTGGCGGGTTACGAGCCACAGTGGTGCCAGGCCGGGCAGCACGCCGCGGGTGAGCCCGGGGCGCTCCCGAATTCGTGAATATTCCCCGAACGGATCGCCGGCGAGTTTTTCGCTCGCCAAATCGACGGTGTCCACCAGGACCGGATCCGCCGGTTCCACACCGGTCATCTTGTGCCGACCTCCCAGCGATCACGGCGTCGACCGACCAGATAGAGATAGCCGTCGTCGTCCCGGCGCGCCAGGTCCCCGGTCCGAAGAATGTCAGTGCCTCCCGGATCGACGCACCGATTCCAGTAACCGGACATCGCTGCCGGCGAACGGATCCAGATCTCTCCGACCTCGTCGCCGCTGACGTCGGAACCGTCCTCGCCAACGATCCGTGATTCGACTCCGTCGACGATCCGGCCGCAGGACGCCAGAAGATGCGGACGGCGTACGGGATCGTGTTCTTTTCTTGTGAGGTGCGAGATCGGCGACATGTGCTCGGTCTGCCCGTAGATCTGGGTGAACACCGGACCGATGCGGCGTATCGCCTCCCGGATGCGCTCAGGGCGGATGGGCGCGGCACCGTAGACGATCGTTCGAAGCGACGTCAGGTCGTACGATTCCGGATCCGCCCGATCAAGTATCGCGCCGATCATCTCCGGGGTGAGGACAGCGAAGGAAATACGGTCGTGTTGGATGGCGCGCAGCCATGTGTCGGGATGGAAGTAGCGCTGCAGGAAAATCGTTCCTCCACGAAGCAACACGGGCAGCACCGCCGTACTCCCGCCAAGCACGATGGACGCGACCGCGAGATGACGCGGTTGCTCGGGAATGGCGTAGGGCGCGGTCGCGGTCTGCGCGAAGACCATCGCGCGATGCGACGTCAACACACCTTTGGGGGCCCCGGTCGTGCCTCCGGTGTAATGCAGCCAGGCGACGTCCTCTGCGGTCACGTTCGCGCGTGCGGCCGGATCCGGCGACGCGTTTTCCGACAGGGAAAGCAAATCATCGCCGGCCGAAGCGGGTCCCAGCGTGAGTACCGACCGCAGCGTTTCTGATCGTTCCAGCAGGATCGCGCCGATCCGGGCGAATAGCGGGTCGACGATCAGCACCCTCAAGCCGGCATCGCGTACGAACCACAGCAAGGTGTCCACCGGGTTTGCCGGGTGAAGTCCAGTGGTGCGCGCGCCACGGATCCACGCGGCGGCCTGCGCCAGCCAGAGTTCGGCCCGGTTCGGGCCGAGCATCCCGACCGGCGTGCCGTTCCCGATGCCGCGCTCGGCGAGTGCCGCAGCTGTCCGCAGGACGACATCCTTGGCTGCTCGATAGGAAAGAATTCGGCCGTCCTGCGCGAATGCCGCGCGATCGGGATTGCCGGAGAGAGCCCGCAGGATCAGATCCCCGTACGATTGTCGCGCGTCCGCCGGCGACAGCGACAACCCCGCCGGCCGAGCCGTGTCCGTGGTCACGACGATCAACTGCTCTTCCGGCCGATGAAGACGTAGTAGGGAACCGCGGAGCCGGGCAGGTATGGCAGGCGGGTCACCCGCTCCACCAACCGGATCTGTTCGAACCGATGCCGCAGATAGGGCAGGTGGTCGGCGGAGACAAAGACGTTGTCCCAGCTGAACCAGAACGGCCAGAGAAATCGCTGCAGGCGGGAATGCCGGCGCAGGCCGTCCTCGGGCCGCTTGCGGGACACGTGGAAATCGACGGCGCCGATCAGGCCGCCCGGTGGCAGGAGCGACCAGGCGTGGTCGATCGCCTGGAACCAATTGGGCACCATCGTCAGCGAATAGCAGAAAGTAATCGCGTCCGGCGGGCCGGCCGGCGGCAGGTAGGTGGTGAGGTCCGCACGCTCCGTACGCACAGTTTTCCAGCCGTTGTCGTCGATCCGCTGCCGGGCGACGCGTAGCAGGGGCTCGCACAGATCCACCACGGTAACCGAGTCGAGACGGGGCAGCCGGTCGGCGATAAAGGTCAGCGACGCGCCGGTTCCGCCTCCCATGTCCAGCAGCCGCCCGCCGTCCGCGACGTTGAGGCCGCGCATCATTTCCTCACGACCGGGCAGCAGCCGGCGCCGGAAATCATCGTAGTCGGCGGCCTGGCGATCGTAGAAAGCGTCGAGCCAGGCCGCGTGATCGGCAGTGGCTCGCGGCGGGCGGACGAGCCGGGCCAGAACGTGCATGTCAGCGACCAGCCCCACAGCTCAGCACTCCCCGGGCAACTGGGCGATGTGAAAACTGCCGTAGGTGTGTACGCGATCTCGGACGTGCAGCGCGCTGGCCGTCTCTTGGTCGTAACGCAGCACGTCGCCCAGCTCGACGGGACGGCCCCGCCAGTCCACCCGGAGATGCTGGAGAAAGTCCGCGTTCGGCGCCGCGCTGCGGAAGATGACGCGCGCGCCCGGCGCGGCCGCCAGCAAGGCTGTCCACTCCTCGGCCAGCGCGGAGCGGTCGTGCCATGCCATCCAGTCCATGTGGTCAAGCAGGGAGATCTTCGAAACCATGGGCGTGGCTCGCCGCAGACAGGCGGTGAGCGTGCCGGTGGTGACATGAAGGCGATCGATGAGTCCGGCCTTCAACCGCGCGAAGTTCACCCGCTTGAGGAATTCCGGACAGCAGTCCGTGCGATAGGAGCCTTCGAGGTAGAGTCGCCAGAAGTAGTTGGATGCGAACGACATCCGGGTGAGTACGGCTTCGGTCGCCCGGGTGAATGCCGTCAGTACGCTCCCATGCGTACGCACGACCTGCTGTCGTTGGGTTTGCGGCACGCCGACCAGCGCTAAGGTCCCCTGCTGGGAAAGCAAGGCACGCAAGGGCGCACTCAGCAACCGATCACGGACCTTCTCCTCGTACACCAACCGCTGGACGGTGAGGTCCGGCGCCGCGATGATCTGTTCGAGCCCGGAGCGCAACATACGGTCGTGCCGGACGATTCGAGCGATCAGCCAGGCGATGCTGCCCGTACCTCCGCGGTAGAAAAAGCTTCGCCGCGGCCGCCGTCCGGCGAAAAGGCGGATGTTGCGGTCCCAGAACCGACGGGCGTATTCAGGCAGGGCGCGTCGCATAAGATCGTGGTACAGGGCGACGGCGTTCGGTGACCGGCCACAGCCGAACATCTCGAAGAACGACTCGTAGTCCAGCTGGTGGATGCCGGCGACTTTGAGTTGCAGCAACGCGTTCTGGGCCGGGTTGACGTCCACGGCGGTGACCCGGCCGGCTCCGGCAAGCAGATAGTCCAGGCTGTTGCAGCCAGCGCTGGTGATGACGAGGGCGTGGTCGTCGGAGGTGAACTCCAGCGCGACGCGATCCAGTGCCGGGTCCTCCCAGCACGTGTTGTAAACCAGCCCGCGTCTGCCGAGCCGGTCAAGCACGCCCGCGGGCATTAGCATTCGTTGCTGCCTCGATCGCCGTCCGGTAGGGGAGTGGAATCGCACCTCGACGCTTCACCGCACGTGTGATCGCCGACCTTCACCCGCATGGATAGCACTGATCGCTTTCAAATCGCTTCCAAAATCGCTGTCCGCCCGAGCTGCTAGCGTCCCCGTTCGAGAAACGGTCGAGCGGGGGCCTGGAGCCGGCACGGCCGTACATCCACCAATCTCATAGAGCGCCAAAGTAGTTGTTGACTTGGTCGAGTTCATGGTGTTGATTCGACCTTGCCGTTTGCCCGCTCCTGCCGAATCAGCGCGGTTACCGTGGAAGGAAGGCGACGTTATGGACACCGAAACGCCCGTACAGACTGCTGTGGACGCACTCCAGGAGCTTCCGGCAACCGAGAGCGATGGCCTGTGGGAGAATTCGCTGTGCTGTATGACTTTTACCGTCCCGGGCTGTAACACGTCGATGATTTCCACCTGAACCTCGGGCCGTGCGTCCGCCGCGGTCACCTGTGTTGCCGCACATGCGGACGCCCGGGTCATCCGGTGGCTCACTGTCCTCGATCACAGTTTCGCGCGGTGTGTGGAAGGTCGGCGAGAGCCATCTCACCGACATGCTCGGCCGGCGCCACGACCAGATCGTCCTCACACCTCGTGCCGAGTTCGACAAGCAGTATCGCGAATGGCTGAAACGAAAACTCCCGTCCAGGCCGCGGGGGAGCGACAGCCCGTGAACATACTGAGAAATCGTCGCGATTCTCAGTATCACTCGGCGAAATGGCGCTGATCGAGATGACGACCCAGGCCGCGGACGGCGACGGCCGAGCCCGCCGAACGTACGGCGTAGTCGTGCTGTCAAGGAGAATCGGTTAGAACTGGATGCATTTCCCGTCGCACGGATAGGTCATCATCGTGCCGCAGCCGATCCCGGTGGGTGGGCAGTACTGGTCGCAATAGAGCGTCCCGCCACACCAGTTCGAGGCGGTCGAGCAGGTGCAGTCGTCGAGGATCGTCGCCTGCTCGGGCGCGCCGAGCCTGCCCACGAGCGCGTGCGCGCCGTCGTCGCCGTACGCGGCGATGGCGTTGGTGCGCAACCGGTCCAAGGTGGCGTGGTCGCGTTGGCTGAGCCGGTCGTCGAAGGCGATCGACAACGCGCGTTTAGCCTCGGCGAGTACGGCGCGTTGTGCCGCGTCCAGCTCGCGGTGCGCGGCCTCGTAGCGAGCGAGCTGCTCCGCCCACAGCTGCCGCCGCGTTTGTGGTGCCAGCGCTGAGAAAATCGCCTGCCGATGGGCCATCGGATAGGCGGTCACCTCGTCGTAGCTGGTCGGCAGGTTGGCGCGGTTGGCCGCGACCCACGCCCGCGCCTTGGCCCGCGCCGACTGCTGTGCGGCTGCCGCGGGAGTCGCCAGGCCACCGCTGAGGGCGAAGGCTCCGACCGCGGCAAGCGGTGCCAGCCGGAGGAACCGGCGACGATCCGGCACACGTACGGCGGCGGCGCCGGCCAGGCTGCGTAGCACTCGGGCCGAGCGCACCGGCCCGAGTCGAAGGGCCAGCCGGCGCGCCAGCGCGCGACCGGTCCAGGCGCGAACGTGCTCGCCGTCGACCGCGAGCAGGGTCGGAGCCCAGACGGCCGAGTCACCCAGCGCGCGTTGCCGCAGTTCGCCGATGCGACGGTCGGTGAGGCCGGCCAACGTCAGCCGGGAGCCAGCTGCCTCGCGTACCCGTATGGAGACCTCGGTGCACATCCCGCAGTCGTCGTCGTACGCGAGAATCCACTCCGTCATGACCGCATCCTTTCGTCGGTTTTGCCGCTGAAACCGCCTTATCGAAACACGTCAGGCTGTCACCCGGCTGTCACCCGACTGTCTGCCGAGATTGTTGGCCGCGCTGGTGTCGTCACTCAGTTCTGAGCCACCGGAATAAGGCGCGCTCACCCCACTGCCACACCGCGCCGGCCCGAAAGCGCGTTGACAGCAAGATGACAGGGCCGGTCGGTAGCGTCGCTTTCGGTGGGATGTCCGCCAAGAACAATGCGACTCTGGGAAAGGGGCGAGATGCGTCCCGTTGTACGTACGATGCTGCGCGCCGCCGCCACGACGGCCGTCGCCGGGTTGGTCAGCTTCGGTCTGTGGACCGCGCCGGCCGGGGCCGCGACGCAGCCCGCCGCTGGAACACACCGGTCGGTCGATGACATCGGCACAAACTGCTTCATCAATACCAACAATGTCAATTACCGGTCCGGCCCGGGCACGCAATATCCATCCTACGGTCAGGTCAACCGGGGCCAGGGTTTCTACACCTTCGGTATTCGGACAACTGGCTTTACGGCGACCTGTGGGGCGGCCGCAAGGGTGTCTGGATTTACGCGCCCTACTGCAGCAGCTGAGTCGAAAGGACGACATTCATGTTCATGAGCACGCTGATTCGTACGGCCACCGTCGTAGGCGTCGCGGCGGCCGCCGTCGGCACCGCGGCGACGGGTGTCTCCGCCGCCCCGGCGCCGGCGAAGGCGGCCGCGTTCACCTGTTTTGTCAACACCAACAACGTCAACTATCGCTCCGGCCCCGGCACGCAGTATCCGTCGTACGGCCAGGTCAACCGTGGCCAGGGTTTCGACGGGCGGCTTGAGGCGGCCGGCGGCTGGAGCTTGGGCAACCTGTGGGGTGGCCGGTCCGACGTGTGGATCTACACCCAATACCTGGACTGCTGACCACTGGGCCGGCGGTGGGACAGCGTCAAGGTCGGGTGAGCCGTCGGGTGAGTGCGGCGACGCCGGGGCCGCTGAGTGCTTGGAGGCCGGCCGTGCGTCCGGTTGCCACCAGGAGCAGGTCTGCCGTGTTGCCGCGCACCTCGTCCGGTCCGTCCGGGCGGGTCCAGTCGCCGTCGGTGGCGACGAGCGTCAACCCGGCGAAGCGCGCTGGTGCGTCATAGAACGGGTTGTCGGCGGCGAAGGCGAGCGCGGCGCGCGCCGGAGCGGCTGGCATGGGCCGGTGCCGGCCGAGCGGACGCGCGATGTCCTGGCCGTGGACGAGGATGTCGAGCAGTGGGTCCATCGCCGCGCTGCCTGGCATCCGGCGATCCGAGTCGGCCGTCTCTTCCAGTCGGTCGATCAGTGTCGTCGGGTCGTACGCGCGGGCCACACGCCGCGCGCGGTCGCGCGTCATCCGGTGGAAGTCGCCACGCGCGCGAAGCATGCCGGCGACCATGGCGAGGGTTCCGGTGCGTGTCGTCGTGGTGAGGTGGGCGACGACATCGCGTACGGTCCATCCCTCACACAGCGAGTGAGCCTCCCATTCGTCGGCGGACAGGTCGCGCAGAAACGCACCCAGGCTGCGGCGCTCGGCCGCCAGGTCAGACACGGTCGGTTCCGGCGGTGACGAGCCGGGCGCGCGGCCGGTGGCTCCAGGAGCCGGCAGGTGCGTCGCGGAGAAAGTCGGCGCGCAGCCGCTCCACATAGGCTTCACCCTTGTCCCGCGCCAGCGCGCGCAGCGGACCCACCGGACGTACGCGTCGAAGAAAGTCGCGGCGTCCGGGTGCGTCATTTCGAAGGAAAGATCGAATCCGCCGACCTCGTCTTCCCAGGCCTCGCGCTCTGCGGTCGGTCCGCGCCGACCAGACGCATCATGCGCGCGAACGGGCCGTCGGATTCGTTGACGTGCGGCCAAAATACGACCGAAAGCCGGCCACCTGCCGCAGCGCCGCCGTCCACGACCGCATCGCCCGCACCGGGTCCGGAAGCTGCTGCAGTCCGAAGACCGAGAGCACCGCCGCGCAACGCCCGCTCCAATGCGGGTCGATGGCCGACGCGTCGCCGTGCACGAGGGTGATCCCCGGCCGGTCGGCGATCCGCCGCTGGGCGACCCGCAGCATCCCAGCGGACAGGTCGATGCCGACCACCTCGCGGTCACCGAAGGCAGCCAGCAGGACGTCGAGCTCAGGGAAGGTGCCGCAGCACGGCACCAGGACCGGGCCGGGTGGCAGGTCGTCGCCGAGCGCGCGCACGCGGGCCGCCAGCCACGGGGCAAACCGGGGCACGAAATATCGCTCGTAGCCGTCGGCCGCGTCGTCCCAGCCGGCGGCCACTCGGCGCGAGGTAATGTCTACACTGTCCACATCGGTCATGTTCACACCGTACACATTGGGGTCGAGGCGAGGCAATGTCGGGTGCGTACCATCACGGCGACTTGCGGTCCGCGCTGGTCGAGGCTGGTCTGGCCGCGGCCAGAGAGGGCGGTGCGGGGGCGGTCAGCCTCCGCGAGATCACGCGTACGGTCGGGGTGACGCCCAACGCGGCTTATCGCCACTTCGCCGACCGGCAGGCGATCGTGCTCACCGTCGCGTTGGAGGCGCAACACCGGCTCGCCCGCGCCATTCGCGACCGGATGGACGCCGCGGCCGGCGCCGACGCGGCGGTGGCGCGGCTGCGCGCGTTCGCCCTGGCGTACGTCGACTTCGCCGTTGCCGAGCCGGGGTGGTTTGAGCTGGCCTGCCTGTCCCAGGACGCGCCGCCTGACCCGTCGACGCCGGCGCCGTACGAGCTGCTGCTCGCGGCGCTGGACGACGCGGTGGCCGCCGGTGCGCTGGCCGCCGACCGCCGGTCGAACGCGGAGTGGGTCTGCTGGACGGCCGCGCACGGCTTCGCGACGCTGGCGACCAGCGGACCCCTGCAGGGCCTGCGAGGCGAGCCGCTGAAGTCACTCGCCGCACATGTCGTGGAGACGACGATCCGCGGCCTCACCGCACCAGCGTAGGAATCAGGCGCAGGTTGCGTGCATGCCGTGGGCTCCGACTACATTCTGGCCAGCAGTTGCCGGGTGACCGTGGAGAGTCGCTCGGCGTCCGCGGGATCGAGTGTCCTGAGGGTGAGCGGCAGCGTCCTACCCCTATCCACCGCGGTCAACGGGGCAGCCGGTGGATGCTCGATGAACCCGTGGATCGGCTCGACCGATCGTTCGACCGTACGTGCCGCGACCGCGGCGGCGACACGGATCAGTGCGCGGGTGGGAGCAGGGAACGGCGTGAGGTCGCCACTTTTGGTGAATCCCGGGTGATAGAGCACGTAGTGAATCGGGGTCTCGGTTTGCTCGGCGTAGGTGGCGCCGAGCAGGTCGTTGGCGCGACCTGCCTGGAGCTGCGCGGCGACGGCGCTGTAGCCGCGCTCCAGCTGAAGGTCGTCCCAGTGGATCCTGCCCGCGGTGGCACCCACGCCGGCCACGTTGACGATCACCGGGCTCGCGCTTCGGGACAGCAGCGGTGCGAGCTCGTGACCGAGGAGATAGCGGCTGAGGTAGTAGAGCGCGAAGGTGCGCTCCAGCCCGTCCGCGGTCACGACGCGCCGCGGTGAAGGCCTGTTCGCAAACAGGCACAATGCGTCGACGGCTCCGTATCGGCTGGATATCTCGCGGATGGCGGCGCGCGTCTGGGCGATGCTGGACAGGTCGGCCCGGATGAACTCCAACCCATCGCCGGAGCCGATCAGGCGCGCGTCGGCGACCGTACGCCGGCCCTTGTCGGGATTGCTGCCGATCACGACAACCCGGTCGCCGCGGCCGACTCGGCTCAGCGCCAAGGCGCGTCCCATGCCGTCGGTGCCGCCGCTGATGACGACGACGCGGCCCGAGCTCGCTGCGGTCACGACGGAGTCCTTCCGGTGGTTGCTGGTAGTTGGTGGCGTACTGGCATCATCGGTAACGGAGGATGGTTGAGGAAGGAGGCAGTTTCATGTCCGGTACGAACATCGTTGTTCCCTCCATCGTGGACGTGGAGCTGCCGAGCCCGGTGCCGGTCGAGGAATACGAGCAGTGCGCGGTCACCGACGTGCTCCGCCGCGTCGGCGACAAGTGGTCCATCCTGGTCATCGTGCTGCTCGGCAGGCGTCGCTTCCGCTTCAGCGAGCTGCATCGGGAGATCGAGACGATCAGCCAGCGGATGTTGACCCGTACGCTGCGCGGCCTGGCGCACGACGGCCTGGTCCACCGCGAGGTGTTCCCGACGAAACCGCCGAGCGTCGAATACCGCCTCACCCCGCTCGGGGAGTCGCTGCTCGGGCCGCTGTCCACCCTCGCCGACTGGGCTGTCGAGCATCAACCTCAGATCGCGGCGGCTCGCGCGCGACCCGACGCCACCGTCGAGGACTCTACGAAGTAGGCCACTTGTTGTAGTGCCGCCCGCGAGCCGGGCAACGCCGGTCGTTGTTGTCAACGCCATGCCCGGACGGAACACCCGAGCGCGCTGCACCCGGCGACGGGTCTTCCAACAGCTGCTGCGTCGTTTCGCTTGCAGCTTCCCGTACGCCTTTTGATGGTCGATCGCCTTCACGATATTCAACACACGCGCGGCGGACTTGCGGCTCCGCCGACAAAACCACGCCATCAAACAGGTTTGTGGACAAGCGTTTTCGCTCAGGCGGGCGGAACCCCCCACCTCGGCGAGGGTTGGTGATGTCTGTGCACCGTGATCGACATTGCCAAACGAGGCGAGCCGGCATGTGCGGCTCGCCTCGTTGGCGTTCGTTCTATTTCGCTACGCGGCTCGCGTTTTGTGACCCCTCAGGATGCCGAGGCCGATGAATCCGACCCAGACCAGGGTGATCAGTCCGACGAGCGCGTCCGCACCCCAGCCGTTGACGGCGTAGAAGTTCGCAGCGTTCATGCCGAAGTAGAGCGACGGTATGGCGAGCAGATTGATCACGGCGAGGACGACGCTGCCGCCGATGGTCCAAGCCGGGACGATGGGGGCGTTCACCGGCCGGCTCACGGCTTTGGCGAATCCGAGGAAGAACATGGCGACCCACAGGTGGGCGATCGGACCGTGTGCGAGCGCCATGGCCGCGGCCAGTGGACCGTCAGTCGTGGGGTCCATCGATTTTCCCGGAAAGGCAAGTGGCGTGCCGACCTCCAGTGACGTGGCGAACAGGATGACCGCGACATAGGTGAACAGCGACACGATCGAGAGTTGCCCGGCCAGGCTGCGTTCCCCGTTGGGGCCGGTCGGCAGCAGCCGGGCCACGCCGATGCCGAAGAAGGTCAATGCGGCCATGATGCCCAGCGTCAGCAGACCACGTGTGAGGACGTTCGATTCCGGCGGCGGCCCGGAGTAGACGAAATACAGCGCCACCATCAGCACGGATACACCGCCGACTGCGACGCCGGCCCAGCCGGCGGCGCGACGGGTTGCTGTTTCGGACGCACCAACAGGTCGGGTGACTGCGGTGCCGGGGGTGATCGTGGTCGAGTTCACAGTGACTCCTTGCTCTGGGCGGTCTGATGAGCGGACTGGGAGGTTTGCGACCAGCACGTACGAACGTGGTCGGTCGCGTACAACGCGGCGTTGGCGGCGAGTGCTCCCGCTGCTGTCAGGAGCCACCAGGGGCTGTCCAGATGGACATTGGTGATGCCGATGATCAGCCACACGATGACCTGCACGACCGTGGCGAATGCGGCGATCATCGTGACGGCGAACCGGATCCGGGTCGTGGAGCCCGGCTGGGCCTGCGCTAATCCGAGCAGTGCGTTCAGGCGATTTCGTGTCGTGTTCATGCCGTTAACGATGCTGGTTTGCACCCGGTCGCGGCGTCTGTCTCTCGGGCGTACCGGGTGCTCGAACGGCCAGCGCCGACTACGACTTTCGTTGACGGCCATTCCGGCCATCCCCTCTACGCTGGCACGGTGCAGCTTCATGTGATCGACTCGCGCCAGGACTGGCGGTCGTGGCAATCGCGCGGCCGCCAGGCGCTTCAGGTGCTCGCCGCCTTCGCCGGCGGCCTCGCGATGTTGTTCCTCGTGCTCGAGCAGCGTCCCGGCGGATGGTGGCGCATCATCGACATCGCGGTCGGAGCGCTCGCGTGCATCGCGTTACTGTTCCGTCGCCGCGCACCAATCACCATCGGACTGATACTCGCCGTCGCCGCCGCGTTCTGCGCCACCGCCGGTGTGGCCAACTACGTGGCGCTGTTCGCCGTGGCACGGCACCGGCGCCTGGAGCAGGCCATCATGGTCGCTCTGGTCGATATCGTCGGATCACTGGGTTTCTGGCTCCTCTATCCCGCCAACTCCGCGCTCAGCCTGACCATCGTCGTCAACACCGCCATCGCTCTCGCGGTCGTCGCGTGGGGTGCGTTGCAGAAGACCCAGCAGGACCTGGTCGTCGTCTACCGGGATCGGGCGGCACGGATCGTACGCGAACGGGAGTTGCGTGCCGAGCAGATCCAGATGGCCGAACGCGCGCGGATCGCCCGTGACATGCATGACTCGGTCGCGCACTACATCTCGTTGATCGCCCTGTACGCCGGTGGCCTCGAGGTCGCAGGAGAGAACGCGAAAAACGTCAGTCACACCGCTGCGACCATCCGTACGACCGCGACCAGCGCCCTCAGCGAGTTGCGTACGGTCATCGGCATGCTGCGCGACGGGACCCTCGTCGTGCCGGAAGAGACCAGTCGGCAGCGGACCGTCGAGAACCTCGTCGACCAAGCCCGCCAGGCAGGACAAATCGTCGTCGCCCATCTGGACAGGGGAGTCGTGCAGGAGAAGACCGCGGCAACCGACGAGGTCTACCGGATCGTCCAGGAGGGGCTGACCAACGCGCGCAAGCACGCACCCGGTGCGATGGTGACCGTCAACGTCCACCTTGACGAGGCGGATGTGGTCATCGCCATCTCCAACCCCGTCGGCGACAGTGCTGCCATCCTGCCCGGCAGTGGTGCCGGCCTCGTCGGACTCGCCGAACGGGTCAGCGCCATCGGCGGTGTCCTCGAACACGAGATCATCGACCACGGAGACGGCAAGATCGAGTTCCGGCTGCAGGGAAGGGTGCCCGCCTGATGTCCGCCACGACTTCTGTCCTCGTCGTCGACGATGACGCGATGGTACGCGCCGGGCTGTCGATGGTCCTGTCGGCGGACTCCACGATCGCCATCGTCGCCGAGGCGTCCAGCGGTGCCGAGGCGGTCGCCGCCGCGACGCGCCATCGACCCGATGTCGTGCTGATGGATCTCCAGATGCCGGAGATGGACGGTGTCGAGGCGACCAGGCGGATCCACGCGGTGGTTCCCTCATCGGCGATTCTCATGCTCACGACGTTCCACCTGGACACACACGTCCTCGATGCCCTACGGGCCGGAGCCAGTGGCTATCTGCTGAAAGACGTCGCGCCGCAGGAGCTCTGCCACGCCATCCATCTGGCGGCCGCGGGCGAATCAGCGTTCTCCGCGACGATCACCCGGCAGCTCGTAGCGCGGCAAACCCAAGCCGACAGCGACAACGACAGCTCGACGGCCGTACGCACCCTGACCGTGCTCACCGAGCGGGAGCGTGCCGTCGCCGAGGCGGTCGCCGAAGGTGCCTCCAACGCCACCATCGCCAAGGCGCTCTTCATGAGCGAAGGCACCGTCAAGACCCACATCTCCCGCGCGCTGACCAAGACCGGGCTGGACAACCGGGTCCAACTGGCGATCCTGGTCTTCCAGGCCGGTCAAAACCGCTGACCCGGCTGTCGAGCCGGGTGCTGACCTGGCCGTCGCGTACGCGACCTGCCGAGATGACCCGCTCGGGCATGAAAACGCCATGATCAACAATCACCCAGCGACGAGTGCGGCGTATTGATGACGGTCTCGCGCAAGGCGGCCAGTCGTGGCCGGGCCAGCTCGGTGAGCGCCGGCGTCGGGTCGACAGGTGCCACGCAGTCGCGCCACACGGCGCGGCCGGCGAGGAAGCCGGCGGCGGCGGGGAAATCGGCCATCTGGACGCCTTGCGACAGCACGACCCACGGCACCGGCGTGGCGCGGTGGATGTGCGCGCACCAGGCGGCGATCCGCTCGGCCGGTCCGGTGCCGGACAACGGCACCTCGACCTTGTAGGGCGAGGGCCGCGTGGCGGTCAGCTCCTCGGCGGCCTCCAGCATGGCCTCCTCGCGATGCCAGTTTTCGTCCGCACCGGGCGTACGACGGCTTCCAGTACGGACGCCAGTCCGGCCCGCCGGCAGCGCTCGGCGAACTCCGCGGCATTCCACAGACCGACCCGGACGTGTGTCGTGCCGACGTCGACGTCGCCGGACAGGCCGGCGGACAGCGCGGACGGCACGAAATGCACCGTGCGCACGCGGAATTCCTCGCCCTGCGACGACGACATTCCCATGTCGTCGAAGATGTAGGCCTCCCAACCGACAAAAGGAACGGCGACATCACGAAACTTGGCCGCCACATCGCCGGCGACCGTGGACGACACCATCACCAGCGCCTCGCCGGTCGCGTCGGCGGTGCTGACCTGCTTGGCCGGTACGGCATCGACCGCCAGGCCGAGAAGCTCCAGCCGGTCGCGTACGGCCACCTCGCCGGCGGCGAGGCCGCCGGTGCCGGGATTGCCGTCGTTGCCGTAAACCAGCAGCACGCGGTCGGGTTTGCCGATGGTCAGCGTCGCCGGGCTGGAGCGTACGACGGCGCCCGTCGCGTCCGTCACCTCCACGACCGTGCGAGCGACCCGGCGCGGCAGGTCGTGCCAGACGACCTGGTACGGAGCGGACGTGGCCGTGCCGATGACCGTGTCACCGACCAGAAAACGCACCGAACGGATCGGCACCGCCCCGGATCGTACGGTCGCGGCGAGCGTGACGTCGGAGCCCGGTGTCAGCGGAGTCGACGGATCCGGAGCGCTCAGCCGGACCAGACCGCTCGCCGATCGTGCGCGTTCGCAGAACGGATCGAGCACTCCCGGCGCGACTGTTTGCGGCCATGTGTCGGGATGTTCCGCGTCGAAAATCGCGCGTTGGAGCCATGCCTCGGTGAGCGCGCCGGCCCGTTCGGCGGTCAGCGAGCGTACGATCGCGGCGCCGCCAGCGCCGTAAGCCTCGGCTTTGCGCAGCCACGGGTCGGCTTCCGTCGCGAACGCCGTTCTGTCGAGATCGCCGGACAAGTGTGGCAGCACCGACCGGGCCGCGGCCAGGTCGCGGAAAAGCCGGACCAGCGGAGCTGCCGCGGTCGCCAGCCGGCAGGCGGCGGGCGCCGACTCGAAGGCCGCGATCGCGTGCTGAGTGCCGGCGCTGGCGCCGGTTGCAGCGGCGAGGTGCGGTTGGCGTCAGCGAAAGCGGCCAGCGCGTCCGAGCCACCGATGGCCTGCCGCCACGACCGTTGCGGGTCGTACGATCGCGGATTCCAGCTGTAGTCGGCGGCGGTGGCGAGCGCGATCATGGACGGCTCGGCCTGCACCATCGGGTTGGCCAGCCAGCCGGCCGCGTCCGGGTGGCCTCCGCGGCCGTTGAGCGGCCCGAGGTAGAGCCGGTCGGTTTGTGCGTCGGTGACCGGAAAGTTTGTCCCAGAGCTCCAGCGGATGCGCGTACGTCCGGTGCGCGGCCACGACATCGGCGTCGCTGATCGTCGGCGAGATCGTCTGCGGCCCGGTCCACAGCACCCGCACCGACGGCGGCACCAGCTGCGCGAAACGTTGCTTGTACGGCGAGGTCGCGGTGCCGGTGTATTCGGTCGACGCAGCCGGGCTGGCCGGCGATGTCGTCGAAGAACAGCGCGAAAGTGCGGACGCCCGCGTCGTACAGAGCCTGGCTTTTCGCGGTCATAGGTGTTGAGTTGGTGCCGCCCGGGAAAGTCCAGCGCCCGCATCCTGTCGGCGCGTGACAACGGTTTTCCGTAGAAACCCTCGACAATTCCCCGCATCGGCAGTGCCGGCCAGTCGCGTACGGCCAGCACCGACACGGTGCCTCGGTGGAGGAGTTGCCGCAGTGTCCGCGTCGCATGGAACTGCCCGGCCCGGTCGGGGATGCGCACGACACCCTGCCCGTACCGCAACTCCTGCGGCGCGGAACTGAGGCGCGGGGGAGCCGGTCGGGCCTGTCCGGCGACCGGCGCTCCGGCCAGGACGCCGGCGGCCAGGACGATCGCGACCGCGAAACGCAACACACGGATGTTTTCCGAATATGGATACGCAGTCGCCGCGCAGCGGCGGCCGATAGTGGCGACCTGCCCGATCCGCGCGCCGGGTGTCATAGGCCGGCGGCGACGCCTTCCCGGCGTGGTCCGGTGCAGGTCGACAGGCTGCCGTCGTCGTCCCGCCATGCCATTTGGTAGGTCCCCATGTGGTAGTCGTAGGCCGGCAACGGATTGGTGAGCACGCCGAGCTTTGCCAGTCCGGCCGGCACCTGCGCGGCGACCCGCGACTCGACCGAGATCGTGTGGTTGTCCTCGTACGGCAGGCATCGCGGAGCGTCGTCGGCGTCGTACGGTGCCATGCCGAAGTCGAGGATGTTGGACAGGACCTGCGGCACGGTGCAGTGTACGTTTCCGGGCGAGCCAAGGGAAATCCACGGCTTCCCGTCGCGAAGGACCATGGTGTTGGACAGAATCGACCGCATCCGCCCGCCGCCGACGACCCAGCCTTCGATCGGTGCGGCCAGGCTGTTGGACGCGTGGCTGCCGACCATCGGTACACCACCGACGACCTCGCCGGGGATGCCGCCGCTCTGCAGCGTGTTCATCATCTGGACCCAGTTGCCCCGCTCGTCCACGACGGTCAGCTCGCAGCTTCCGGCCGGCTGTTTGGACGCACCGGACGCGGCCATGGCCGGCACGCCTCGGGTCAGCTTGACGTGTTCGGTGAGGTCGACGCGCGCCTTCGCGTTTCGCAGAATGCCGGCGAATCCCTTGATCAGGTCGGGTGAGGTGAGTGGGCCGGCGGTGTCGCCGAAAATATCGGGATCGTTGAGGATGCCCGTCTCGATCGTGGCACGCCGTAACGCGTGCGCGAGGTAATACAGCGCTTCGGCGCTGTCCGACCAGTGTCCGACAGAGGTGATGTCGAGCTCGTCGAGAATGCCGAGCACGATCTGGCAGTAAATGCCCTGCCGTTCCGGCGGGGACTGTTGGACGACCGTCGATCCCTTGTGGTTCCACCGATGTCCGGACGACCATCGCGGCGGGATCGCGGTGAGGTTTTCCAGCGTCACCTGCCAGCCGAGTTCGTTGCCGCGTGCCACGAAATCCTGGGCCCATTTGCCGGTGAGGAAATAGTCCGGCCCGTCCTGCGCGAGGTTGCGCATGGTCTCGGCCAGCTCCGGCGAGGCCCAGCGGTCGCCGACCTGCGGCAGGTGCCCGTTTGGCGTGAAGTGCCGGCGTCCGGATTCGGTGTAGAGGAAGAAATCGACGGTCTGCGCCATGACAAGATGCTCGAACGACGTCACCACGTGGCCCTCTTCGGCCCAGTGCACCGCCGACTCGCACAGCCTGGCCCATGGCAGCGTCGCGAAACGCTCGTAAAGTGCCTTCATTCCCGGCATGAACCCAGGTGCCACCGCGCGCGGCATGCCGGGCGCGGCCGCGTACAACCCCTTTCCCATCGGGATTGGCGTGAACGGCGCGAGTCCGGGGACGATCGTCCCCATGCTGTTCAGCTCGACGACGTCGCCGCTCGCGGCGTCGTACACCAGCGCGGTCACGGTGCCGGTGTGGTTGGTCATGTCCTGTTGTACGACCGCCTGCACCAGATTGCCGGCGATCGCCGCGTCGACCGCGTTGCCGCCAGCGCGCAAGGTGTCGAGCATGGTGTCGGTGACGATTCGGTGTTGGCTTGAGGCGACCGCGCGGCGGCCGGTCACCGGCTTTTTCGGCCCGACCCGGCCGTGACCCGCTGCCGTTTCGCTTGTCATGATCCTCCTACTCCGCCGGATTCCGGGCTGTCATGCCAAAACGCTTCATCACGAAGGCCAGCCACGAGGTGTGTTCGGTGATGGCCACCTCCCTGTCGGTGGCCCAGCCGTGGCCGACATCGCGCCACACCCGGAGCAGGACCGGGTTGGGACCGGCGGTCGCGGCCTGCAGCCGGGCGGCGAATTTCCGTGCGTGCCAAGGCGGACAGCGCGGATCGGTGTCGCCGGCGTCGAGGTACACCGCCGGATAGTCGACGCCGTCCTCGACGAGGTGGTACGGCGACAGCGAGGCGAGCCGTCGTACGTCGTCAGGATCGTCGAGGTCGGCCAGTTCGAGACTGATGGCGAAGCGGCCATAGCCGTCCTGCGTCGCGCCGATTGCGTCCAGGAGCGGCACGCGCGGCACCGACACGGCCCACAGCGTCGGTCGCAGGGTGGCGACCACCCCGGCCAGCAGACCGCCGTTGGACCCGCCGGTCACGCCGAGCAGGTTGGGACTCGTGACACCGGTGGCGATCAGGTCCTCGGCGATGGCGTGCAGGTCGTCGTAGCAGTTTCGCTTGTTCTTCAGCCGTCCCTGTTCCCACCAGTGACGGCCGAACTCGCCGCCGCCACGCAGGTGGACGTGCACGAGTACGCCGCCACTGTCCACAAAGGACGACATCGGCCCGAGGAAGACCGGATGCCACGGCGCGTTGAATCCGCCGTATCCGAAGACGAGCGTCGGCCGTGGCCGGTTGAGTAGCAGGTCCCTGCGCCGGACGACGTGGTATGGCACCCGCGTCCCGTCCGGTGACGTTGACCAACCGTCCTCGATCACCGTGTCCGGAATGGAGGTCCGCGGCTGCGACAGCGTGTCCAATGTGGACCCCGCGTGGCGGTAGTAACCGGCGGACGTTGTGAGGGTGGTGAAAGCGAAAACGTACTCGTCGTCGCGGCCCTCCGGATACATCGCCGCCAACGGGAACGGATGCTCGATCACGGCACCCGGTGCCGGCATCGGTACGTTTCCGGCGAACTCGCCCGCCAGGGTGAAAATCCGGACCTGGCTGTAGGTGTTTTCCAGGCCGAGGACGTAAAGGTGCTCACCGACCGGAGTGATCGAGCGCAGCGCCGCGTCGGACTCCGGCACCACTTCGTCCCAGGTCCGCGGATCCGCCGGTGTCGGATTGTCCAGTGCGATCGCGACGACCCGGCCGCGAGGCGCGTCGAGGTCGGAGACGGCGATCCACCGGTCACCGACCAGCTGACCGGCGAGGCCACCGACGGCCGGATCCGTGACGAACGGCCGCCAGCTCCATTCGGTGGAGCCGTCGAGTTTGGCCACCGCTATCGGAATTGGCGTCAGCAGGCGCTGGACGGCGATCGCGTGTTTTCCGTCGGTGGAGAACACGACCGTACGGTAGTCGCGATCCGGCAGCCACGGAGCGTCGACTTTCGTGACCGTGCCTGAATCGAGGTGATAGTGCAAAACCTCGTGCCGCAGGTCGACGCTTTCGCCGACGATGCTGGTGAACAGAAAGCCGCTGGAGTCGGGCAGCCACCGCGCTCCACCGGTCCAGTTGTCCAGCAGCGCCTGCGCCGGCGCCGCGAGCCGTTCGCGCGTCTCGACGTCGATCAGCCGGATGGTGTTGCGTTCGCTGCCGTCCTCACACACGCCGACGGTGACGTAGCGACCGTCCGGTGACGCGGAAACCCACGACACGAACGGTGGTTTCTCCGGATTTTCCTCGACCGCGTCGAAGATCACCTCGCCGTCGCCGAAGCGTTCGTCGGACAGCACCACTCGCGCCTGGGTCGCCCCGTCGGGAGTTTCGCTGCGCACCCACCGCTTCCCGGCGGGCGACGGGTACGCGCCGAACCGCGGCGTGAAATAGTGCCGCACGCTTTCCTTCAGTGTCTGGAAATGCGGCCAGTCCTGGACGTACGCGTCGGCCAGCTCGGCCTGTTTTTCCTGCCACTGCTCGACTTCGTCCGTACGGTCGGCCAGCCAGTGGTAGGGATCGGGGAAGTCGACGCCGGCCACCTGGACGACCTCGTCCACCGTACGAGTCTCGGGATAGCGCATCAGCGAATGTCCTTTACCACGCGGCCGCGCCGCAGCACGACCTTGACCTCGTGCGGGTCGCCGAAAACCAGCGGATCCGCCAATGGATCATGTCCGAACACCGCCAGGTCAGCGACTTTTCCCGGCTCGACCGTGCCGATGTCCTCCAGACGCAGGACGCGCGCGTTGTCGCGAGTCGCCGAGACCAAGGCCTGCATCGGAGACTCGATCTCGCTGCGCAGCACCAGTTCGCGGCCTCGGCGGTCCTGGTTGGGGCCGATCAGGTCGGAGCCGGAGCCGATGAGTACGCCGGCCGCGCGCGCCGCGCGGATCGCTTCGGCCTGGCCCTCGATGACGTTGCCGACGCGCGCGCCGATGTGCGCCGGCAGGCCGGCTCCGGTCGAGTCCTTGAGAAGATCGTGCGCGACGGCCAATGTCGGCACCAGAGCGACACCTTTTTCGGCCATCAGCGCGGCCATCTCCGCGTCGATCTCCGAGCCGTGCTCCACGCATTTCGCACCGGCACTGATCGCCGTACGCAGGCCGGCGTTGTTGTGCGCGTGGACCGTCACGTACGTGCCGCGGGCCTCGGCTTCGGCGACCGCGGTGGCGATTTCCTCATAGGTGAACTGGGTGTCGGAGAGCTTGTCATGCCGCGACACGACGCCGCCGGTGACGCACATCTTCAGGAAGCTCGCACCGCGCCTGAACGCCTCGCGTGCGTTGCGCCGTACCGAATCCGGGCCGTCGGAAAGCAGCGACAACGCGACCAGTCCGGGAATCTGCCGCGCCGCCCAGTCGTCGGCCGAGTCCCACTCCGCGCCCAGATAACCGTGTCCGCCGGTCTGGCTCAGGATCGGTCCACAGTGGACGATCCGCGGCCCCGGCATCCGCCCGGACGCGACGACGCCGGCCAGGCCGTCGTCGACTCCGCCGGTGTCGCGGACCGTGGTGAAACCGGACTCCAACGTCCGCCGGCAGTTGACGAACATGTCGGCGGCGATCTCCGCGACCGACAGCGTGTGGGAGGTGCACAGCTTGTCCAGGTCGCTGGACAGCCCGAAATGTACGTGCGCGTCGATGAGACCCGGCGTCAGGTAGAGGCCGGACAGGTCCACGACCTCCGCACCCGGCGGCGGGCTGGCGCCCAACGCCGAGATCCGTCCGTTCTCGACCAGGACAGCCTGGTCGCGGACCGGGTCCGCGCCGGTCCCGTCGATGACGGTCGCTCCGGTCAGCCACATGGCGTACTCCGTCCGTGCGTCGGTGCCTGCTGTTCACTTTGAGCCGTGGCCGCGATCGGCGCCATCGACGTACGTCGCGCGCAGGCGCACGAGGACGCGACATCTGTCGATGGATCGCGACCACCGGTCGCCGGGACACTCGAACGACTCTCACGTCGAGGAGATCCGATGAGCCAGCAAACGCGACCGACCTCGTCCGATCGGGCTCAGTCAGCCACAACCCGGCGCGCGGTGCTGTTCGCCTCGTCCGTCGGCAACTTCGTCGAATGGTTCGACTTCACGCTGTACGGCTACACCGCCGCGGTGATCGCCGCGACGTTCTTTCCGGCCGGAAACGGCGCGGCGGCGTTGCTCGGCGCGTTCGCCGTCTACGGCGTCGCGTTCGTCGCGCGGCCGCTCGGCGCGGCGATGTTCGGCCGGATCGGCGACCGCCGCGGCCGGCGTACGTCGCTGGGCCTGTCGATCATGGTGATGGGCGCGTCGACGGCCGCCATGGGCCTCCTGCCCGGCTGGTCCTCGATCGGTGTGCTGGCGCCGATCCTGTTGTTGGTCTGCCGGCTGGTGCAGGGATTCTCCGCCGGCGGCGAATACAGCGGTGCGCTGACCTTCACCATCGAGCACGCACCGGACAACCGGCGCGCGTGGTTTCTGGGTCTGGTGGGGTCGTCCACCATGCTCGGCGCGGTGTGCGCGACGGCCGTGGCGCTGGTCTTCCAGTCGGTCACCGGGCCGCGCTTCGCCGTCGACGGATGGCGCTGGATGTTCGTCCTCGCCGGCGCGATCGCGCTGGTCGGACTGTTTCTTCGGCTGCGTGTCGACGAAAGTCCGGTGTTCGAGGAAATGCGCAAACAGCAGGCGCCACTGCGGCCATTTCAGGTGCTGCTGCGGGACCACTGGCGGACATTGCTGGTGTTGTTCGTCTACTTCGCAACGCTGGGCCTGCTCACCCACATGTTCCTCGGATATCTGCCGACCTACCTGAACAGGGCGATCGGCGTGTCCACCGGCACGGTCCTGGCGCTCACCACCGTGGCGAATCTGGCGTCGATCCCGGTCTCGTTGTCGTTGTCTGTCCTGGCCGATCGCTATGGCCGCCGGATCCAGGTCCGGCTCGGCGCCATGGCCGCGGTCGTGCTGCCGGTGCCCGCGTACCTGTTGATCGGCACCGGCAGCACCGCCGCCGTGATCGCCGCCCTGGTGCTGTTCGTCTTCGCCGTCTGCCTGCTCACGATGGGTGCGCTGTCGGTGCTGGAGCTCTATCCGACCGGCGTACGGTTCAGCGGGATGGCGCTGCCCTACAACCTGGCGTACGCGGTCTTCGGCGGCACGGCACCACTGGTGAGCGCGCTCCTGGTGGACAGCACCGGCAGCCTGCTCTCGCCGGCGATCTATGCCAGCGTGGTCGCGGTGCTGGCATTGCCGATCCTGCTGAAGGGCATCCCGGAGACCAAAGGCGTCGACCTGCGCTCCTAGTACCAGGCGGGCATGTAGCGCTCGAACCAGCCGAGCACGCGAGCCAGGAAGTCGACCAGCGCGGGATAGCCGGCGACACCGTGGCCTTCCTGCGGATAGATCACCAAGGTCGAGTCCACTCCGTACGCGCGGAGAGCGCGGTGGAATTCGAGCGCTTGCGTCGGCGGAGTGCAGCGGTCCAGGGCACCGGCGACGTTCAGGCAGGGCGTACGGACACGGCTGGCGCGAAGCACCGGACTGCGCTGGTGCACCGCGTTGCCGGGCTCTTCCGGATCGGCGCCGAGGAAGCTGTTACCCCAGCCGGCGACGTTGCTGGTGAACGCCTGGCTGTACCAGTCGGTCACCGGCGAGAGCGGCACCGCCGCGGCGAACCGCGTGCTCTGGGTGACCAGCCACGCGGACATGAAACCGCCGTAGCTGCGGCCGATCAGGCCGATCCGGTCCGGGTCGGCCACGCCGCGTCGGACGAGTTCGTCGATGCCGCTGAGGATGTCGTGTGCGTCCGCTCCGCCCATGTCGCGTACGACGTGGCCGGCGAACTCCTGGCCGCGGCCGCTGCTGCCGCGCGGATTCGGGTTGAGCACGGCGTAGCCGCGCGCGACGAGGAGCGGGACCCAGGCGTAATTCATCGACCACTGGTCGCAGAACGACCAGATCGGGCCGCCGTGAATGGTGACGACCAGCGGGAAGGGACCGTCGCCGGCCGGTGTGCAGAGGATGCCTTCGATCTCCAGGCCGTCCGGCGCTCGCCAGCTGACCGGCTCCGACCTGCCGGCGACCGACAGCAGCCAGTCGGTGCCGGCGTGCGCGACCGACGCGATCACGACCTCGTCGAGCATCACCTGGTGCGGAGTCCGATAGCCGTGCTGCACGGTCACCACGCGCCCGTCCTGTGTGAACGCCCCTTCCGGATGCCAGCCGCCGGCAGCGCGGCCGACCGCGAAGATCTCGTCCGTACGACCGTCCTCGGTGTCCAGGACGGCGGCGACACTGTCGAGGTGCCGCCGGCCGAGATAGCCGAGCCGCCGCTCGTCGATCCACTGCAGCCAGGTCACATCGGTGCCGGCGGTGTCCGCGACCGCGGTCGCGCCGGTCGCCACGTCGATCAGCACGAGGTCGCCGGCGACGAGCCACCGGTCACTGCAGATCGCGCGTACGACGGCCACTCGCCGCCCGTCGAGCGAGCCGGTGACCCAGCCGAGCTGCACCGGGCTCGCGTACAACCGCTTGCTGGCGCCGCCGCCGAGGTCGAGCAGGGTGACTTCGGCGCCATACCAGCTGTCCTCGTCCGGCGCCGGTGAGGTGATGGCGACGACCCGGTCGCTGCCGCACCAGTCGGCCTCCCAGCAGTTCAGGCCGGGCGCGGAGATGCGAGCCAGCTCGCCGGTGCCCACGTCGTAAACCCACAGCGTGCGCCATCCGTCGGACGCCGAGCCGTCCTCGACGGTCGGCATCCACTCCGGTTGCTCGGCGGTGTCGCGTACGTGTGTGCCGGAGCCCTGGCCGCCGGCAAGGTCGGCCCCCGGCGCCGCGACCCCGAGCAGGATCCTGGTGCCGTCGGCCGACCAGCGCAGATATTCGACCGTGCCAGGCACGTGCGGAGCCGCGACGAGCTCGTCGCCGGTGTTGAGCTGCAGCTGGAACACTCCGGCCGCGGCGCTGTCGGTCAGGGCGGCGAGGGTCCGGCCGTCCGGTGCGTAGCGCGCTCCGCGCGTCGAACCACCGAGCGACGGCATGGCGTGCAGGCGCCCGTCGGCAACGGTGTAGATGGCCGTACGGGGGAGGCCGTCCAACGCGTCGTAGACGCTCGCGGTGACGACGACTCGCCGGCCGTCGCGGCTCACGTGCGGCTCCCGCAACGCGTGCGGAGCGCCGAACGCCGGCTTGTGCAGCTGGTGCTGGAAGTTCGAGACGTACGCGCGCAGATCTTCGTCCATGGTCAACCCATCACCGTGCCGGAGCTGTCCGCGTTTCGCTCGCGTTTGCGAGAGAACGCGCCGAGATCGATTCTGCGTCCAGTGTGGACCGCCTGGTAGTGCACCGGGTTCGTGTCATGGTCGGCACCGGACTCGACCTGCTCGATCAGCGTCGCCATCAGCCGTCCCACCACCGGCGCGTTCTTGAACTGGTTGCCGCTGGTGCCGATCGCCACGTAGAACCCCGGCAACTCGGTACGGTCGTAGATCGGCGTCCAGTCGTCGGTGACGTCGTACACGCCGACCACGCCGCGCGCTCGGTTCGGCACGCGCAACCCCGGGAGTCGCCGCGCGGCTCGGGTGACCTGCGCGTCGAACACCGCCATGGTCGGGTGCGGATCGGCGTCGTCGGGGTCGTCGAGCCATTGGAACGGGTCGCACTGCGGTTCCGTACCACCGACCAGCAGGCCGCCTCCGGCTTCGCTCCGGAAGTACGTCCCCAGGTCCATGTCGGCCACCACCGGGCCGGGGTAACCCTCGGGTGCGGCGACGTATGCGACCTCCTGCCGCAACGGTCGTACGCCGATGGTGAAGTCCGATCCGACCCTGGCCAGCTCGTTGAGCCGGCCCGACCACGGACCCGCGGCGTTCACCACGACCGGAGTGGAGATCCTGGTCCCGTCCGCCAGCACGATCGCGCGTACCCGGTCGCCGGTGGACTCCACGCCGGACACCGCGCCGCCGAAGCGGAACTCCGCGCCTTCTTTCGTCGCGGCCGCAGCGAGATTTTGCGCGGCGAGCTGCGGGTCGGTGACGTATCCGGCGTCGGGCGTGTAGACGGCGCCGAGCGATTCGGTTGCGGTGGACCAAAAATCCTCGTCATCGATGCGTTTCGGCGGCCAGAACCGGCCGGTGTCGATGCCGGGGACGCGTTTGGCCAGCATGGCGCTGTCCCAGGTTTCGTACGGGACACCGACCTCGTCGTAGAACGGCAGCCAGCTGTGCCGCGGCGCCAGGTCCACGTCCAGCATCACCAGACCGCTGCGCTCGAACCGCGCCAGGTCCGCCACGTCGTGGCCGAGATGGCCGGCCCAGTTGGACCAACAGAAATGTGCTTCCCACGCGGTCTCCACGCCGGCCAGATAGGAGAAGTTGTATCGCACCACGGCACTCGACGCGCTCGTCGAGCCCTGGCCGGCACCACTCGCGCGATCCACCACGACCACTCGACGTGCCGTCCTGGCCAGTTCCAGTGCGATCGACGCACCGATCACCCCCGCTCCGACCACCACGACATCCGCGCTCTTGGCGCTGTTCGTTCCGGCAATTCGATCCATTGGTCCAGTGTCCTGATCTGGTTTGCCGGCAACAGTCTGCAAGCGTCGAACGCGTCGGTCGTTTCACACGACATCTGTCGTGCGCCTCGGGTCCCGCACCGTACGACAGCTGTCGCGTCTCGGCCTGCCGCGCGTCAGCTGTCGCTCGCGAGCCCACGCGCCGCGGGTGCATAGTTGCTAGGGCCTGGACGCGGCTCACGGAGGTGCGTGGGATGGCAGACGACCTGCAGGACATCGTCGATGACCTGGCCGAACGGCTGCAACGCTCGGTGGCGATCGACGATCCGCGGCTGCGGCTGCTCGCGGCCAGCCGCCATTTCGACGACGAGGACGCCATCCGGGTCGCGTCGGTGCTCAACCGCTTCATCGATTCGCCACTCTGCGAGCAGATCCTCGCGCACGGCATCGCGCAGTGGACCGCGCCGGGACGGGTGACTCCGCCGGTGGAGGGCGCCCGGCCGCGGATCTGCGTCCCGATCCGCTGCAGCGGCCTGCTGCTGGGCTATCTGTGGCTGATCGAGTCCGGCTCCAACCGGCGCCAGCAGCACGAGGAGGTGGCCAAGGAAGCCGCCGATCGTGCCGGAGTGGTCCTGTATCGACGGCTTCTGGTGCACGAGCGCACCAGAGCGCGGCACGAGGCGATCATGTGGGAACTCGTCGCCACCGACCAGGCCGTACGCTCGCAGGCGGTGGACGACCTGCGCGCCGAGCAGCTGTTTCCCAACACCGCCATGTGTTTCCAGGTCGTCGGCATCCAGCACCACGGCCGTGACGGCATCGCCGCCGCCCAGGCCGTGGCGCTGGAAGCCGCGGTCGAGGACGCGCAAAGCTGGCTGTCACACGGCGCGACCGTCCCGGGTTGCACGCTGATGGCCGCCAACAAGTCCAGAAACTGGCTGCTGTTGGCCAGGCCGCGGCCGCCATCCCGCCGCGAACTGGACACGATCTGGACCCGGCTCACGGCGCGCTTCGACCGGCTCACCAAGGACGGCGGCAACGTCGTACTCGGCATCGGCGGGGTCGTCCACCGCATCGAGGACATCATCGACTCCTATCGCGAGGCATTCCTGGCCGTACGCGCGGCGCAGCTCGTACCGTCCACCGGCCCGGTCGCGCGGTGGAGCGAGCTCGGCCCGTACCAGCTGCTGCTCAAGGTGCCGGCCGACGACCTGATCACCGCCGCACAGGTGCCGGCACTCGTCGCGCTGACCAGGGAAGATGCAAACGCCACGCTCGTCCCCACGCTCGAGGCGTTTCTGGACAACGCCGGTGACGTGGCGGGGACCGCACGACAGCTCGACGTACACCGAGCGACGCTTTACCAGCGGCTCAAGCGCATCGAGCACCTCACCGGCTGCGCACTGAACCGCGGCGAGGACCGGCTGACCCTGCACCTGGCGCTGAAACTGCAAGCCCTGGCGGCCGCTTATCGCAACGAGACCAAACCAACCACCGCCGAGGACACACAAGCGAGAATCCAGTCGGTGTCCTGAACGATCGATGGGTCAAAGGCGAGTATCACCTGCTTAGCCTATACCCCTATGGGGTATACTTCGAGTTCGTTAGCGCTCGGAGAGGGAGTGGGCATGTCTGTGAACGACGCTCGTACGCATCACCGTCAGGGCAAGGTCAGCTGGTCGAGCGCGGCGACCGCGACCCTGCACTGCCTGACCGGCTGCGCGATCGGCGAAGTGCTCGGCATGGTGATCGGCACGGCGGCCGGCCTGCCCAACGCGGCGACCGTGATCCTGTCCGTAGCGTTGGCATTCCTGTTCGGCTACGGCCTGACGATGCGCTCGGTGCTCAAGGCCGGACTGTGGCTGGGCACGGCTTTGCGGGTCGCGTTAGCCGCTGACACGGTGTCGATCGTGGTCATGGAAATCGTTGACAACGCGGTCATTCTTGCCATCCCGGGTGCGATGGACGCCGGGCTGACGACCCTGCTTTTCTGGGGAACGCTCGGCTTCGCGCTGGCGGTGGCGTTCGTGGTCACCACGCCGGTCAACAAGTGGATGATCGGCCGTGGACGCGGGCACGCCGTCGTGCACGCCTACCACCGCTGACCACCAGGACCAAAAACGTCGAGTTCGCGAGCATGCGCGCTGACGACCGGGCTTATTTCACCGCGTCGAAACCGGCTTTGCTTCGGTCGTTTGCCGCGCCATAGTCGTTGACTCCCCGGTTGCCGGCATTGGCAAACCTGCCCGGTGTTTGGCAACAGTGGTCGACCATGCTGGAGGTGGCGGCTGCTTCCTGCTGGTATCCGGCCATGAACGCGGCTCCGAGCGGGCCTTTCCCCAACTGGCCGATCAGACCGGTCAGCTGTGCACTCGCCGCCCGCCAGCCGTCGCTCATGGTCTGGCCGGCGGTGTTGAGCTCGGTCAAGGCGCTGGTTGTCGCCGCGGTGTCGATATCCGCACGGTTGGGCTGGCCCATAGTCGCGGATCCTGCCGGCTGCGTACGTGTCGCGACAGGTCCATGGCAGGAGGCGGCCAAGGCCGCCGAGCCGGGTGGCACATCTGCCTATCGTCAGCGCTCCAGCGCTATCGCAGACGGGTGAGACAGTCGTGGGAATTCCTGAGCCGTCCAGCCCGCTCTGGGCGGCCGTCAAGGCGATCCACGATCCCTGGCCGCTGGACGACGAGGCCGTGGCACGGAATGTCGGCACCGCGTGGAAAACCGGCGGGCAGGCCGTCGCCAAGGGCGTTGGCGACGCGATGCGGGCGAGCGGCAATGCGCTGGCCGGGTGGACCGACCCCGCCGGCGGGGCGCTCGCCGGCGGCATGCGGACGTACGCTCAGACCGCCGGCCAGGTCACCCAGCAGATGAGCGGGTTGGCCGCCCGCGGTGAGAACTACGCGACGGTGCTTGAATCCGCCAAAAACGCGATCACGTCCACCATCGCCGCCAACGACAGGGCGTACGAGCTGCTGGGCAGTCTTGGCGTCCTGGGCGCCGCCGCTCAGGCCGCGTTCGTCGCCGCGATCGCGACGTATCTGCAAGGCATGATCAGCGAGAAGGCGGCCGCGCTGCGGGCGAATCCGACCGGCGCGCCGACTCCCGGGCAACCGCCGAAGGACGATTCGTACGGCCTCGACGATCTTCTCGCCGATGGCCTGCGCACCTGGGGCACGTTCGACCAGTGGGCCTGGCGTCAGGCCGGTGAAGGATACGACAACCTGGTCGACGGGCTCGGCGAGACCGTCGGCGGTGCTCTGCGTGGCCTGGGGAATCTGATCGGCAGCGACGACCTGGTCCGCGAAGGCAACGACATCCAGGCCGACGCCGACGCCGACGGCGACGCGACCGCCGAGCGCGCGCTGGAGATCGGCGCCCAGGACAGTGCCCAGATCAACGGTGTGGCCGAGGCGATCGACGGCGACAAGGCGCCGGTGACGGTCTACATTTCCAGGGAGCGATATCCGGAGTCCGCGGCGCACATCGACGATGCGCAGAACGGCACCTCCTATCGTGGTGACAAGGACACCGCCTATCCCAAGCAGCAACCGACCGACCTCACCCTGGACCGCGACGGAGCCAAGCAGAACCGCGCCGACTCGCTGCGCGACGTGCCGCCGGCACCGGAGAAGGATCGTGACGAATATCCGCCCGCCACGTTCAAGGAAGGCGGCAAAGGAGCGAGCGTGCAATACATCGATCCATCGGACAACCGCGGTGCCGGTGCGAGCATGGGTAACCAGTTGCGCCGCTACGAGGACTCGGTCGATCGCCAGACCAGGCGAGTCCAAAACGGCGAGCACGTGATCATCGAGACCTACTGATGACACGCCTGGAGCAGCTCATCAGCCGGGGCAGGTCGCCGCTCGGCCCGCCGGTGTCCGTTGACCTTGGTGCCGGACTGTACGGCGAGCTGGCCACGCTTTTGGCCCACACCAACGGATTCACCGTCTTCAACGCCGGAGTCCAGCTGTTCCACCTCGGCGAGCGGGGCCTGGGGCCGGAGCTTCGCAACTGGAACGCCGACCAGACCTGGAGACACGCCTACGGGTCGCTCACCGACGGGCTGTTCTTCTTTGCTCAGGACCTTTTTGGCGTACAGTTCGCCATCGAGGACAACAGCCGGGTGTGCACCTTCGACCCGGAAACCGGCGAGCGCGAGGTTTTCGGCGGCAGCCTGGAGGACTGGGCCGACTGGCTGCTCGCCGACCCCGACGAACGCGGCGCCTATTCTTTCGCGACCCATTGGCAGGACACTCACGGCGCGCTCGATCACGACCAACGGCTGCTGCCGCGTACGCTTTTCGTGCTCGGCGGCAGCTACGACGACGACAACCTGGTCGCCGAGGACGCCGTGACCTGCATGCTCGTCCGCGGCCCGATCGCCAGCCAGATCCACGACCTGCCCGACGGCGCCACCATCCGCTTCGACGCCGGTTAGCCGGGTCCGGAAGGCGTACGCGGCTCAGCCTTGGCAGCAGGCGGTGCGGCTGTGCAGGACGTAATGCGGATCGTGCCACCAATACTGGTCGTTGGACGGATGGCTGGCCACAGCCGGCAGCATCTCGTTGTGTGCGATCGCGGGCTGGGTCGCCGTGAACGGCGCGAGAAGCTCGGCGACGGTGAACAGGCGACCGTTCGCCATCACCTGCCTGACGTTGGCGGCCTGTTTGATGTCGGTGAGCGGGTCGCCGCCGAGTACGGCCAGATCGGCGTAGCTGCCCGGGGCGAGCTGCCCGAGTGGTTCGCCGAGCACCAGGCCGGGATTGCGGGTCGCGGTGGTCAACGCCTCGTACGGCGTGAGGCCGTAGGCGACCATCGCCCGCAGGTTCATGTGCGTGCTGACCGCGGTGTGGTCGATCGGGGAGTCGGTGCCGGTGACGACGATGCCGCCGCCGCGGATCATCGTGGCCAGCTGGCGCACCTGCTTGGCGAGATTGTGCAGGGTCGCGGTCGGATCGTTGGCCTGTGCCGCGTCCACCGCCGCCTTGAGCGACGCGTATTCCCAGCTCGGATAGAGCGTACGCACCCGGTCATCGTGATAGAGGCTCTGGTCGGTGCCGAACATGGCCGCTGACACGAAAAGAGTCGGCGTACGCGCGGCTTTGGTCGCGTCGAACAGGTCGGTCACGTCGGACATGCCGCTGCCGAGCGCGGACACCGTACGCGAATAGCCGAGCCGGTTGGTCGCGCCGACGTGTTCCATGCCGTCGCCGCCGAAGGCGAGCGCGGGGTAGTGGTAATGCGAGGTCGCGAGAATGTTGTTGGCGTGCGCGAATTCGATGACCTTGCGTTGGCGTTCGGGACTGAGCCGTACGTATGCCTTCATCAGGTCATAGTCGAGCGCTTTCGCGCGTTCCAGCTCCAACGCCAGCTGTGCGGAGTCGACGGTGGGCCGCATGAAGTTGTAGAAGATGCGCGACCCGTCGATGGCCTCACCGGTGGCGAAATAGCGCGGACCGACGCGGACGCCCGACTGGATGGACTCGCGCTCCTCCACCATGTGGTAGGCGGGGCTGCCCGGGGACCGCGTCGTGGTGATGCCGAGCGACAGCCACAGCCGGCCCTGCCGGTCGCCGTAGCCATAGCCCTGCATTTCGCGATGGTTGTGCATGTCGACCAGGCCCGGGATGACGACGCTGTCGCGCGCATCGACGATCTGGCCGTCCCAGTGGCGGCCCGAGCCCACCGACACGATTCGGTGCCCCTCCACCACGATGTCCACATTGGACCGCAGGCGATCGCTGACGCCGTCCCACATCCGGCCGGCGCGGATCACCGTACGTCCGCGGGATGTGGTGTTGGTCCAGCTCAGTCCGACGGGTACGGTCCGCGGCTGGCCGCCGTCGAGCGATACCAGCCGCAGCCGGCCGTTGTTCAGGTAGAGCAGGTGTCGCGAGTCGCCGTGCCAGCTCGGCGCGTCGGTGACCTCGTCGGTCACCTGCCGGGGCGTGCCGGCGTACGTGCCGTCGGTGTGCACGTCCACGACGTACAGCACGCTGCCGACGACGAACGCGAGCTTGCTCCCGTCCGGTGACCAGACCGGTCCGTCGTCACCGCGGGTTTGCAGGGATCTGCCCGGCAGCGGCTCGACGTAGGTCGCGGCGCCGGTTTTCACGTTGACGAGCAGGATTTCGCTCAGGCCTTCGCGAAAACGTGCCGAGTTCGGCTTGATGGCGGCGAGGGCGATCACCGAGCCGTCCGGCGACCAGGTGGGCCGGCCCGGCTCGAAGGTCGCGGTGAACACCTTGCGCACCGCGCCGCTGGCCACGTCGACGGTGTGGAGCGCGCCGGTCTGGTCGAGGAAGGCGATCGTCCGGCCGTCGCGCGACCAGGAACCGGAGACGGCGGCGGCGTCGGGCAGGTGCGTCAGCTGGCGGTCCGTACCGGCGGCGAGGTCACGTATCCAGATGTCGAGCTTGCCGCCACGGTCGGTCGAGTACGAGAGCTGGCGGCCGTCCGGGGAAAACGCCGGATGCGACTTCCACCAGTGGTCGCGGGTGAGCGGCGCGGGATGGCCGCCGACCGGCATCAGATAGATGTCGTTGAGCGCGCGGAAAGCGACCTGCCGTCCGTCCGGGCTGAGCACCGGGCTGCCGATGCCGACGACCTGGTTTGCCTTCTGTGAGTCGAAATCGCGGCGCCGCTTGCGATAGTCCGGTCGGGCCACGTCGACCAGAGCCGTGAACGCGATGGCCGTCGGCGCGCCGCCTGAGCGTGACCGGCGGCGCAGCGTGCCGTCGGCGGCGTACAGGTAGTCGCCGTTGGCGAACCACGAGACGCGGAACGGGTAGACGTCCTCGCCGCTGAACAACGGCTTTCCGGCGAGGACGAGCTCGGTCGCGCCGACCGACCCGCCGGCGACAGCGCCGGAGAACAGCGTGTAGACGAGGTCGTCGCCGGCCGGCGTCCACTCGGGTGCGTGGATGACCTGGCCGGCCGGCGCGGTGACCGCCGTTTTACGCGCGCCGGTCGCGACCTCGACGACGTCGATGCGGCTTCCCGCCACGACGAAAGCCACTCGCTTGCCGTCCGGCGACCAGGTGGCCTCGAACTCCTCGGCCGAGGAGTCCACGAGGACCGTCAAGGCGCGCGTGGCGACATCCAACACCTGGATGCCATAGCTGCCGGACGCATCCGTGGACAGCGCGATCTTGGTGCCGTCCGGTGACCAACGTGGTTCGCGGTGGTCGAACCGGCCGGTGGTGAGCTGGCGCAGATCCGACCCGTCCGTGCGTACGGTCCAGATGTGGTAGTTGCCGTCGCGGTAGGACTGGAACGCCAGCGTCGAGCCGTCCGGCGACCAGTCCGGTTGCGCGATGTCGAACAGGTCGCCGGTGAGTCGCCGAGCAGCGCCGCCAGCCACCGGGACCAGCCACAACACACCCAGCAGGTCGAAGGCGACGGTCCTGCCGTCCGGCGAGAGTCGCGGCGCGATGTTGGTGCCCTGTCGTACGGCCAACTGCCGACCGCCGGAGGCTGGCGCGGCCTCGGCCGCGTCCGGCACGGTCAGGCCGGCCAGCGCGGTCGCGGATGCGGCGCCGACCGCTCCGGCCAGGAACTCCCGCCTGTTCAATGAAGGCACGTCATCACCTATCGGACGTAGAATTTGTTGGGATCCATAGCGGACTGACCCATTATGTGGCCGTGCGCTCATCGACACGCGAGTCCTCGTCCGTGTCCGGTCATCCGGGCCTGATGACCTGGATTGTCTGGTGGCAGAGATGCGCGTCACCTCAGCGCCGGATCGCCGTTCGCAGCCGCGTGGCAGCCGGCCGTTTGTCGCGTACGGCAAGGCAGAGGTGGCTCGCGGACAAGCTTCAGCTTTATGCCGGCAATGGTGCTCCCTCGCCGTGACGTACTGACGCTAATCGATTAGCAATAACGCTAATCACAGGCTAGAGTAACGACGTGGACCCTGACGGTGGCACGGCGAGCGTCGGCCAGCTGAAGGCCTTGGCTCACCCGTTACGGTGGCGGGTCTTGCGGCTGTGTCGGGACACGGCGCGGACGAACCAGGAGTTGGCAACGCGGCTCGGTGTGTCGGCGCCGACGATGCTGCGGCATGTGCGGCTGCTGGTCGACGAGGGGTTTCTGCGCGCCGAGGAGCTACGTGTCGGCCCGGGAGGCGGCACCGAACGTCCGTATCGCGCGACCGGATTGACGTTGCGGTTGCACGCCGCCGCGCCGGAACCCACGCAGTTACGGCGGAAAGTCGATCTCGCGGTGCTGTCCGCACACACTGCCGAGGTCGGCGAGGCGGGTCCGGGAGCTGTGCGGGACAGGGCTCGCGGAGTGCTGAGGCTGACGCCGGAAGCGCAGCGCGAACTCGTCGAGCGGCTCAGGGAGCTGCTGAACACATACCGGGCACGTGAGGACGAGAACGGCGAAGACCTGTCCTTTCTCTGGCACCTGACACGCCGGCCGGGGGACCCGCAGATGCTTGCGATCGAGCAGGAGCAGCGCCGTACGGTCGTCGTCGCCGGAGCGACTGGCGAGGTCGGTGCGGCGGTCGTCGAGGCGTGTGAGGAGCGAGGCGACAGCGTAGTGGCGCTGGGACCGTCGATGGACGAACTCGGCGTACGGTTCGCCGCGATGCCGACCGTCACGCCGGTTGTCGTTGACCTGTGCGCGCCTGAGTCGTTCCCCAACGAATTGACACAGCAGCCCGTGGATGCGCTTGTCCACTGCGCCGAGAGCGTCGATGCGCCGGATGACTGGCGTCGGATGATGTCGGTCAACGTGTTCGGTCCGGTCGAGCTGACGCGCACGTTGCTGCCCGGTCTGCGTCGCTGCACGGGACACGTCGTGTTCGTCCACGGGACGCGGCGTTGTACGGCTTCCGCGGCGAGCTTGGCGGCCCTTCGAGAATTCGCCGATTCTTTGCGCGAAGGCGAAAGCGGAATCCGGGTCACCACGATCATTCCGGCGGGCGATGGTCGTACGCCTGATCCTCGGCCGATCGCCTCGGCCGTGACGACGGTTCTCGATCAGCCGCGCGATGCCTGTTTCACCGACGTTTCGTTGCGGGTGCGGACATGAGTGTCATTCTCCTCGCGGATCTGGTGGCGACGCGCCCGGCGGTTTTGTTGTCACCGCTTGCCGAGCTCGGCGCCGCGTTGCATCGGTTGGGCTCAGTCGACCATCGCGAATCGCGTTGGGTGGCGCGGACCAGGGTCGCCATGCCGGCGCGGTTGTTGGGAGAGTGCGATTTTTTCGCCGGCATCTGGGGTGGCTATCGATCGCGGTTCCTGCTTCCGACCGCGGCCCCGCCGGCGGACATCACGTCCGAGCTGGCACGGATCGCGGCGATGCCACCGCACGTCTTTGCCGCGCAGGCCGGCAATGCGTTGGCCGGTGCGGATGTACGCCGCACGGCGCGGCTGTCGCCGGATTCGTTGCGTACCCGGGCGCGCGGCCGCGGCTGTGGTCCAGCGGCGGAGCTGTTGGTCAGCGACGCGGCCGCGTTCCGATCGCGACTGCTGACAGTGCTCGAACGCAGCTGGCAGGAGTTTTTCGCGGCGGAGTGGAGCGCGTTGGCTCCGCATTTGTCGCTTGCGGCAGGCCGGGCCCGCCAGTTGCTGGACGGCGGACAGCTGACCGAGGCGTTGTGCCGGCTGGTTCCGGCGTCGCGGGTGGCCGTCTCTCCGGACCGGCTGATCGTCGACAAGCTGACTCACGCGGTGATCGATCTGTCCCGCAGGGACATGCTCCTGGTGCCGTCGGTGTTGGGAGCGCCGCATGTGCTGGTCAAGCACGACCCCGATTTTCCCGCTGTGGTCCAGTTTCCGGCCCGCCCGGAGGGGCGGCGGCGACCGGTGGCGGGACACCTGCTGCGGACGCGGCTGCGGCTGTTGTCGGAACCGACTCGGTTGCGGGTGTGCCGCATGTTGGCACGACACCCCCGGTCGACGCAGGAGTTGGCTGAGACACTGCGGATGACCGCGCCGGAAATGTCACGGCAGCTTCGAATGCTGCGTGAGGCGGGGATGGTGTCCTCCGAGCGGCAGGGCCGATTTGTTCTTTACACGCTGCGACACGACGTGGTGGCTTCGCTTGGTGCGGACCTGCTAAACCTCCTTCTTCGGTAACCTGGCCATGGCGTCGATGACCGCTGCGGCGATGCGTATGCCCATCCTGAAATATGCCAGGTCGAGATTTTCGTCTGGTGCGTGGTTGGCTTCGTCGGCGTTGGCGTACGGCACCTTCACCAGTGGCACTCCCAGTATTCGCGTGAATACGTGGTCCGGCAACGTACCTCCGGTGGACGGGAACACCAACGGCGCCGCGCCGGTCACCTTCTCGACCGCCTTCTCGACGATTCCGACGACCGGCGAGTCCAGTGGTGTACGCGACGGCGGTACGGCACCGCCAATGCGCCGGACCTCCACGTGAGGTGCGTGGCGTGCCACATGTTCACAGACGCGTCGATAAATGACGTCGGGGTCCTGGCGTACGACCAGCCGCAGGTCCAGCCGAACGGCCGCGGTCGCCGGGATGATGGTTTTGCTTCCCGCGCCCGCATAACCGGATTGCAGGCCAGAGATGTTCAGCGTCGGATGGAACATCAACCGTTCGAAAAAGCCGGGTTCCGGCATCGGTGCGAGCCGGTCGACTCCGTGTCGCGTCTGGAAATCGCCCGGCGAAACCGGCAGTTCCCGAGCCGCGTCGGCCGTCGCCGTGTCCGGTGGCTCGACATCGTCATGGAAGCCATCGATCGTTATTCGTCCGTCGGGATCGCGCATCGTGGCCAACAGATCAACCAATTCCCAGGCGGGATTTGGCAGCAGGTTCCCAAAATGGCCAGAATGGTAATCGCGCGCGGCGCCATGTGCGACGAGTTCCAGCGCCAGGAGTCCGCGTACGCCGAGCGCGACGCGGTATCGTCCGGTCTCATCGACGGGACCGTCGGAGACGTAGGCGGCATCGGCGGCCAGCGCGCCGCGGTGATGGCGTATGAAGTCAGGCAGGTGTGTGCTGCCGCTCTCCTCCTCACCGTCGAACAGGTAGATCAGATTGATCGGCGCGCTGCCGGCGACCGCACGCCAGGCACGATGAGCCATCAGCTGGGCGAAAAGTTGGCCTTTGTTGTCCGCTGAACCACGACAATAGATCCGACCGTCGCGGATCGTCGGCTGGAAGGGTGGGGAAGTCCACGCGTCAACCGGATCGACTGGTTGCACATCGTAATGTCCGTAGACAAGGAGCGTCGGTGCCTCGGGCCGCGTTGTCGCGTGACCGAGTACGACAGGGTGGCCGGCTGTCGGCACGACGTCGGTGGTGATGCCGTCGCGGCGCATGATCGTGGCGAGCAGGTCCGCGCACTCCTGTACGCCAGTGCCGTCGGCGCTGATGCTTGGTTGACGCAGCAACGGAAACAAGTCCGAGGTCATGTCCTCGATGCTGTGGTCGATGTAGGCAAGTACGTCGTTGAGGCTCACGTCTTCGAACGTACGGCCGCCCGCCGGTCCTCCAGCGACGCTTGACGGCCGGCAGTCAATCGATCGTCCAGTGCCTTCGAGTGGCAGGACGATGAGGTCATGACCGGCCTGACGCAGCTATCTGATTTCGCGGCGATCGGTGAGTTTTCCGTGCATCCGCGCGGAGAACACCTCGCGTACGTGGCGCCGCACGAGGAGGTGACAGCGGTGTGGGTCACCTCTCTGGACGACAGCGAGCGGCCACGACTGTTGTGGGCCGGCGAGCCTGTCCAACGGTGTGTCTGGCGTCCCGATGGCCGGCGGATTCTCGTGCAGGTCGATGCCGACGGCAAGGAGAACTATCAGCTCGGCGAGCTCGATCCGGCATCTGGCACGCTCCAATGGCTGAGCATCGATGCCGCGGCGCGACACGAAATCGGACCGCCAGCTCGCACCGGCAACCAGCCGTACGCCTCGGACAGCCGCTTGCTGGCGTACGCGTCCAACGCGCGTGATCGTGCCGTGTTCGACATCGTCGTGCACGACCTGATCGACGGCCAGACGCGGATCGTCCTGCGCGGCGACGACCGGTATTTCCCGGTCAGCTTCGCACCAGACGGTCGCCGCCTGTTGGTCCTGCGCATGCGACAGAACACCGATCACGACCTGTTCGTGTGCGACGTACGCGACGGGACGGTCGAGCACATCACGCCGCACGACGGGCCCGCACGATATGTGCCGGGGCCATGGTCAAGCGACGGTCGCGCGATCTATGCGGCGACCACGCAGGGCCGGGATTTCGCCGGCCTGGCACGGATCGACGCATCGCAACACGACGCTCCGCGGCTGCGGTGGTTGGCGACGCCGCCGTATGACATCGACTATGTCACGCGGTCCGACTCGTGCCTGCTGTGGTCAGGAAATCGGGACGGCCATACGACGTTGCACCTGCGTGAGCTGTCGGCCGCACCCGGACGTGAGCGGGTGCTGCGCACGCCGACCGCGGTGCTGGCGCGGGACATGGGTCGTGGACCGTACGCGCCGCAGTTCGCCGGGTCGACGTCGATCGTGACCGGTGTGGGGACGGCGACCATGCCGACCCACCTGCGCCGGTTCTGGACGGATGGCCGGCCCGACACGACGGTGACCGCGCATCACCTTCGGGTGCCAGACCCGGAAAACTTGGTCGCCCCGACCGTGGTTCGATATCCGAGCACCGACGGGGTAGTGGTGCCAGCGTTGCTGTATCAGCCGCGGTCGGCGACCGCTGACGCGCCAGCGCCAGTCGTCGTGTCGATCCACGGCGGTCCCGAGGTGCAGGCGCTGCCGGTCTACAGTCCGCTGATCCAGTGCCTGCTCCAGCGCGGAATCGGTGTCATCGAACCGAACTACCGCGGTTCCAGCGGCTATGGCCTGGCCTACCAGCGCATGATCTACCGCGACTTCGCCGGCGGTGACCTCCGCGACCTGGCCAAAGCCGTCGACTACCTGCGGACGGTGGACTGGGTCGACGCCAACCGCCTCGGTGTCTACGGCGTCTCCTACGGAGGATTCGCCGCGTTGTCGTGCCTCGGCCGGCATCCTGACCTGTGGTGTGCCGGCGTGGAGCAGTGCGGCCGAAGCGACCTCACCACCGCGGCCGTGCCGCCACATTGGCGCTCTCGCATGCGCGAATGGGTCGGCGACATCGAACGGGACGCGGAGCTGCTTCGAGAACGCAGTCCCATCACGTACGTGGACGACATCGACGCGCCATTGCTCGTCATTCACGGGGAAAACGACACACGCGTACCCAAAACCGAATCCGACCGGGTCGTGCAACGGCTGCGCGAACTCGGCAAACCCGTCGAGTACGTGGTTCTCGCCGGCGACGGCCACGGGTCGACGAGCCGCCGCAACCGCCATGCCGCACTCACCGCGACCGTCGACTGGTTCGACCGCCACCTGCACCTGAATCAGTGAAGCGGCGCTTGGTTTCGTACGCACCGAGCGATGTCCGCGACGGCGGCCCGCAGCCGGTCTTCGGTGAGGCCGGCGTAGCCACAGACAAGTCCGGGTGGTCGGGGAAGTTTCTGGACGTGGTGGGAAAGCGGGTCGAGGTGGATGCCTTGGGCCGCCAGTTGTTCGGCGATGGTTGTGTCGTCGAGTTTTTGAGGCAGGTTAAGGACAACATGCATTCCCGCCGCGATGCCGGCCGGTTTCCACCCGGGGAGTTCCTTGGCGACGGCGGCGAGAAACGCGTCGCGCCGGCGACGGTAGATCGGACGCGTACGGCGCAGGTGGCGGTCATAGCCGCCGGTCCGTAGCAGCTCGCCGAAGGTCGCCTGCAACAGCGCGCTGGCGCCGCGGTCGGTGAGCCGTTTCCGTTCCGCGATCGCGTCGGCCAGCGGTCCTGGAGCGACCAGCCAGCCGAGGCGGATCGCCGGTGCCAGCGTCTTGCTGCTCGTGCCGAGGTAGACGACCCGGTCCGGCGCGAGCGCCTGCAGTGGTGTGAGCGCGGGCCGGTCATAGCGGTATTCGGAGTCGTAGTCGTCTTCGATGACCAGCCCGTCGCGCCGCCGGGCCCAGTCGATGATCGAGCGGCGGCGCGCGGGGCTCAGCGCGACTCCGAGCGGATACTGGTGAGCGGCCGTGACCAGGGCGAGGCGGCAGTCGGGCAGCTGGTCGACCTGGATGCCGTGCCGGTCGACCGGCACCGGCACCGGTGTGAGGCCGTGCAGCGTGAGCGTACGCAGCACGTGTGGGTTGGCTGGATCCTCGACCGCGATCCGCCGGTGGCCGTCGCCGCGAAGCTCGGACGCGAGCGTGGCCAGCGAGTCGATCGTGCCGTGTGTGACGACCACCTGGTCGGTGGTCGCCGAGACGGCCCGTACGCGGCCGAGATACGCGGCGAGCTCGGCACGGACCGACAGCAGCCCGGCCGGCGGCGGATAGCCGAGCTGGTCGTCGGCCAGCGTGCTCAGCGCCGCGCGCGCCGCTCTTGTCCAGGCCGTACGCGGAAATTCGGCGAGCGAGGGCAGGCCCGGGGTGAGGTCGAAGCGGCGCGGCAGGCCGGCTTCCGGCGCGTGCCGAGCGTCTTTGGCGTCCGGGGTCACAGCCGCGACGAAGGTGCCGGCGCCCCGTCGCGCGTCCAGGAAACCTTCGGCGATCAGTTGCGCGTACGCGGTGCTGACGGTGCCGCGTGCGAGGCCGAGCTGCCCGGCGAGGTCACGGGTGGACGGCAGCCGCGCTCCGGGGTGGAGCCGACCGGCGCGGACCATGCCGCGCAGCTGGTCTTCCAGCGCTCGGCCCGGCCGCTGGTAGCGAGGCTGGTCTGGTGGGCCGCCAGGCTGGCCGGCGGCCATCGGCAGCAGCAGCTCGTGCAGAGTGGACCAATTTCTTCGCATGTCCGTGGATCTTATGTTGGACCAATCGCTCGCCGATGCTGTCGCGTATGACAACCGTCGACGCCGCGACGCGGCGCACTCGGAAACCGGCGCTGGTGCTCGCCGTCCTGTGCCTGATCACGTTCATGACGCTGCTGGACGCGTATGGTGTCGCGCTCGCGGCTCCGGCGATGCAGCGCGAGTTGCCCGCGACGCTCGGCCAGGTGCTGTGGGTGCTCAACGGCTACACGTTCGGGCTGGTGGTGATGCCGATCGCGGCCGGCCGGCTGGGGGACCGGTTCGGTCCGCGTAGGCTCCTGCTCGCCGGACTCGGATTGTTCACGGTCGCCTCCGCCGGTTGCGCGCTCGCGCCTGATGGCGGTTGGCTGATCGCCGTCCGGATCGTGCAGGGCGTCGGCGCGGGTCTGCTGGCACCGCAGTCGCTGAGCCTGGTCACGCACGTGTTCCCGCCGCATCGGCGTGGTTGGGCCCTGGGAGTCAGCGGCGCCGTGGCCGGATTCGCCGTCGCCGCAGGTCCGTCGCTGGGCGGGATTCTGGTGTCGGCGCTCGGCTGGCGCGGCGTGTTCCTGGTCAACCTGCCGTTGGGTGTGGCCGCCGGCGTACTCGTCCGGTCGCTCATGCCCAACCCGGTCAGCGCCGCCGTACGCATGGACGTGCTGGGGCAACTGTTGCTCGCCGGATCGCTGGCCGGTGTGACGTACGTGCTGATCGACAGCGGTCCGGGATGGCTGCTGGCGCTCGCAGCCGTTCTGGCCGTCGTCTTTGTCGCGGTGGAGTTCCGGCGGCGCGACACCAATGCGCTGATCCCGTTACGGCTCCTGCGAAACCGCGACTTCAGCCTGGTCGCGGCCGTGGTCGGAACACTGCCGGCGGCGGTTTCCGGGATGACGTTCCTTCTCTCCACCTACCTGCAGAACGTGGCCTCTATGAGTGCGTACGCCGCCGGCCTGCTGCTTGCCGTCGCGCCGGCGGTGTCCATTCCCTTTTCCCATTACGCCGGCGCGATCGTCGACCGCCGCGGCCCGCGGCCGGTGCTCGTCGCCGGCCTGGCTTTCATGGCCGCCGGGGTGGCGGCGTCCGCGGTCGCGGTCGCTTTCCGATCACCGGTCGCACTGCTCGTGCCGGGGCTCGCGATCTTCGGCGTCGGCATGGGGGTCGTCTTCAGCGCGCCGTTCGTCCTGGCGACCCGCAGCCTGCCGGCCGCGCTGATCGGCACCGCCTCGGGGGTTTTCGGTACGGCACAACGATTGGGCGGCATGCTCGGCCTGGCCGCCGCCGGAGCGGTCCTGCGCGCCGACTCGATTCGCGACGCGCTGCTCGTACCACTGGCCATGCTGATCCTCGCCATCGCGCTCAGCGGATTCACCGCACGATCCCGGCCATCGACTGCTTAGAGGCCGCGCGAACAGCACCCCTCGAGAAACACGACTATGACCAACGCCTATTCGCGCGGCCTCTCTGAGTTTCAACTGTTTGCTGCGACTGAGTGTGCCGGAAAAGTGCCCTCATACCCGGTGTATTCGGGCGCCTTTCCGGTGCACTCAGTCGCCGTCTGGGTGCCGAGACAAAGTGACGAATTTCTGACTCGGGACCCTAGTTATCGAGGAGCCGCATCTCAGGTCGGCCGGGCACGGCTCAGTCCTTTGGCGCTTATCTCCGGAGGAGATCACGGATCTTTAGCAACATCGACCGCGCCAGTGACAGTTGGCGCTCACCTGTGACAGGTATGCCTCACAGTCACAACTGTTTGCGTGGAAACGACCGGACCCCGGTGTTCGAGGTGTTCTCGAACGTTTGTACGATATGGGTTAGGTTGGTTGAGGAGTTGCCGCGGGTCGCCGGGGATTGCCTCTGGCGGTCCGCGGTTGCTGCTCGACTCGCGCGATGTGCCGGATCCTGTGTTGTTGTCGGATGCGGAGATTGTGGATGCGGCGGTGGTGCTTGATCGGGTGGAGTCGGCTGCTGGTGCGCAGAAGCTGGCGATGATGGCGGAGTTGGCGCGGCGCCGCATCGCCGAGCAGGAGCCGTTGATCCTGCGCCGCAAGGATGGCACGGCGTTCAAGGAGAGCCTGGCGGAGGCGCTGGAGCGGGCGCAGAGTTGGTGCGCTGATGAGTTCGCCGCCGCGTTGCGGCTTACCGCCGGTCAGGCGCGGTGCCGGGTGGATCGGTCGTTACGCCCGACCCACCGATGTCACGACCAGACCTTTGGCGGGGTGTCAGCGGTCTCCGGCTGGTTGTGTGCCTTTGCCGGCATCGCGATCCTCATCCATATGTGGACGGGAATCGTACCTATCGCTGGTGCTGTCCTGATGGCCTCGATGGTGACGCCGGTGTACGCGCAATCGCCACGACATCCGTGTGCGGCCGCGGTGAAGCGGTGCGACGGCACGATCAGCGTGCCGTTGGACTGGCGGCGGCCGGGCGGTGAGCGGGTGACCGCCGCGTTCGCGTGGGTGCCGCGGTCGGACCTGTCCCGGCCGGCGACCGGAACGATCATGGCCAACGGTGGCGGGCCGACCCGTGCACTTGGCGACGTGCCGTCATTCCAACGCACGCTTGGACCGCTGCTGGTTCACCAGAACCTGTTGATCGTGGAGTTGCGAGGTTTCGGCGCGGCGAACACCTTGCGCTGTCCCGGACTGGACCTCGACAAACCGGCTACCATCCGCGCCTGCGCCAGCCGGCTCGGCGCTCGTACGCGGTATTTCTCCAGCGACCAGGTCGCCGGGGACATGGACGCGATCCGCGCCGCGCTCGGCGTGCCGAAGGTGAGTTTCTACGGCAATTCCTACGGGACCGTGCATGCGCAGGCGTACGCCACCCGGTTCCCGACGCGCGTGGCAGCGATCTATCTGGACAGCGTGCTGTCGGCATTTCCCAATGGTTACTTCGATTGGGGCGAAGCACGTTCCACGATGCGCACCACGTTGTCAGACCTGGACGCGATCTGCGACCGGTCACCGGCCTGCCGCGCGCTGCCCGGGCGGTCGCGCGACCGGTGGGTGGCGCTGATCCACCGGCTGCGGTCGCATCCGGACAAGGACGCTCGCACCATCGACCTCAGCTATCTCGCCAGCTGGGTCGGCGAACCCGGCTACAGCCGAGACCTGGATGCCGCGGTCGTCGGATACCTGCGCGGCGACCCGGCCGCGCTGCACCGCATCGTGCGCGAGGATCGCGCCTGGCGCGCCGGACGGCCGGACGAAGGCACCGACCCGGAGGGTGCGGCACTGCTGTCGTACACGTGCGCCGACGCGCAATATCCTTTCGACCACACTGCCGACATCCCCACCCGGCACCGGCAACTGGATGCCTATTTGGCCAGCCAACCGTACTGGCCGTACACCAACGCGGAGATGCTCCGCGGCGGTGGCGACTACCCGACCTGGTGCGCGGAGTGGCCGACGCCGCGACCGAGTCCACCGGTCCCGCCACGGGCCGCGTATCCGGACGTCCCGGTCCTGGTCGTCAACGGACAACTGGACACCACGACCACCCCGTCCAGCGCGCGCAAGGTCGCTGACCGGTTTCCGAACAGCCGTTACGTCGAAGTGCCGTTTGGCAACCACGCCAGCGGATTCGGCGAGTCGGGGCCATACAGCACCTGCGTACGCGAACTGATGCGTGCCTTCCTCGCGCAGCCAAGCGCCGCTTTGCCGGGTAAACCCTGCAGCGCGGAGAACTACCGCGCTCACGGACATTTCCCGCGTACGCTCGCGGCCGTCCGGCCAGCGACCGGCGCCGCGCGTACGGACGCACAGTTGCTGGCCGCGGTCTTCGCCACCGCCGACGACGTACTGGGTCGCCGCAACCCGACCAACCTCGACAGCCTTGCCGGCATTCACCACGAGCCCGGGTTGCGCGGCGGCGCGGTCGCCTACGACGACGAGCACGCCACCATACGGCTGGACCAGGCCCGGTTCGTCGCCGATCTGCCTGTCACCGGCACGGTTCGGTACGACACCGCTGGCAGAGCGATCGCCGTGCTCGCCACCGTTGGGCCGAAACCGCACCGCGTACGGTTGCAATGGCTGGCATTCCGCGCCGAAAACAGCACCCAGGTGACCGGCTCCATCGACGGCCACCCCGTCACCGCCGCGATCCCACTCAACTGACGAATTCGTGTGCCGAGCACAATTGCCGGGCTCTGGCGTCATCGCGGCCGCGTACGACTCGAGCGGTTCATCACGGTCGGAGCGTTCGGACCCGCCGGCCAGGCCGAACTGCTCGGTCGCGCCGGCGGCAACCCGGACGGCAACGCCGGTGTCGACTACGCGCGGCAGCTGGCCAAGTCGAGCTGGCGATCGCCGGCTCAGGTTGTGAAATCACCAATCCTGACGACGACGCGCGCCGCCGCGTGATGGATCGTGAGCGTCGGACCTTTCTTTGTGTGAAAGCGATGTCTTGACGACGAATCAACAGGAGGCGGGCAGATGAGTGGTGTGAGGGTGTTGGTGGCTGGTGCGAGTATCGCGGGGCCGGCGTTGGCGCATTGGTTGTGTCGGCGTGGTGCGCGGGTGACGGTGGTGGAGCGGGCGTTGGGGTTGCGTGGGGGTGGTCAGGCGGTGGATGCGCGTGGGGTGGCGCGGGAGGTGATTGGTCGGATGGGGTTGGAGGCGCGGGTGCGGGCGGCGCGGACGTTGACGGCTGGTGCGTACACGGTGGATGTGGATGGGGCGGTGGTGGAGACGTTTCGTGCGGAGGATGATGGTGGGGATGGGTATATCGCGGAGATTGAGATTCTGCGGGGTGATCTGTCCCGGGTGTTGTATGAGGACACGCGGGATGGGGTGGAGTATGTGTTTGGGGATCGGATCGCTGAGCTGACTCAGGACGGCGAGGGTGTTGATGTGCTGTTCGCCGGTGCCGGTGGTGCTGGTGGTGGTGGTTGGCGGCGGTTTGATTTGGTGGTGGGCGCGGATGGGTTGCATTCGGCGTTGCGGGCGATGGTGTTCGGGCCGCATGAGCGGTTTGTTCGTCATTTGGGGTTGGTGTTGGCCTTCTACAGTGTGCCGAACGAGTTTGGGTTGGGGCGGTGGTTGTTGGACTACCGGGACGCTGCCTCGGGGCGTTCGGCTGGTTTGCGGCCGGTCCCGGATCCGAGCCGGGCGATGGCGATGTTGTCTTTCCCGGCGGCTGATTTCCAGGTCGACTATCGGGACGTCGCGGCGCAGAAGCGGTTGCTGCGGGAGCGGATGGAGGGGATGGGATGGTTGACTCCGCGCATCCTGGGCCACGCCGATGACACGCCGGACTTCTACCTGGACCAGGTCGCCCAGGTGGTGATGCCGCACTGGTCCAACGGGCGGGTCGGGCTGATCGGCGATGCCGCCTACAGTTCCTCACCGATGTCCGGCGGCGGCACCGGCCTGGCCCTGGTCGGCGCCTACCTGCTGGCCAGCGAACTGGCCGCCGCCGACTGGGACCCACACACCGGATTCACCGCCTACCAACACCGGATGCTCCCGTACGTGCAAGCCAACCAGAAAATCGGCCGCCTCCACGCAAACAGCCTCAACGGCACCCAACACCACACCGAACCCGAATGGGACCTCGACCTGATCCAACGCGCCATCAACGGCGTCGACCTGCCCGACTACAAGGAACTGCCGGACACCAGGCCCACGACCGTACAGCCGGTCATGTCATAGGCCACCGGTGAAAGGGATTTCCGCCGCCGCGGAAACCCAAGGCGCTGACGGCCGAGACGGTCGACGATTTCGCCGCTCCGGCACATGCGACAGCAACGGTTGAGCCGGCCTGATCGAGTGGATCCGGAAGGCCGAGAAGTCGTGCGGACCAGGACAACGCCACTTCGAGACGCCGGCGACGCAGCTGGAACAACGCCGGGTTCGAGTCGCGTGACGGCGTCAGCAGAGGTTGTTGGCCGGCGATCAGAGCCGCGTAGTTGACCGCGTACGGTCCCTGGTGGTCCTCCGGCGGCGGACCACCTTCCGCATGCATCGCGACCAGCCAGAGATGCCGGTCGAGCCACGGATCGCCGACCCCGGCCGAGGCCCAGTCCACGAGTACGAGCCGGCCGTCGCGATGCCACAGGTTGGCGGCGCATACGTCGCGATGCAGCAGGCTGGCGCCCTTGAGGGGCGCGTCGGCGGCCGCCGCCTGCAACGCGGCCAGGTGCTCTGCAAGCCAGTCCGCGGAACACACGTCCATCCACAGCAGCCGACCGAGATCGGCGGAGATCGCGTCCCATGGATTCGTTGTCGCGGCGACTGTGGGGACGCCGCTCGGAGTCGGCAGCGCGTGCAGGTCCTGAAGCAACCTGTCGGTGGCGTCGATGAGTTCCGGCGTCCAGTCGCGGACCCAACCGTCCGCGGCAAGCGCCTCCAGTACGAGCATCGGCACTGGTTCGCGAGTGCTCGCGATCATGGCACTGGCCGGCAGCGCGTCGTACGCGGCCAGCTCCACGTCGAGCTCCGGCCCGGCCTTGACGAACACGGAGTCCGCGATCCGACGTACGGACCTGCTGTAGCCACCCGGCGCCGGCCGCAGCACGCCGATGTCACGTCCGAGCAGGTGGCTGGCCTGCTCCGCGATCTGCCGGTCGGTCAGATAGCCGGCCGCCGGCCGGCCGGTCAGCCGCGACAGCAGCAGGTCGACCACCGGAGCGTTGGCCCGGCGGACCGCCAGCCGGCTTTCCCGGTCCGGCCGGCCGAGCGACTCGGTCACCAGCCGACACGCCAACGCACGTACCAACAACTGGTCGATCTCGTCCTCGTCGTCGAGCTCGTCGAGGATCTCCGGTGGCGCATTTGACCAGGCCAGCAAATCGACCGCGGCGACGGCAAGCGCGTACGCGGCCGGCCGCCAGTATGGCGAGAAGTCGATCACGGCCGGCGGCTGGCCGTCGGCGAACAGCACGTTGCCGGCGAGGTCACCGTGAATCAGCTGGTCGCGCAGCCGCACCGGTCTGGTGGTCGCCAGCAGCGCGTCGATCAGGTCGGCGAGCTCCGGCGCCAACTCGACGGCCGCCCCATCCCACGCCACGTGGTCGGCGACGACCCACCGATTGCGTTCCTGGCTCAGCCAATCCGGCGCTGGTACGCCGGCCAGGGCCAGGTGAAACGCGCGGCTGGCGGCGATCAGCTCAGGCCAGTGCTCCAACGCGCCGGGCGTGCCGTCCACGTACGTCCACGCGGCCCATCCATCGACCGTCCAGGAGCCGTCGACCGCCGGCACCGGTCGCGGGACTCGAAACCCCGAGGTGCGCAGGCCGGCGTACACCCCGGCCGTCCACTCGGCCTCGGCCGGATCCTGATCGGGTTTGAGGACCAGCGCGTCGATCTGCCAGGACGTGCCGGCTCCGCCGGGAAGGCGGCGCGCCGGGGCCACGAAACTGGAGCGTACCTTTTCTGGGACATTCACCGCCCCACTGTGTTGCCCGTCTTCCTGGCGGGTCAAGCGAAATATCGCTACCACCGCGTGATCAACTTGGCTGTTGAGCGCTAAAATTCACCCTGCTCTTACACACTCGACCGAAAGGGTTTCTTCGAGGTGAAATCTCGTACGCTGTGGCGCGCGGCTTCCGCGATGGTGGCGGCTGGCCTCGTGCTCGCCGGCGCCGCGCCGGCGCAGGCGATCATCAACGGTCATCCGGCATCTGAGAACTATCCATTCGTCGTGTCCATCCAGCGCGAATACAAAGGTGATCCGAACACGCAATGGTGTGGTGGGACATTGGTGTCCGACAACTGGGTGATCACGGCCGCGCACTGTGTCACCAAACCCGGCGTGAACGGCGCGCCGTACACCAGCCTGCCGCCGTCGACGTTCCACGTACGGATCGGGTCGAATGACCGTACGACCGGCGGCACGGTGGCGAACGTGGCGCAGATCGAGGTCCGGTGGGACTGGGTCAACAAGGCGGATCGTAACGACGGCAAGGACATCGCGCTGCTGCGTCTTGAGCACGTGGTGCCCAACCAGCGGGCCGCGATGGTGGCGAAGATGCCGCCGCCGGGCACCATGACGCGCCAGATTGGCTGGGGCTATACGACAATCGACCAGAACAGCCCGACGCAGCTGCCGGTCGGACTGAACGAGCTGGACTCGCCGGTCGTGGATCCGGCCACTCCTGAATGCGTCAGCGACCCGACCGCCGGTGACGCGTACGGCATCCGGCCGGGTGACTTCTGCGTTGAGAATCCTGACAAAGTGTCAGGTTCGTGCGGCGGCGACTCCGGTTCGCCAGTGCTGTGGAAGATCGACGGCCGGTGGCAACTGGCCGGTGTGGTGAGTCGAGGGCCAGGTGACATCTGCGGGCAGACTCCCGACATCGACACTTCTGTCGTAGCGTCGCGCGGCTGGATCATCGACACGATCTACCCGAACCACTGAGCCATGTGACGGCCCGGACCCCCACGCCCGGGCCGTCACCCGGCCGCCCAGGCGCCCGTTCGGACCGGTGAAAATGGCCAGGTGGAACGGAAAGCCCGGTCCTCGCACACCTGTTCCTGGCCTCTGACCATCTGCGTGCTCTCAACGAGATGTCGCCGTGACCTGCTCCCGGCGACCAGGTGGCAGAAAGGAGCAGTCAGCATCGTGCGTCGATGGGCGGTCGTCCGCGCGGGGTCGTACGATTTCGGCTGCCTGTCTTTTTGGAGGGGTGAACCGATGTTGATCGAGCACAACGGCCAAAGTCCGTCCGTGGATCCGACCGCGTACGTCGCGCCGAACGCCACCTTGTGTGGTGATGTCCGGGTCGGACCGCATTGCCAGGTCCTGTTCGGTGCCGTGCTGACCGCCGACGGTGGCCCCGTCGTCCTGGAAGAACACGTGGTGGTGATGGAAAACGCGGTGCTCCGCGGCACTCCGCGTGATCCGGTGCGGGTCGGGCGGCATGTGTTGGTCGGGCCGATGGCCTACCTGACCGGATGCAGTGTGGCGGACGAGGTGTTTCTGGCCACCGGCACACGGATTTTCAACGGCGCGAGAATCGGCTCACGCGCGGAGGTGCGGATCAGCGCGGTGGTGCACCTGCGGAGTGTGCTGCCCGAGTCGACGGTCGTACCGATCGGCTGGGTCGCGGTGGGCGACCCCGCCCGGCTGTTCGCACCGTCCGAGCACGAACAGATCTGGGAAATCCAACGAGAACTGGATTTCCCCGGCTATGTTTTCGGACTACCGCGCGACGCCTCCGGCGAGAACACCATGCCCGAGATGACCCGCCGCTACGGTCGCGCACTCGAGCGTCACCGTACGAACAGAATTCTCTGACGCCAGCGTCTCCGTTATCAGGCCAAGAATTCGCCGACGACGGTTTTGTATCGGTCGCGTGCCTCGCGGTGAATGTTGTGTCCGACTCCGTCGATGTGCCTGACGGTCAGCGAACCGCCAGCCTCGCGTTCGCATTCGGCGGCGACCTCGGCGGTGACGATGCCGCCGCGGTCGGGGTCGCCGTGCAGAAGGAGGACCGGGCAGCTGACTGCTCCGAGCACATCGACCAGCGGCGGTGACGCTTGGCTGAGACGGCCGAAAAATTCCAGATCCATCTCGTGTTTCGACCTTGCCCAGGGCGGAAGTTCGTCCGCCGGCCACGCGGGATTGTCGGCGCGGCCCCGATCGACGGTGGCCTGCGGGTCGAGCGTACGCAGGTCGGCGAGCCAGTCCGGCGCCGGATGTCCACCCGGGTGTTGTTGGCGACCAGACGTCGGCGGGTCCTCGAGTACGGCGGCACTGACCAGATCCGGACGGATGCGACCGAGGTGCGCGGCGGTCGCGGCCCCCATCGAGTGGCCAATCGCGACTACCGGCCCCGCGTCAAGCTCGTCCAACACCATGGCCGCGTCGGCCGCGAGCACAGCTTCGGCCAACGGCTCCTCCGGCAGTCCCGAGCCGCCGTGTCCGCGCGCGTCGGTCGCCACCACGCCGCCGTAGGAGGTGAAGAACGGAATCAACGGATCCCAGCACGCGGCTGAGTCGCTCATCCCATGCAAGAGCAAAATCCGTGGTTTCTCACCAAAAAGCTGCCAGGCGATGTGGCCGGTCCGATTCCGCACCCGCCGAGGTTACCTCCTCACTCCCGCACAGTGGAAATAGCCGCGGTCAACGCCGTGGCGGTGAAACGTGACGTTCGGCGAGTGGAGCTGCCCTGTGAGATCAAGAAAACAAGTTCGCAAGCCGCCGGGTTTCGTAGAATGGTCGACGGCTGTTGGAGCGTCGGCATCTCGCCACGAATCAGCCGAAGCGCGTACGATTCACCCGACTGAATCGTTACAATCGGACACCACCATTGACGCCTTCCGCTCGCGCTCCTAGCTTCTGTTGAAGCGTTTCAATGCATCCCCTCCGGAATACCCGACGGGAGCTGCGGCGCCACCTCAGGGAGGCTGTTCATGTTCTCTCGACGTACGGCAGCTCGCGTTGCCGCCACTCTCGCGGGCGCGGCCGTGTTCGGCGGCACGCTGGTTGGCTGCGGTGCGACCGGCGGCGGGTCCGGTTCGACGATCACCCTCATGGCCGGCGGAAACGACCCGGTCGCCACCAAGACGGCGAACGACTTCGCGGCCGCATTCCAGAAGGCCAACCCGACGATCAAGGTCAAGGTCGACACGCGGCCGGGCGGCACCGAAGGCGACAACCTGATCAAGACCAGGCTGTCGACCGGGACGATGGACGACGTTTTCCTGTACAACTCCGGGTCGCTTTTCCAGGCGTTGCATCCGGACTCACAGCTCCAGCCGCTCACCGACGAGCCATGGGTGAAGGATATCAGCCCTGATTTCAAGAAAACGGTCAGCACACCGAAGGGTGTGTACGGTGCGCCGTGGGGGACGACCTTCGACGGCGGCATCATGTACAACAAGAAGGTCTACGCGAAGCTGGGATTGTCGGTGCCGACCAGCTGGGCCCAGTTCATCAGTAACAGCCAGAAAATCAAGGCCGCCGGCATCACCCCGGTGCTGCAGTCGTTCGGTGACACCTGGACCAGCCAGCTCTTCGTCCTCGCCGACTTTGCCAACGTGAGCGCGAAAGACCCGAACTGGGCCACCGACTACACCAACAACAAAGCAAAGTACGTGAACCCGCCAGCGCTTGCCGGCTTCACGCACACCGAGCAGATTTTCAAGCTCGGCTTGATGAACAAAGACTTCGCCTCGCTGACCAACGTCAACGCGCTGAAGCTGCTCGCCACCGGCGCGGCCGCGCAGTATCCGATGATCACCGTGGCGATCGGCAACGTGGTGCAGAGCAATCCGGCTCAGGTCAACGACATCGGCTATTTCGCGATGCCGACCGACTCCGGTGAACCGCACGCGACGATCTGGGAACCAGGCGGAGCGTACATCCCGAAGTCGACGACCGGCGACAAGCTCGTGTCGGCCAAGAAGCTCGTCGCTTTCCTGAACTCTCCGGCCGGCTGCGAGATCCAGAACAAGGCGCAGGTGCCGTCCGGGCCGTACGCGATCAGCAGCTGCAAGCTGCCGGCCAACACGCCGGCGCTGGTGGCCGACGAGCTGACCTACCAGAACGTCAAGAAAACCGGGCTGGCGCTCGAGTTCGTGTCGCCGATCAAGGGGCCAAACCTGGAAAAGATCCTCATCCAGGTCGGTTCCGGCATCACCTCCGGCGCCGCCGGCGCGGCTCTTTACGACAACGACGTGAAAGCACAGGCGCAGCAGCTCGGACTCAAAGGCTGGTAGGGCCAACCCGGACGAGGAGTGACGCCATGCCGACCTCGACCGCCAACTCGGCGACCGCGATCCGCGCGGCCGACGTCAGGGTCGACGCGTCCGCGCCGGGGAAACGACGACGGATCCGGTCGTACTATCCGACCTGGTTCTTCATCCCGGCGATCGCCTTGTACGTGGTGTTCTTTGCCATTCCGACGTTCTCGTCATTCTATTTCTCCTTGACGCGTTGGTCGCTGTTCGACTCGACGTTCATCGGCTTCGCCAACTTCGTCCAGTTCTTCCAGAACCCGCAGCTCTACAGCAGCTTCGTCAACACGCTGATCTACGCGGTGATCACGTCGGGGACCAAGGTGGTCGCCGGATTCTTCCTCGCGTTGCTGCTGACCGGACCGGTCGTCGGTCGTGGTTATCTCCGTGCCGTCGTGTTCTTTCCGGTGCTGATCTCGACGATCGGCGTCGGGATCATGTTCAAGTCGTTGCTCGATCCATTTCACGGCATGGTCAACGCGGTGCTCGGCTTCTTCGGACTGCCCGAGCCTGGCTGGTTCACCGATCCACACCTCGCGCTCTACACGATCGCGGCCGTGGACGTCTGGAAGGGCGTCGGCATCGCGACGCTCATCTTCATGGCCGGAATCGTCGCCATTCCGCACGAGTACTTCGAAGCCGCGAAGATCGACGGTGCCGGCGGCTGGAAGACGCTGCGCCAGATCACGATTCCACTGTGCCGCGGTGCGACCGCGACGGTGATCATCCTCTCGCTGATCGGCGGACTGCGGTCCTTCGAGATCATCTGGGTCACCACCGGCGGCGGCCCCGGTTTCACCAGTGACGTGCTCGCGTCGGTGATCTACAAGGAATACCAGGCCGGCTTCTTCGGCCTGTCGACCGCCGGCAACGTCGTGCTCTTCCTCCTGGTCACCGCGATCATGGTCCCGCTTTCGTACGTCCTCAACAGAAAGCAGGTGGAGCTGTGAACCGCCGGCGGCTCCGAGCCTGGATCGTCGGTGTCATCGCGATCCTGGTGTCCGTGGTGGTCTTCCTCGTACCGTTCGCGTTCGTGCTGCTGCAGGCGGCGAAAACACCGGCGGAGGCGTCCAACTTCGCGTTTTCCTGGCCGACGCGGTGGGTCTTCTTCCAGAACCTGCGCGACACGCTCACCTCCAATGACGGCGTGATCTGGCGCGCGATCATCAACAGCGCCGTCCTGACGGTCGGCTCGGTCACGCTCATGGTGATCATCTCCGCGATGGCCGGATATGTGCTCGCTCGCAAGAAGAGCAAATGGGGACCGGTCGTCAACTTCTTCGTCCTCGCCGGCCTGATCGTGCCGCCGGCGGTGGTGCCGACCATCTGGGTCCTGCAGGGACTCAAGCTGTTCGGCACCATTCCCGGGATGATCCTCGTCGAGACGACGCTGGGGTTGTCCTTCTGCATCCTGCTTTTCCGCGTGTTCGTCAGGACGATCCCGCGCGAGCTCGACGAGGCCGCGGTGCTCGACGGCGCCGGACCGGTGCGGCTGTTCTTCCAGGTCGTGCTGCCGCTGCTGCGGCCGGTGATCGTGACGGTGATCGTGGTGCAGGCGGTCTTCGTATTCAACGACTTCGCCGGACCGCTCTATTTCCTGCCAGGCGACCAAAATGTGACCGTACAGTTGGCGCTCTACACCTTCTCCGGCCAAAACCTGAGCTTCTACAACCAGCTGTTCATGGCCATTTTCCTGGTCACCATTCCGCCGCTGGTCGCCTACATCTTCTTCAACCGGCAGATCGTCAGTGGCATGACCAGCGGCGCCATCAAAGGCTGAGGCAACCCGACGGAAAGAGAGTCCATGAACTGGCAAGCTCGCATGATCGCCGCAGACAAGGACTTCGATGGCGCGCCGCTGCTGCGGAGGGAGTTCAGCCTCGATCCTGGTCACGGCGCCGTTACGAGCGCGTCCCTGTCGCTTAGCGCTTTTGGTGTGGTGGAGGGTTGGCTTAACGGCAGGCCGGTCTCCGACGATCTGCTGACGCCGGGCTGGAGCAGCTACGAATGGCGTCTTCGGTATGCGACGTACGACGTCACGGACCTGATTGACGACACGAGCGTCATCGGCCTCGCGCTTGGCAACGGCTGGTTCCGCGGCCGGCTGGGTTGGTCCGGGCGTTCGGCCTTCTATGGCAAGGAACTTGGCGCGTTCGCGCAGCTTGAGGTCACGTTCGAAGACGGCTCGACGCAGGTCGTCGGCACGGACGAGACCTGGACCGCCGGGCCGAGCGCCGTGCTCGCGAACGACCTGTACGACGGCCAGACCATCGACGCGCGCCGGCGTGACGACTCCTGGCTCGATGCCGGCTTCGCCGGTGATGGCTGGTGCGGCGTACACGTCCTCGACTTCGACACCGACATCCTCACGCCGTACGTCGGTCCCCGCGTTACGCGTTGGAAAGAGCTGGCCGTAACAGAGATATCCACGTCGCCATCCGGAAAGACCCTGGTGGACTTCGGTCAGAACCTGGTCGGCTGGATCAGGGTCACCGTGCAAGGCGAAGCAGGTGCGGAGATTTCCATCAGGCACGCGGAAGTCCTGGAGAATGGCGAGCTGGGCACGCGGCCGTTGCGTACGGCCCTGGCGACCGACCGGTTCGTTCTCAGTGGCGGCCGTGACGAGTTCGAACCAACCTTCACCTTCCACGGCTTCCGATACGCGGAAATCACCGGCTGGCCGGGAGAACTCAGGCCGGAGGACCTGACGGCCGTGGCGATCGGATCCGACCTCGAACGGATCGGCACCTTCCGCAGCTCGGACCCGTTGTTGAACCAGTTCCACGAAAACGTGGTGTGGGGGATGCGCGGCAACTTCGTCGACGTGCCGACCGACTGTCCGCAGCGCGACGAGCGGCTGGGATGGACCGGTGACATCGCGGCGTTCGCGCCGACGGCCGCTTTTTTGTACGACGTGGAGGCATTTCTCCGCGACTGGCTGGCCAACCTGGCGCTGGAGCAGGCGCACCACGACGGCATCATTCCGTACGTCGTGCCGGATGTGTTGAAGTTCCTCGACCGCCCGGTGGAGTCGACCACGATCTGGAGCGACGCCGGCGTGTGGGTCCCGTGGACTCTCTATCAGGCGTACGGAAACGACCAGGTGCTGCGCGCTCAGTTCGACTCCATGGCCGCGCACGTGCGCCGGGTACGCTCGCTGCTGTCGCCAAACGGGCTGTGGGACACCGGTTTCCAGTTTGGTGACTGGCTGGACCCGGATGCGCCGCCCGAGCGTCCGGCGCAGGCGAAGGCCGACCCCGGCGTCGTGGCGACGGCCTGCGCGTACCGGTCGGCCGTCATCGTGGCCGAGTCGGCGGCAATTCTCGGACTGTCGGCCGAGCAGGCGGAATTTGCCGATTTCGCGAGAAAACTCCGGGCTGCTTTCAGCGAGCATTATGTCCACGATGGCCGGGTTTTCAGCGACTGTACGACCGTGTACGCGCTGGCGATCGTCTTCGGCCTGCTCGACGCGCAGGACGAGGCGGTGGCCGGCGATCGGCTCGCCGAGCTGTGCGCGCAGGCCGGCTATCGCATTTCGACCGGATTCGCCGGCACGCCGTTCGTCACCGACGCGCTCACGCGGACCGGCCATCTTGACGACGCGTACAAACTCCTGCTGGAGCGCGAGTGTCCGTCCTGGCTCTATCCGGTCACGATGGGGGCGACCACCGTGTGGGAACGCTGGGATTCGATGTTGCCGGACGGCACGATCAACCCCGGCGAGATGACTTCCTTCAATCATTACGCGCTCGGCGCGGTCGCCGACTGGATGCACCGCGTCGTCGGTGGCATCGCTCCGCTGGCGCCCGGCTATGCGAAGGTGCTCATCGCTCCGCGGCCTGGCGGCGGCCTCACCGAAGTGGAGACCTCGTTGAAAACGCGGCACGGGCGGATAGCGGTAAAGTGGGTCGTGTCCGATGACGAGATCACCGTAGACGTCGACATTCCGCCGGGAGTGGAAGGTGTGCTGCGGCTGCCCGGCCAGGCCGACCGGCAGCTGGAAGCCGGCCAGCTCTCGGTCACGGGAGCGCGCTGAGAGTCATGACTGAGCTGTCCGGCATCGCGCCGGCACTCGCCGCGCAGACGATCGAACTTCCCAGCTGGGCCTTTGGAAACTCGGGCACCCGCTTCAAGGTGTTCGGCTCGCCGGGCACTCCGCGCGATCCGTTCGAGAAGGTGTCGGACGCGGCGCAGGTGCACAAGCACACCGGCCTCGCACCCAAGGTCGCCGTCCATATTCCGTGGGATCTGGTCGATTCGTTCGCCGATCTGCGCCGGCACGCCGAGGACAACGGCGTTTCGATCGGCACGGTCAACTCCAACACCTTCCAGGACGACGCGTACAAGCTTGGCTCGCTCACACATTCCGACCCGACGGTCCGGCAGAAAGCGATCGACCATCATTTCCGGTGCATCGAGGTGATGCACGAGACCGGGAGCCGCGACCTGAAGATCTGGCTTGCCGATGGCACAAACTATCCCGGCCAGGACGACATCCGCTCTCGTCAGGACCGTCTTGCCGACTCGCTGCGGCGGATTTATCAGCGTCTCGGCGACGAGCAGCGGCTCGTACTGGAATACAAGTTTTTCGAGCCGGCCTTTTATCACACCGATGTGCCGGACTGGGGGACCAGCTATGCGCACACGGTGGCGCTGGGCGACAAGGCGAAGGTGTGCCTCGACACCGGCCATCACGCGCCCGGCACGAACATCGAGTTCATCGTCGCTCAGCTTCTGCGGCTGGGAAAGCTCGGCTCGTTTGACTTCAATTCGCGGTTTTATGCCGACGACGATCTGATCGTCGGCGCCGCTGACCCGTTCCAGCTGTTCCGCATCCTCGCCGAGGTCGTACGCGGCGGGGGACTGAACAGTCCCGACGTGGTGTTCATGCTGGACCAGTGCCACAACATCGAAAAGAAGGTGCCAGGGCAGATCCGTTCCGTGCTGAACGTACAGGAGATGACCGCGCGCGCTCTGCTCATCGACCGCGACGCACTCGCCGCCGCGCAGTCTGCCGGCGATGTGCTCGGTGCCAACGAAATTGTCATGGACGCTTTCTATACCGACGTACGACCGGCGCTCGCCGACTGGCGCGAGTCGCGCGGTCTTCCAGCCGATCCGATGACGACGTATGCGGCATCCGGCTATCAGGAGAAGATCGAAGCCGACCGTGTCGGCGGCGTCCAAGCCGGCTGGGGAGCCTAGTGGCGTGTTTCTGAACTGGCACGCCGGTTCGGGCGTCCCAGAAGCCGCGTGGACGCACCGGGAAGGCGCCCGGATACGCCCGGTATGAGGGCGCTTTCCCGGCACGCCCAGCCGCCTTCTGGATCACCGGACCCGGCATCCCATTTCAGAAACACCTAGGGTCTATCTTCATCTTCCGCGCGGGGCGATAGCCGAGCCGCTGTCACATCTTTCTCGGGCCGCCTGACGTTTGGATCTCGACTCTCATCCCCCCGGAATATGGAGACAGACCCTAGTCGCAGTTTCCTGGCCGTGGTGAGTTGGTGGATTCGGTCGCCCCGACTTCGTGGGCTTGCAGGAGACCAGCTACTTGGTGTTGCTATCTACTGGTAGTCAGCGCTACTATCTACCGGTAGTCAGTGACATTGAGTAGAAGGACGCGTCCATGGGTAGGCAGGCAACGGAGCTGCTCAAAGGCACCTTGGAAGGCATCGTGCTGGCGATCCTGGCCGGTCGGCCTGCGTACGGCTATGAGATCACCGCATGGCTGCGCGACCAGGGCTTCGCCGACATCGCCGAAGGCACCATCTACGCCCTGCTGGTGCGGGTCGAGCGGCAGGGGCTCGTCGACGTGGAGAAGGTGCCGTCGGAAAAGGGTCCGCCGCGCAAGGTCTATTCGCTCAACGCGCACGGACACGATTACCTCGAAGAATTCTGGACAACGTGGGGGTTTCTGGTGGATCGGCTCCACCAACTCCGGCAAGGAGTTATGTGATGATTCGTGTGCGAGACCTGAAAAAGTCGTACGGCAAGCTCGAAGTGCTGCGTGGCGTGGATGTCGACGTGGCGCGCGGCAGCATCTTCGCGTTGCTCGGCTCTAACGGCGCGGGCAAGACCACCATTGTCAACATCCTCGCCACGCTGCTGCGAGCCGACAGCGGCACCGCCGCGGTCAATGGATTCGACGTCGCCAGGCAACCCGCGGACGTACGGCGGTCGATCAGCCTCACCGGCCAGTTCGCCGCCGTCGACGAAATCCTGAGCGGGCGCGAAAATCTCGTCTTGGTGGCGCGTTTACGGCACGTCGGCAAGCCTGGCCGTGTCGCGGATGACCTGCTGGAGCGGTTTTCGCTGACCGACGCTGCCGCGCGGCGGGTCGCGACGTATTCCGGTGGCATGCGGCGCCGCCTCGACATCGCGATGAGCCTCATCGGCAGTCCGCCGGTCATCTTCCTCGACGAGCCGACGACCGGACTCGATCCGCAGGCACGCATCGAAGTCTGGAATGCCGTGAAGAAACTGTCCTCCGGCGGCACGACGGTGCTGCTGACCACGCAATATCTGGACGAGGCCGAGCAACTCGCCGACCGGATCGCGATCCTGCACGAAGGTCGGATCATCGTGAACGGCACGCTCGACGAGCTCAAGCGGTTGCTGCCGCCGGCCAAGGTGGAATACGTCGAAAAGCAGCCGAGCCTCGAAGACGTGTTCCTGGCGATCGTCGGCGATGGTGGAAAGGTGACCACGCCATGAGCACTCACCTCGTCAGCGACACCGCCGTACTCACCGCACGGTCGTTGAAACACGTCACACGCAGCATGGACACGATTATTACGACGGCGATCGTCCCGATCGCGATGATGTTGCTGTTCGTGTACGTTTTCGGCGGCGCGATCAGTCGCGGAGCCAGCAGCGGCACCTACGTCGGCTATCTGCTGCCGGGCATTCTGCTCATGACGATCGCCTCCGGCATCTCGTACACGGCGTTCCGGCTCTTCACCGACATGACGACCGGAATATTCGGCCGCTTCCAGTCGATGCCGATCGCGCGCTCGGGTGTGCTCTGGTCGCACGTGCTGACCTCGCTGGTGGCTAACCTCATTTCGGTCGCGGTCGTCTTCGTCGTCGCGCTCGTGATGGGTTTTCGCACCGGTGCTGGCGTGTTGGCGTGGCTCGCGGTTGCCGGCATCCTGGTCCTGTTCACCCTCGCGTTGACCTGGGTCGCCGTCATTCCCGGCCTCACCGCGAAATCCATCTCCGGCGCGAGCGCGTTCTCGTATCCGCTGATATTCCTGCCATTCATCAGCTCGGCGTTCGTGCCGACCAACACCATGCCCGGGCCGGTACGATGGTTCGCCGACAACCAGCCGGTGACGCCGATCGTCAACACGATACGCGATCTTTTCGCCCAGCAGCCAGTCAGCGGCGACATCTGGAGCGCACTTTCCTGGATGGTTGGCATCCTCGTTGTCGCCTTCGCTCTGGCGATGGTCATCTATCGCCGCAAGATCTCCTAGCTGGAGAGGACGGACACATGAACTTCTGGGACACGGTCACCGGAAACGATCTCACCAAGGAATGGAAGACGTTCGAAGCACGCGCCGCCGTGTTGCCGGCCGACTATCGCGCGGCCTGGGAGGAGATGAAGACGCATCTTTTCTCGTACTCGGACTTCACCGGCCGCAACCTGATGCCGATTTTCGACAGCGCTCTCGGACTGCTCGAGGAGACGGCGGCCGAGGAGCAGAGCATCGAGGATGTGCTCGGTGACGACATCGCCGGTTTCTGCGCGGCACTGGCCGGCGGCGAGGGAGCGCGCACCTATCGCGACCGGTGGCGCGACCAGCTGAACCGAAATGTCGCGAGGAAACTGGGACGGGGCTGACATGGGGATCCAGGACATCATCGAGGGCAAGAAGCAGTGGCGTGCGCACATGGCGCGGGTCAAGGCACTGCCGCGCGACTATCAGATCGTCTACAAGGAAATCCAGAAGTATTTCTTCAAGGTCGGACCGGTCGGATTGACCGACGGCACGCTGCTGCCAGGCATCGTCGACTTCTTCGAGGAAGGAGCGGCGGCAGGCAAAGGAGTCCTCGAACTCATCGGCACCGATGTGGCGGCATTCTGCGACGATTTGGTGAAGGACTCGCCGACGTACGCGGACAGTTATCGAGACACCATCAACAAGAAATAGCGCCCTTGGCGGTGTCGCGGAAGGCGTCGGCCGCGCGCCGGTCGTAGCTGGCCAGCTGGCCGTAGATCTGCTCGAAGGTGTACGCGTCGAGCTGATCGAGCACCAGACGGGCCGCATGCCAGTGTTCGTACGCGGCCACGTCGTCGCCGGCGTGGTGATGACAGGCTCCGAGGTGGGCGAGTGTGCTTGCCTCGCCGTAAACATCGCTGATCTCTCGGAAAAGGTCGAGCGCCTGGCGCCACCAGGCGGCGGCCGCGGCCGGGTCGCCGGCGGTGAGATGACTGTCGGCGAGGCAGGACAGCGTGTGCGCCTCGTACGTACGGTTGCCAAGTTTTTGGTGCAGGACAAGGGCTTGCTCGCACAGCTCAACGGCTCGCAGGTGGTTTCCGAGCCGGCCGTGGTGCCAGCCGATGTCGGTGAGCGCGATCGCCTGACCGGCCTGGTCACCTTGTTGTTCGAAGAGGTCGTACGCGCGGACTGCGGCATCGAGTGCGTCGGCCGGGTGGCCCTGGATGGCGTAGACGATGTCGCGATTGTGGTGCGTCCACGGGTCGTCTTGCGACGCGTTGTCGAAACACGTGTGCGCGTCGTCGAAACGTCCGAGGTCGGCAAGTGCGCGAGCCAGGTTGCAGAGCGCGCGTGTTTCCGCCGTCGGGTCGTGGAGCCGGCGTGCCGCGTCGACGGCGGCACGCTGTACGTCGGCTCGATCGTGCCAATGGCCGTGGCGGTGCAGAAAAATGGACAGCGCCTCCGCCAGGGCGCAGACCTGCCGGTCGAGCCCGGCCGTGACGGCGAGCTTCAGGACGGCGAGCAGGACGTGGCGCTCGGTGGCGAACCAGCTCGCCGTGGTGACGGCGTCGCCTGGTCCACGCTCCATCGAAGCCAGCCGCGCGGCGGCCGCCTCGGCGGCACGTACGTAGTGGTCGACGACGCGTTGCCGCGCGGCCGCTCGATCCGCGTCGTGGGCCTGGCAGAGCTCGGCCGCGTACGCGCGAAGCAGGTCGTGGCAGGAAAACCGATCCGGCGCGGGCTCGGTCAGCAGGTTGGCGCGGGCCAGCTCGGCCAACAGCGCCGACGCCTGCGAGTCCGGGATGCCGGCCAGGCTCGCCGTGGCCGCGGTCGTGCTGTGCGGGCCGGGATGCAGGCCGGCGACCAGCCGGAACAGCCGGGCCGCCGGCTCGCTGAGCGTCCCGTACGACCAGGAGAAGACGGCGCGTACGCCGGCGGCCCGGTCCAGCGCGCCGAGGGCGTCGCGAAGCTCGGTGGCGAGCGCGTCGAGCGGATGCGCGGGACGGATCGCGCCTCGAGCGGCCGCGATGGCCAGCGCCAGCGGCAAACCGGCGCAGCGCCGGATGATCTCGTCGGTCGCGGCCGGCTCGATGGCGATCCGGTCGGCGCCGAGCCGGCTGGCCAGCAGCCGTCTGGCCTCGCTCGGCGGCAACAGGTCGAGCGTGACCGAGCGTGCGCCGCACGCCATGACCAGGCCGGTGAGGTGCTCACGGCTGGTGACGACGACCAGGCAGCCGGACGCGCCGGGCAGCAGCGGGATGACCTGGTCGGCGTCGCGAGCGTTGTCCAGCAGGACGAGCATGCGCCGCTCGGCGAGCAGGCTGCGAAACAGGCCGGCCTGAGCCGCCGCGCCATCCGGGATCTCGTGTGGCGGCACCCGCAACGCGTCGAGAAACTCGCGGATCGCTGCCTCTGGCCGTACGACGTCCGACGGGTCGTAGCCGCGGAGGTTCAGATAGAGCTGGCCGTCCGGAAAGTGGCTGGCGATCCGGTGTCCCCAATGCACGGCGAGCGTCGTCTTTCCGATGCCGGCCGTGCCGGCGATCACCGCCACCGGCAACGACCGCCGGCGCGGATCGAGCAACCCGTCGAGCGCCGCCAGCTCGCACTCGCGTCCGGCGAATCCATGGACGCCGGGCGGCAGCTGGCGGGGGACCGACGGCAGCTGGCTCGGACCGCGACCGGCGAGCAGGTCCGCGTACACCTGCCGCAGCTCAGGGCTCGGATCGACGCCGAGCTCGTCGGCAAGCCGCCGCCGGATCGTCTCGTACCGCTCCAGCGCCTCTGCCGGACGACCGGCTGCCGCCAGCACCTGGAGCAGCCGTACGCACAGCGACTCGCGCAGCGGATGGCGCTCGGCTGCCGCGACGAGCGCCGTCGGCTCCGGACGCGAGCCGGCGGCGAGGTCGAGGTCGGTCCGCCGCTCCAACGTTGTCAGATATCGGCCTTCCAGCGCGGGTCCGACCGCGCGGTCGATCCGGATGCCGTCGAGAGGAAAGCCGCGCCACAGTGCCAACGCGGCGTCCAGCCGGCACCGCTCGGTGGCTGGGTCCGACGTCGCCGCGGCCTCATCGAGCAGCCGGCCGAAACGAAGCACGTCCACCTGATCGGGATCGACGTTCAACAGATAGCCGCCTGGTCGAGCCGCGATCACCTCCGCGGCGCCGAGGACCTGGCGCAACCGCTTGATGTTCGTACGCACATTGGCTCGCGCGTCGCCGCCGGCCTCCGGTCCCCAGACGGCCGCCGCCAGCTCGTCCGTCGAGACCGTCCGGCCCGCCGACAGCGCCAACACAGCCAAAAGCGCGCGCAACCGTCCGGCCGGCAGCTCGACCGGCCGTCCGTCCAGTGCGACGCGCAAGGCGCCGAGCAGGTCGACAGTCAGCATGGACGGCACCTCCTCAGCCGAGTTTCACCGGACTGACAGCACTCTGCCACCGCCGTACGCGAAGCTGACGATCATTTCGCGAAAACGCAACTCATCGAAGGAGCGATATGATCCACCGTTGGCTCCGCGTCGCCGGTTATGTCGCCACCGTGGTCGTCCTGCTCGCCAGCGGTCCGGTCACCGCTGCCGAAACCGGCCGGCGAACGATCACCGGCACGATCGGCAGCGCGGATTTCCGGATCGAGATGCCGCGGCGCTGGAACGGCACACTGGTGTTGTTCAGCCACGGCGACTGGCCGACCACCGTCGGCGCGCCGCCTGGTGGCATCTGGCTGGCCAACCGGCCGCCGGACCGGTCACGCACCGCGACGTGGCTGCTCGACAACGGCTACGCGCTGGCCGCGTCCAACTTCACCGGAGTCACCGGCTATGTGACCGAGCCGGCGCTGCACGACCAGATCGCCCTGCTGGACTGGTTTGACGCAAACATCGGACATCCGCGCCGTACGCTGTCGACCGGCCAGTCGCACGGCGGTCTCATCGCGGTCGAGCTGGCCGAGCGCAACCCCGGACGGTTTGCCGGCGTGGCGACGATGTGCGCCGAGCTGGACGCCGGAGCCACGCTGAACACCGCGCTCGACATGCTGTACGCGGTCAAAACCCTGCTCGTACCGGCAAAAGATCAGGACATCGACCTGGTCCTGGCTCGCGATCCCAAACACAGCAACGACCTGCTTGCCAAGGCCATCAACGACGCGGTCGCCACGCCGCAAGGCAGAGCACGGATCGCGCTCGCCGCGTCGTTCGGCAACATCCCCGGCGCCTTCTCCGGTCATGAGCCGCCGCCGTCCACCTTGGACGGTCAGATCCGCGCGCAGGCGGAATGGCTCAGCAGCTACCTGCTTTTCGCCGGGCCGTACGAACGCGCCGCCGACATCGAACGCCGTGCCGGCGGAAATCCCTCGTGGAACCTCGGCATCGACTATCGGGCGCAGCTGGCCAGATCCGCGCTGACCCGGCAGGTGCGCACCGCGTACGCGTCGGCCGGCCTCGATCTGGACACCGACCTCGCCAGGCTCAATGCGGCACCGCGGATCGCAGCCAGCCCGTCCGCGGTCGGCTATCTCTACCGTTTCTGGGTCCCCAGCGGTCGTACGCCGGTGCCGGTCATCACCGTACACACGCCGAAAGACGGAGGCGCGGTGCCGGACCAGGAGCGGTGGTATGCGCAGCAGGTCGACCGGCGCGATCAACTGCGGCAGCTGTTTACCGACCGCGGAATGCACTGCGCCATCAGCGACGCCGAAGAACTCGTCGCGATTCGTGCTTTGCTGCAACGTATCGACACCGGCCGGTGGCCTGACCTGCGACCGTCGCAGCTCAACCGTGAGGCCGCCGCGTACGGTCCTGACTATCAGAACGTCCTCGATTTCCCCACCTTCCAAGACAAAGCCATGCCGCCAGCATTTCTTTCCTTCACCCCACCGCGATCACTGCGTCCATCACGCTGAAAGGAACTGACATGACGCGCGTTGTTGCCGACATCTCGATCTCTCTCGACGGCTTCGTCACCGGTCCGAACGCCGGCCCCGACAACGGTCTCGGCGACGGCGGCGAGGCGCTGCACACCTGGGCTTTTTCTGGCGACGACGAAGATCGCCGGATCCTGCGGGAGGGGACCGCTCGCTCCGGAGCGGTCATCCTCGGCCGCCGGCTCTTCGACGTGGTCGACGGGCCGAAGGGGTGGAGCGAGCAGGTCGGCTATGGCGCCACCGAGGTCGGAAAGCCGGCGTTTGTGGTCATGACCAGTTCGCCGCCGGAATCGGTGCGGCTGACCAATCTTGACTGGACCTTTGTCACCACCGGCGTGTCCGACGCCGTCGCCGTCGCGCGCCAGAAAGCGCCGTCCGGCCGAGATGTCGTCCTCATGGGTGGCGGCGCGTCGATCCACTCGGCGCTCGAAGCCGGGTTGGTCGACGTGCTTTTCGTACACCTTTCACCCGTCGTGCTCGGTGCCGGCACACCGCTGTTCACCGGCGGCGCGACGCGTACGCTCGTGCAGCGGAGCGTCACTGTCACCTCCACCGCGACACACCTGGTCTACGACATCGTTTGACGAGCTCCGCCTGCCTATCCATTCCCTTCCGGAGTAAGCCCGCGAGAGGCGCCGTTATCAGAGATCTGTCGTTTCCGGACGGTGTACGTTAGGTGGGTCACCCTGGGGGAGGGCTCCGCGCGGACGGGTTCCAGGGCCACGCGATCCGCGTCGACGCCTTCGAACAGGCGGATTCCAGAGCCGAACAACACCGGCGACAGCGCGATCGAGAACTCGTCGACCAGACCGGCATTGACGTACGCCACGATCGTCTCGGCGCCACCGGCGATGCGTACGTCGCGGTCGCCGGCGGCCGCGCGGGCCTGGTCGAGCGCGGTTTCGACGCCGTCGTTGACGAAGTGGAAGGTGGTGCCGCCGAGCCGTTCCCAGGGATCGCGTTTTTCGTGTGTGACGACGAAGACCGGCGTATGGAACGGCGCGTCCTCCGGCCAGGCGAGCTCGCCGGCGTCGAACATGCGTTTACCCATGATGCTCGCCCCGGTCCGTTCGTACGTTGACCGAGCGATGTCGTTGTCGAGTCCTTCCTCGCCGCCTTCGCCGAGCTTGAGGTTTTCCCGAAAGAACCGTTGCGGGAAAGCCCACGCCTGCAGCTCCGACCATTTTGTCATCCATCGCTGGACCCTCGGGTCATTCTGACCTTCGGGGGAGAAGACGTCCTCGACCGGTACTGCCTCCGGCGCCATGAAGCCGTCGAGCGACATCGTCACGCTGAAGAACACCTTGCCGGCCATCAGTCCTCCGCATGCTCTCGAATGATCTCGGCGACGTACGCGGCCAGGCTGTCCAGGGTCTGCTGGCCACCTTCGATCGCGTGGTATTTCTCGACCGCCTGGTCGCGAAGTTCCTTGCTGGGAAACAGCGTTCGCATAACGATCTGTGTTGCCGTGCCGTCCGGCTCGAATGTCAGGACCGACTCGAAGGCGTTCGGGTCGCCGCGGGACTCACCGTGCAGCAGTGCGATCCGCTCCGGCGGCGTGATCTCGGTCCACGAAATCCACTCGGAATAGTCAGTGCCGTCCGGCCCGTGCATGATGAAATCCCACTCTCCGCCGGCGCGAAACTCGAACGACCGGGTGGTGGTGGTGAAACCGTCCGGGCCCCACCACCGCGACAGATGCCGCACCTCGGTGAACGCCTCGAAAACCAGCTCTCGCGGTGCGTCGATGACCCGGGAGATCACGATCTCCCGGTCGGCCGTCGGCTGCCTTGCTCCTGCCATCAGTCGTCCCCTTGCTTTGCCTGCTTCAGATTTTGTACGTATGCGTCCAACCGGTCGAAACTCTCGTTCCAGAACCGCTCGAAGCCACCAGTCCACTCGTGCACCGGCCGCAGTCCGCGCGCGTCGAGGCCATAGAAGCGCTGCTTGCCGGCACCACGGACCCGCACCAGACCGACCTCCCGGAGCACTCGCAGGTGATGGGAAGCCCGCGGTTGGGCCATCCCCAGCTCCTGCGCCAGTTCCGTCACCGGCCGCTCGCCCGCCCGCAGCAGCATCAGGATGTCGCGGCGCTGCGGCTCGGCGATCGCGTTGAAGACGTCCGAGGTCGTCGCTGCTCGTGCCATGACGACCATCATATTTCGATATCGAGATACGTCAAGTCCACTGGAGATCCAGTACGCCCGGCGGCTGGCGGAATGTCGTCGGCGGCGGTGTTGGCCGGATTCCGTACGACGTTTCCGTCACGGCCGCGCGGACTCATCGTTCGGCCACCAAACTTTGGCCGATGACTACGCGAATTCCTTCAACATGTCCTGAAGAACGTCGGCGGTTGTCGCGTCGGCGGGGAAGAACGCTTCGATGGCGATCTCGTCAAGAGTCACGTCCAGTGGCGCTCCGAAGACCGTCGTGGTGTAGAGAAAGGAAAGTTCACCGCCGCCAAACGACAATCGCAGCGGAATGACCAGACCGTCGTACGGCACGCTGCCGTCGTCGTGAGGCGCCGGATAACTTTCCAGCTCGGCCAACAGATCGGCGAGGCCGTCGGCAGCGGTGCTGGCCAGCTGGCGGCGGATCCGGCGCAGTACGTGGCCGCGCCACTGGCCGAGATTGCTGATCCGGCCGGCCAAACCGTCCGGATGCAATGTGGCACGAAGGACATTCAACGGCGGCCTGCGCAGTTCGTCCGGGACGCCGTCAAGAAAGACAGCCATCGCACGGTTGGCCGCCAGCAGTTCCCAGCGCACGTTGACCGCGAGCGCCGGGTGCGGCTCAAGGCCGGTCAACACCGCCTCCACCGCCGTACGCGCGGCCGCCAGGTCTGCGTACGCACGCTCGGCGTAGGCAGGCGCGAAGCCCGCGGCCAGGTAAAACGCGTTGCGTTCGCGCAGCGGCACGTCCAGTTCCTCGCACAGCCGCTCGATCATCTGCCGGCTCGGCATGGCGCGTCCGGTCTCGATGTAGCTCAGATGCCGCGTCGAGAGGTCGGCGGCCACCGACACGTCCAGCTGCGAGCGTTGCCGCCGCAGCCGCCACTTCCGTACGAGCGCGCCGACCGGTTCCGTCACCGTCATGGCACCAGCCTGCGCATTTTTCCGCGGCAAGGCAATGACCTGGCAGGTTATCGACACGCGTCGTGAGCCCCGGCACAGTCGGCGTACGAAATCACCCGGCAGGAGGACGTCATGACCAACCACGAGGCGACCGTCGAGCGTTATTTCGCGTTCTGGAACGCCGACACACCGGAGGAACAGCGGCGCATCGCGACGACGGTTTTCGCTGACGGCGTCAGCTATCACGCGCCGGTCGGCATTCTGGAGAGCGTCGACGCGATGATCGACTTTCGCGGCCACGTCGGCGCCAACGTCGGCGCGGTGAGGTTTTTGCACCGCGGGAAGCCACAGTTCCACACCGACCGAGCCCGGGTCAGCTGGGAGATCGAGGTGGGGGACGGAAAGTCCTTCGCAGCCGGCATGGACGTGCTGGAATTCGCCGACGACGGGCGGATCGCGGCGGTCAGCGCGTTTCTCGACCGAGCACCGGAGGGCTTCGATGCCGAATAATCACCGCGTACGGGGAAAAGTCAGCTCAAGCACGTCGATCAGCATCGCGTCCAGATCGTCAGTGTCGTCGAACTTTCCATCGAGTGCGAGCTGGGCGAAGCCGTGGACCAGCGACCACGCGCCGGTTGCCGCCGGGCGCCAGGCCCGATCCGGTCCGAGGTAGCCGCGGACGGCATCGACGAGTTCGCCGTGTGCCTGCTTCGACGCGGCCCGCAGCCGCGGATCCGCGGATTTGAGCATGTCACGGCGAAACATCAGCTGAAACTGGCCAGGCTTGGCCAGCGCGAACCGGACGTATGCGACGGCCTGCGCGTACAACCGGTCGGTGGGATCGCCGCCCGCTGACCGCAGTTCCTGCCGCAGTGCGTCGAAACCGCGCGCGGCGACCTCGGTCAGCAGGCCGCGTGCGTCGCCGAAGTGGTGTGCCGGCGCCGCCGGTGACACGTCGGCGCGGCGCGCCGTCTCGCGCAGGCTGAACCTCTCGACGCCGCGCTCGGCGAGCAGGTCGACGGCGGCCCGTACGAGCGCGTCGCGTAGGTCGCCGTGGTGGTACGACCGCGTTGTGCTCATGCCGAAATCCTATCTTGACACTGTCCAGATCGCAGCTCTAGCCTCGGTCTTGACAGTGTCAAGATTGGGGACGTGATGACCGAGACCAACGAGCCGGCCGGACACAGCCGGCGCGGACTGTTGCGCGGTGCGGCGATCGGCGCGGCCGGACTCGCCGCGGGCTTTGGCGCTGGCGCGGCCGTCGGAGTCGGCGCGGCGGCGCCGCCTTACCGGCCGTCCGGACGCCGCCGTTTCGCCGGCAAGGTCGTGCTGATCACCGGCGCGACCTCCGGAATCGGCCGTGCCGCGGCGATCCAGTTCGCCGCGGAAGGCGGCAAGGTCGGCTTCTGTGGCCGGCGAGTCGACCGCGGCCGCGCGGTCGAGGCGGAGATCCGCGCGGCTGGCGGCGAGGCCACCTACATACGCGCGGACGTGCGCGTCGAGTCAGGCGTGCGTTCTTTCGTCGACCAGATCGCGAAAAAGTACGGTGGCCTGCACGTGGCCTTCAACAATGCCGGTGTCACCATCGAAAAGCCCGTCGACCAGCTGAGCTCGGCGGAGTTCGACCAGGTTGTGCACACCAACCTGCGTGGTGCGTTTTTGGCCACCAAATACGAAATCCCACATCTGGTCGCCGCGGGTGGTGGCGTCATCCTGGTCACTTCGTCGTCGAACGCGTTGTCCACCACCGAAAACCGTGCCGCGTACACCGCGAGCAAGCGCGGCATCGTCGGACTTGTCCAGTCGGCGGCGTTCGACTTCGCTCCCAAAGGCATCCGCGTCAACGCACTGATTCCTGGTACGACCGACACCGAGCTGGTGCGGCGCGCCGCCGGCATGCTCAACGCCCCCGAGTCGGTGTGGCGAGTTTTCGCCGCGCAGTGGGCCAAGTCGCACGTGCCGGGGCTTGGCCGGATGGCCACCGCGGACGAGGTCGCGGCCTTCGCGCTGGCGCTGGCGTCGGACGACTTCCCGTACATGACCGGCGCACAGATGGTGCTCGACGGCGGAAAGACCGCACACGCCGGCTAAGGCCCGTTTCGAAACAGAGCTTAGTGCGTCCCGGTCCGTGTTCAGTCGAGCAGGACCAGACGTGTCCACTGTGGTCGGTCGTACGCGCAAATGGTCGCGAGCACGGTCGCGATGCCGGCCGTGCCGCACAACCAGCCGGGGTTGTCCACGGCGTCACCGCCGACCTCGTGATCGCGGAATCCGAGCAAAGAATTCGGGTCATAATGCCGAAGGAGCCGGCGGACCAGGTCGGCGGTCGCTGTCACGAGTGCCGGTTGTCCGGTGTCGCTGGCGAAAACGAAGGTGGTCATGAGCAGGCCGGCCAGCCCGTGACAGAACGTCGGCGAGGTCAGTTGGTCGACGTTGGCGAGCGCGGTGGACAGGCTTTTCATGGCGAGATCGCGATAGTCGGCGCGGTCGAGGACCGTGCCGGCGAGCCACATCGCGCGTGCGACACCGGGATCGCCATAGCACCAGCCGGGACGGTTGAGCGTGCCGGGTCCGGCCAGGTCGCCGTTTTCGTCGAGCAGAACAAAACGTGGCCAGCTGGGGCCATGCGTGGTTTCCACGATCTGGCGCGCCAGCCAGTCGGTGGCGTACCCGAGCGCCTCGAGAGCCGCGTCCGACAGTGGTGCTGAGATAGCCAGCGCCGCGACGAGGCCGGGCAGACCGTGTGAGAGCCCGCAGTCGAGATAGCCGTGCGGTGCCAGCACTCGTTGTTGTTCTTCCAGACGGGACGCGGGGATCCGGAGCTGCCGCAGCTTTGCCGCGGGCGCAAGGAGTTCGGTGGCTCGTACGATGATGTCGTCACGCGCTCTCTCGGAATCGTGGAGCGTGGCGATCCAGCCAGCCAGGCCGTTGACGAGGTCGAAGTCGGCTCCCGCCGCGGCGCGAGCCAGGATGGCAGGCGGCAGGATCGTGTCGAGTTGTTGGCGCAGCCGACGATAATTGCCTTGCCCGGCCGACAATGCCGCGACCGCTGAGAAACCGGACGCACCGCCGAAGAGCGTGACGTCGTGCAATGACAGCGACGATGCGGCGGTCCGCAGCGCGCGGTGGCCTTTCTCAGCGTACGCGGGCACGTTGAACGCGTCGGCGACGGTGAAGAACGCCAATGCCTGTCCGGTGGAGCCTTGAGCAAGTGAGAGATCGCGCCAGGCGAATTCCCTGTGGAACCGAGTTTGCCGTGCGCACGCGCCGATGCCGGCGGCCAGGACCGTGTCGTCGGCGAGCCGGTCGGTGAGATCGCGCGCGACGGTCTCGACCTCTGCCGCGAGTTTCGCGTCCAGGAGTTGATTCATCGCAACAGCAGTGCCTTGTCCCAGCCGGTACGCGGCGGCTCGCCGGTGGCGTACGCGAGCAGTGCGGCGGCCGTGCCGGCGGCGCCGCCGAGCAGGCCTGGAATGTCGCGCGGCGCACGTCCGTGTGTGCCGTCATAGCGAAAGCCGAAACTTTCTTGGTCGTCATAGGATTCCACAATGCGGCTGGCCAGCTCGTCGGCGACCGGACCATTGTCGACCAGCCGTACGATGTGCAGCAGGCCGGCCCAGCCGTGGCACAGTCCGGTGCCGTCGACCGGCGCCAGGTCCGCGGAGTTGGCACACAGCTTGTCCAAAGCGGTCGCCGCGAGCGCCGACCATTCCGGCCGATCGACGGCAGCGGCGGCGAGGTGGAGAGCTGCCGCGATGCCGGGTGTCCCGTAACACCAGGCGGCCCGGTCCGGTGAATCGGCCGGTCCGCCGGCGATTTCCTCCTCAAGGCGTACGGCCATCGGCCAGTTTCCGGTCGCGGATCGGCCATACCAGCCGGCCAGCCAGGTCGCGATCGTGTCGATCGCCTCGACGAGGCCGGCTTCGTCGACGCCGTTGTCGGCGGCGATGGCCAGGCAGGCCAACGATCCGGCGATGCCGTGCGCGAGACCCAGATCGAGGCCGGTGGTCACCTCATCGCGGTCGTTGCGGCTCAGGGTGAGTGCATTGCCAGGCAGAAGCCAGCCGGGGACCGCGCAACCGTCGATCTTTTTTGGCTGAGCATGGCGGATAAGTGCGCGCACGTGAGCGCGTACGCCCGGATCGGCGCGATGCAACAGGTAGCGCGTCACGCCAGCGGTGCCTTTGATGACATCGAAATCCGTCGTGTCCGCAGTGTTGATGCGACCGGATCGCACGGCACGGTCGCAGTAGGCGATCATGGCGGCACAGTCGGCGTTGGATCTGGAGACAGCGGTCGCCGCGAAACCTATGCCGGCCATGCCGATGTGCAGGCTCGGCAGCCGCGCGAACGGACCGAGGTGTGTGGCCGCCGCGGCGAGATGAGCGCGCGCGGCCGGCAGCCATCGAGGATCGACATGAGCCATCTCGGCAAGGAAAACCGCGATGCCGGGATGGCCGTCGCTCAGCCAGGCCGCCCGCCACTCGCTCGGCCTGGCCGCCGCGCACGCCGACCACGAGGCCGTGGCGACGGCGGCGACGATGGCCGGATCGCTGAGCCGCTCGGCAACCGCGCAGGCGATGTCGTACGCGGCCGCCCGGACGTCGGTCATTGCCTCGCGCGTTCGCGGTTGACCAGGCTCTGCGCCAGGTTCCGCGCGGCGGCATAGCTGGCGCTTTCCGAGTGAGGGTCGATGCCGATCGCGCGATTATGGTGCATGTGCAGCAATCCGCCGAATGCGTCTGGGTGGTCGTCCGTGTCGACGAGTGCCGCGTACGCGCACAAAGCCTCGCCACGACGAGCCAGAGCCGGCGGCTGAGTGTCGGCCATCGCCGGCAGCTTGCTCCGAAACCTGCGGAAATCCGGCGTCTCCGGTTCGCGTTTGAACATGGACAACAACGCGTCGCGCCAGGCATCTCCGCGCAGTGCTTGCATCATGTACACAACGTCCAACGCGGCAACCAGTGTCGGCGGCAGGTCGTGACGCGTGGTCAGCTGCGTCAGGACGAGTTCGCTGTCCGCATGGAAAACGCGTTCCGCGGCCGTGAGTGCGGCGCCGTCACCGTAGCGTGCGACTTCTGGTGCGTATTCCTCGACAACGACACGGCTGGCCAGGTCGTCGTCGCGAAGTTGGCCGCACATCGCGAAAACCGCGGCCTCGACGGCCGTGCGTACGCGCGGATCGCTGGCGTGGAAGCGCAATCGCAGATGATCGTCCGGATCTCGATAACGGATGAAAAACCAGCGATCGACACCGTCAGGCAGGTCGGCGACCAACTGACGAACCGGTCCGGTCAGGAGACTGTTGTGACGGCTCGCCGCGGCGTAGATTTTCACATACAGCCAAGGGCCGCCGAGGCGATGGCAGGCTGTCGACGCTCGCGTACGTGGCACTGCCGGCTGTCGCCGTGGTTCGCCCTCGCGCGGCACCTGGAGCACGATTTCGCTGGCATGACCCGACAACCATCCGGTGGCTTCCGGCGTCGTGTGCGGCGACTCGGTGAAGACACACGACAGCCCGCGCGCCAGCTCGGCCTGGACGAGACGGCGATGCAGACCGCTGGCGAGGTCGACTTCGACGCGGTTGTCGGCAAAACTCAGCTGCAGGACGTCCGGCAGGTCGAAACGGCGTTGCCAGCCGGTCATTTTCCGGTCCCAGTCAGCGGGGGAGAGGGTCCTGTCGGCCAGTTCCTCCGGCGGGACCCATCGTGCCGCGGTCAACACCGTACGCCCATAGGTGACGCGTGGCAGGAACGGCAACGCCGACAGGCGTCCCCAATGCCAGTCGTACGCGCAGCGCTCTTCTTCGCGACCCAGCTCTCGCAGCAGCCGTCCGACGTCGTTGGTGCCAAGGGTCGGGTTGAGCATCGAGTACGTGACCGGACGAATCTCGCGGCCGTCGGACAGACCGACCAGGCCGAGGCGGTCTTCGTTGGCGTACAAGGCCAAGTTGGCAGGCGAGACGATGCCGGAGGCGTCCGGATCGTGGAACGTGCCGATCGGGATCAGCCGCGGCAGTAGTCGCGGCTGCATCGCCACATTGGTGAGTTTCGGTTTCGTAACGACGAAATCCAGCTGCGCCGCATGCTCGTCGCCGGCGGTGAACGCGTCGTCGAACAGGTGCAGGAGACGACCGAGGCTCGCGCCGCGGATGCCGCTGGCGATCGACGGCACGAGCATCAGCCGAAACCGTCCGGCGTCGACGGCTGGCATCGAGTCGGCCATCAGATGGAACGCCATCTCGCGGGCAGGCCGGCCGGAGGGCACTGGGCTTTCCCATGAGGCAAGACGTTGGGGCGTCAATGCGATCTCGCGCGAGCCGTCCAGCGTGGCCTCCTGCACCCACCTGGCGAGGTGCGGTGTGCGGGGATCGTGCGGAGGTGATGGTGTCTTGGCGGCGGGGTCGCGATAGATCGGTGGCGGTCCGATGCCACGCTCGGTGTCCAGCGCGTCCAAGAGCGGTACGAGCGTGTTGCGTCCGTATTTTTCCATCAGCCGCACGCGAAACTCGGCCAGGTGTGCGGGCTCGGTCAGCGGCGGCGAGGCTCTGTCCAATGCGGACACCGCCTCGTACGCCTCGGCCAGCACGATCTGCGGGATCCTGATCCGCGCGTCGAAACGCAGGTCGACGCGTATGGCCTGGCCGTCACCCGTGGCGACCTCGTTGGCCTTTCGGTAAGCCGCGACGGCGTCTTCGGGCGAAGCATTCTGATAGGCGGCGACAGCCGTCGCAAAATCGGTGACGCGGCGATCGTTGATGCGCGCGGCTATGTGCGCGAGAGGATCGGCGCCGACCAACGGCGGTCGCAGGTCCGTGACGAGGAAGCCGGCATTGACGAGCTGGTCGACCATCGCGTAGATGCGCGTGTTTTCGTACGCCGGATAGGAATCGGTCAACCGCGCGACGAGATCCGCGACCCGCACCGGACGCCGCGCCAGCGCGAGAACGTCCCGCAGCGCCGACGTCAACCGGACCGAGACCTCACGGGTGATCCCGTCCGGATCTTCCTGCGGTGGATATGGATTGACCAGGCGATTTCCGCGGGTCAGACACAGATTGTTGGTGACCACACGCAGATTCGCGAGCACCGCCCGGTCGCGTTGACATTTCTGGATGACTGTTTCCAGCCAGGCCATGTCCGGGCCGGCGACCCGCCGGTGATCGTCCCCGACCTTGGCCTCGCCGGTCGCGGCCACCTCGGCGAACGTGACTCCGGCGAGCGTACCGAACGGTGTCGACCTGGTGGCCATCCGCAGGACGTACTTCGTCATCGACAGCAGCGCCCGATGCAGCTTCTTGGCGCTGACCGGCGCGCCGCTGTCGATTTTGTCGAGCAACTGTCCCAATGCCGGACTGGCGACCTCCACGGCCTCGCGGATCACCGGATCCGCCGACCATTTCCCGAGCAGGTCGCGAGCGAGCTGGGGATCGTCGTCGACACGCGTCTCGACCGCCCGGTGAACGCCGAGTCGTGCGAGGCGTACGAAGACAAGCTCCGGCACGTGTCAGCAGGCGCAGGGGTGGCCAGTCACACCGCCGCAGGTTTCCCCGCAGGTCCCCCACGAGATCAGCGTCGGCATGCAACCGGACGCCGTTTGGCCGGCCATGATGTCGTCCCGAACCACGCCGTCCGGCGCCAGCTCGACAATAGTCTCCAGATCCAGGTCGAAAACGTCGTCCACCACACTCGCCGCGGTCACCGAAGCTCCTCTCGTCGAAACGGTTTGGAGCGCTAAAACTAAATCAGCGAACACCACCTGGTCAACCGGTCGCCGGCAGACCGCGACAGCGGACGCGGCCAGTTGAGGCCAGAACATCAACGGCTGACCTGGCGTGGCGCCGTCACCGCACGAAGCTTGTCGGGGTTACGGATCGCATAGAGATTGGTAATTTTCTCGTCGGTGATCTCGATCAGGAAGACGCCGTGCAGCTGGCTTCCGTCGTAGTAGGCGATCGCCGGCGAGTTGTTGCAGTTGAGCGTCTCGATCCGCGGATTTTCCAGCCGCTCCGGACGAAACACGTTCGCCAGGATCGCGGCCACCTTCTCGGCGCCGACGACCGGCAGTCGCGACGCCCGGGTTTTACCGCCGCTGTCGGCAGTCCAGGTGGCCTGCGGCGCGAGAAGTGCGAGCAGCCCGTCCACGTCACCGGTGGTCGCGGCGGTCATGAACCGCTGGGTGATCCGGGCGGTCTTCGCCGTGTCGACCGGTGTGAAACGCCGGCGCCGCGCTCGTACGTGCTCGCGAGCGCGATGCGCCACCTGGCGCACGGTCGGCACGGATTTTCCTACCGCCGAGGCGATGTCTTCGTAATCGAACCCGAAGACCTCGCGCAGCACGAACACCGCTCGCTCGTCAGGCGAAAGCGTTTCCAGGAGTACGAGCATCGCCATCGACACCGACTCGGCGAGCACCACGTCGGCCGAGGCGTCGTGCTCCAGCAACAACGGCTCCGGCAGCCACGATCCAACGTAAACCTCGCGCCGGCGAGCACTGGTGCGTAAGGCGTTGAGCGCCTGCCGCGTCACCAGCCGCGCCAAATACGACTTGGTGTCGCGTACGGTCGCGAGATCCACCTCGGCCCAGCGCAGATAGCTGTCCTGGAGCACGTCGTCGGATTCGGTGACCGAGCCGAGGATTTCGTAGGCAATGGTGAAAAGTAGCGGCCGCAGCACGGTGAACCGGTCGGCGTGCTCGCTCATGGCATCATGACCGTCGGGTCGGCCAGCCGCGGTCCGCCGGTCGGCCAGCGCATCGAGCCCGGTTTGCGTGCCTCCAGGCGAAGCCGTTTGGACACCACGAAACGACAGGTCAGCTCTTTGATCGCGGCTCCGAGCCGGCCACCGACGAAGAAATTGACCGCGATGTCGTCTCGGCCGGCCAGTTGCCGGATGCCAGCGCGGCGCCCGAGGCTGACGCAGGCGCCGGAAAAAGCCAGATCGATCACCGCCGGATCGGTGCCGGAAAGGCGGCTCAGCACGGTGTCGGCGGCCCGGGCGCCGAGCGGTGTGGCAGCGTACGTGCTCATCCGCAGTGGCCTGCCGGACGGTGCGGCGGCGTCGCCGGCGGCGATCACCCGGCTGTCGTCGAGGCTGGTCAGTGTCTCGTCGGTGATCAGCCGGCCGAGCGCGTCGGTGCGCAGTCCGCTCGCCGCCGCCAGCTCAGGCACACCGAAACCGGCCGTCCAGATGGTCAATGCGCTCGTACGCGCCGATCCGTCGGACAGGGCGACCGCCTCCGGCCGGACCTCGGTCACCTCGCTGGTCTCCAACACGGTGACATCGTGCCTGGCCAGCCACCTGGCGATGTATCCGCGGCCGGGTGCGCCGAAGGTCGGCGCCAGATTTCCGCCGCATATCAGGGTGACCGCGCGTCCCTGCTCGGCAAGCTCAGCGGCCGTCTCGATGCCGGTCAGTCCGCCACCGACCACGACGAGCGGAGCATCGACTGGCAACGCCGCGAGTCTGTCGCGCAGTTGTCGCGCGTACTCGAACTCACCAATTGGCAAGGCAAACTCAGCGGCACCAGGCACCGACAGCGGGATCCGCGCGGTGCTGCCGACGGCATAGATGACATAGTCGTATTCCAGCGTACGGCCGGAAGCGAGCCGCACCGTACGAGCGGCCGCGTCGATGCGGACGGCTGTGTCGACCACCAGCCGAATTCCGTTGCCGAGCAACGTGTTGAAGTCGATGGTCGCGGCGCCGGTGCGCGCCACGAACTGATGCAGCCGAACGCGTTCGACGAACGCCGGCCGCGGATTGACCAGCGTGATGTCGACATCCGCCCGTACGCGCAGACGGTTGGCGGCGAGCGTGCCGGCGTAACCGCCGCCGATGACCACGACCTTGTGAACTGCGCCTTGTTTCGTCATGCATTCCAGACACCGCCGGTCATGCGGACATGACACAGCATGACGCAGATCACTTGTTAGCGCGGACTTAGCGGGCACATAGCGCAATTGGGACCGTGTCGCGATGCATGCGACGGACCGCGTGAGCTCGGAAAGAGAGAGAACATATGAGGGCTGCGTACGATCCTTGGCGCGGCGTCAGCCGGGAAGCGAATGGAAATATCCCGCCGACACGACACCGAGGACAACCGCGGCGAGGAAAACCCCCAGGCTGGCCACTTCCCGGGCCCGGGTGGAGCGCCGGCCCGTCGCAGCCAAGACGATCGACACCAACCACAACACGGCCGGGCCGAACACAACGGTGTTCCACGCGTACGCCGACCGGCAGATCGCAGTGCTCGCGCCGGTGCAGCCATCACTGAACGCCACCGACAGCAGAGTGAGCAACGGAATCGCGAAAAGGCCGCAGACCACGATGAAGAGCAACGAACCCCGCATCGCACGGCCTGCTTCGTTGACAGACATTCCAGTCATCGTGACACCTTTCGCCGTGAATGTCCACCCTACCGCGGGTCATGAGCGCTCAACGGCGTGGCTATCCCTGCCGGCGTACCATTTCGGCGATCCACACCGGCGCATACGGTGACGTGCAGTTTGGTGGTGTCGGATAGTCCTTGAGCACCTGCAGCCGCTCGCCGATGTCGATCGCGCGACCGCGCAGGTCGGCGTGCTCGATGCCGATCTGCGCGAGGCAGTTGTTCATGGACCATTGCAGCCTGTCCGGTGCGCGTTTCATCTTCGCCTCGATCTCGTCGAGCAATGCCGGCAAATCCAGGCCGTCCGGTTTCTTCGCGACGCGTTCGGTGGTCAGCGCCCAGCCGGCGCTCGCGACCACCGGATCCGGATCGGCCGACCAGGCGGTCCGCAGGTCCTCGGCGTGCGGACTTTTCTTCACCACGTAATTCACCAGCCAGTCGTGCACCTTCGGCGTACGCGCCTCGCGTAACATGGTGTCCAGTTCGGTGCGGTCAAAGGCTTTGGGGCGACAGATCAGCGTCGCCAGCAGGCGCGCGGCGGAGTCGCCGGTCCGCCACAACTCGCGCGCGAGTTCCTGCTGCGTTTTCAGTCGCTTCGCGAGCGCGCGCAGTCTGCTCAGGTTGACGGCGTGGTCGTCACCGTGTTTCTCATTCACCTCGCGGCTGCGCGCGTCTGCGAGCGAGGTCAGCTCGGCCATCACCTCGCCGACGGTTGTCCCGGCCACCTCAGCCTCCTGTGCGTCACCTCTGACCTGCCTGGTTTCCGCAAGATTACCGCCAGGTGGCATTGTTGGCGTCGGCACCGTAGCAAACGAATGGCCCCGCACCGTTGGGCGCGGGGCCATTTTCGTTGCCAGGACGGTCAGTAACAGGAGGCGGCCGAGCTGGCCTGGTTGTCGTCGGCCGGCGCGACGTTGATGAAGTGGTCCGCGCCGGTCGGCGGCATCGTACGCGGAGTGCCCTGCCAGTGCGCGTCCGGCATCCAGCACCACTGGATCGGCGACGCGTTGGTGAACGAGGACATGTCGTCGTTGAGGTCGTTGTTGCTGCATCCGGTGTCTGGCGGACACGACACGTTGGCCAGGTCCTCCAGCTGGGTCGCCGGCACCTGGTACTGGAAGGCGAGATACGCGCCGCGAACAGCGTTTGCGTTGGGGTTCTGGAACAGGCAGATGTAGTTGATCGTACAGAAAGTCGCCTGCGTACGCGCGTCACCCTGGTAGATGCCCTGGTAGACGCCCGGTTTCACCTGCTTGCCGGCGGTGATCGCGGTCAACGGCGCGGTCCTGGTGCCGGCGGTGGTGGCGGCGCTGGCCGGCATCGCCGCCACCGTCATGGTCAGGCCGACGATGGCGGCCAAGACCACGAGCAGAGGTGTTCGCTTCACTGGGTCCTCCTGACATTCGTGAGGTTCCGGTCGTGACTGCTGTCCGGTACCCGCCGGGTTGGAGCGCTAAACGCGGATGGCGAAACTTACTTTCGGGATCGATTCCCGCACGGTTGGTGAAACCCTTCCGTTGATGTTCGCCAAGTTGAAGGCTTTGCACGCGACCCCTACAGTGACGAATACCGACGATCACCGAAAGGGGCTCTGATGGGTGAATTCGACCTCGATCCGCGGGTCGAGGCAGCGGTCGGGTTCGGCTGGGCCGCGCATTTCGGCTCCGCCGATGCCGCCGGTGCGCGGGGCCTGGCTCTGCTCGACCACACCGACTCCTGCGACACCTGCGGAAATCCTTGTACGGCGACCTGCAACACCAACACCGGCACCTGCCTGACCAACTGCGACACGTGTCCCGGTGCGACGGTTTGCGGCACGTGCGCACCACCTGGCGCGGGTGGCTGCTAAGCCTCGATACGTGGATCGAGGCTAAGTTTTCGGCTCAGGTCAACATAAGCGCGGCATCCCAGCCGGTCGCGGACGGGCGACCGGTCGCGTGCTCGTGCAGGGCCAGCGCGATTCCGGCCGCACCTTCCAGGAAACCGGCACGGTCGGTCCCGGCAGGGGCGGCCGGATGCGTGTAGCGAAAGCCAAACGCGTGGTCGTCGCGAAATCCGGACCGGATGGTCGCCGCGATACGGTCGGCGGCGCATTGGTACGTGGCCGCATTGGTGTCCCAGGCCATCCGGTTGGCGATCTGCAGAAGGCCGGACCAGCCGTGGCACAGCGCGAAATCGCCGATGCCGGCACCGGCGACGGTGAGCGCGCTCTGCATGGCCGACTCGCCAAGCTCAGCCAGTTTTGGCCTTTCGAGGGCCTTTCCGGCCAGATGGAGCGCCCGTCCGACGCCGCCGCAGCCGTAACACCACACCTCCCGCGACCTGTTGACCGGTGGTCCCTCGCCGGCGCGGATCCAGCTCGGCCAGAACGGGCCACGGTCGTCGTCCTGTTGCCATTTCGCAAGCAGGTCAACGATGTGTCCCATCGCCTCCTGCTGCCGGTCGACTTTTACACCTCGTCGCCAGCAGATCGCCAGCAGCGCGAGAGGACCGGCAATGCCGTGCGCCAGACCGAGATTGAGGTGTCCAGGCGGGCCTTCCTGGCCGATGTAGGCGTACGTGTCGACCCACCACGCTTTATCGCCGCCACACGCGGCCGCGACGAAAAGCGAGATGACATCCGTAACCGCGTCGCGAATGTTGTCGTCTTGCGTGGCCTCGTATCGGGCCAACAGGAGCCGTGCGACACCGGAGGCTCCGGAGATGACGTCGTACGCGTCCCAGCTCCCGAGCGGCTGACCGGCCGCGAGACGCTCGCGGTCATGACGTACGCGTGCGCGTAACTGCGACACGATCGCGTGGTCCAGCTCAGTCAGAAGCGTGTCGTAGCCACCGAAAACCGTGCTGGCCGCGTGCGCCGCGAAAGCGAGTGAGGCGATGCCGTTGTAGAGACCCAGGGCCGGTGGTGCGTCCGAGGCGAGCGCTGCGCTGAGATATTCGTGTGTCAGGTCGTGCTGACCAAGCTCGGCATGGAGCAGCGCCAGTGACGGAAAACCGTCGGACAATGCGGCCGACCGCCACGGCGAGACGCGTCGCCCAGGCAACACCATCGCGTTTCGCGACGCCGAGGCGATCGAGCGTACGCGGTCGGGATCGGCGAGGCTGGCAGCGATCGACTCGACGATGGAGGTCATCGATTCCTTCCGGATTTCCGCAAATGACGATCACGGTCGGCCTGCGCCTGCAATGTGCCGCGGGCGACCGCGTATCCGTCCTGCTCTCTGCCGCGGTCGATGCCGACCAGGCGATTGTGGTGGAGATGCAGGATGCTGGAGATGGGACCGGCGAGGTCAGTGTCCTGTGCACGCAGCAGTTGTCCGTAGTCGGCCGCCGCGGAGGCTCTCTGTGCCCAGCTTTCCAGCAGTTGTGGACCGCCGGGCATCGCGGCGAGTTCTTTCCAGCCACCGAGCGGATCCAGCAGACGCATCGCGGCGCGGCGATGCTCCTGGAACGTCGCGTGGCGGTCTCCTTTGGGATAGGCGGAGAGCAGGAACTCCCACCAACCGTCGCCGTGGATCCACCGCACGAGATCGATGTGGTTGGCGGCGAGCAGTATCTCCACCGGCAGATCGAGTTGTCCCTGCTCGCGCAGGCGCAGCTGTGTCAGTACGCTTTCGCTGTCCGCGCGAAACAAGTGCTCCGCGGCCTCGATGGCGGAGGAGCCGCCGTAACGCTGGTATTCCGGCCGGTAGGTGTCCAGGGTCAGGTTGCCGACGATGCCGGCCTCGGTGAGATCCGCGCTCCACGCAGCCAACATCGGCAGCACCGTGCCGTTGAGGTCGGCCGGATCGCCGTGGAACCGTATCCGCAGCTGTGCGCCATCCTCGCGATAGCGAAGGAAAAACCACCGATCGACGCCGGTCAGGCGACCGACGAGCGCCGGCAGATGGCGGGACAGCAACTCGGCGTGCCGGCCCGGATCGGCGAAAACCTTGGCGTAGAGCCATTCACTGCCTGGCGGATACGACCTCGCGGCCGTCGCATGCCGGCTGAGAGACTGTTGGGGAACTGAGGTGCGTGAGAGTCGAGATCCAAACGGCGGCGTTTGGGCTCGGCTATCGCGTGCCTCAGTTCCCCAACAGTCTCTAGGTGCGCCGACGGGACGACGGTCGGCCACGCGCCGCGGCACCAGCGGGATGACGATTTCGTTGGCATGGCCGCCGATCCAGCCGGTGCCGATTTCGCCGCCGGCCGGCTCCTCCTGCAGTGCGGTCGCCGGACGCTTGCGCAGGTCATCGTGCAGCATCCGCAGCTGAGCCGGCTCGGTCAGGTCGACGAGCACGCGATTGTCGGAAGATACGGCGTAAACCCGGTCCGGAACGTCCCATTCCTTGCGCCACCGTTCGAAAGCCGGTCGCCACCGCGTCCAGCTCCGCTCTGTCTTCAGTCGTGGATCGAGCTGCCACCGTGCGGACGACAACACCGTGCGGCCGTGGCGTACGCGCGGCAGATAGGGCAGACGGTCGGCGGCACCCCAGGTCCACAACGGCCACGGTGGCGTGTCGGCCTGACCGACCTCCAGCAGGAACCGTACGGCGTTCGGCATGGACAGCAACGGATTGAGCGCGTGGAACGGCTGTGGCGAGATGCGTCGTCCGTCCCTTGTGGACACCAGGAAGAACCGCCGGTGGTCGGCGCCGACGAGCACTTCGTCCAGGCTCAGTGCGTTGGCTCGATCGGCGAAAACGCCGACTTCCAGGCTCTGCTCGGTCAGCCGCGGCACCTGGCTGACGTTGAACGTACGCGACTGCGTGAGCGGACCGCACAGCTGCGTCGGCGTGGCGTCACCGGCCAGCTCGGTGGCCAGCTGGGACATCGGCGTGGCGAGCTCCGGAAGCAGATGCAGGAACCGGCCGAACATCGCTCCGGGCCGGTTGAAGTTGGCCGATCCCGCGACCAGCCGGAAATCGCCGCCGGCGAGGGAATCCGTCGAGTCGGCCAGGACCTGGACGCATGCCTCCAGATATGGCGGTGGTTCGTCCGCGCGGTCCGTGCGGCCGAGCCGCTCGACCAGCTCCTCATCGAGTACGATCTCGCGGCCGCTTCCCCAGGCCAGCTGGAAAAGCAGCTCGTCGCGCTGTGCCGACCCGGTCTCCAACTCGACAGCGCGCCGGCTGCTCGGTGGCAGCAGATATCCAGGGGGCGCGCCAAGTCCGGTGGTCGGGTTGAGGACTTCCTTCACCGGCACCAAAACGTTGGTGCCGTAACGCTCGATGAACTCGGCACGGAAACCGGCGAGCGGATCCGCCGGTGCCAGTTGCGCCGGCGTGAGCCGCCACGCGACCGCGGCCGCTTCGACGAGCTCGTCGGCGACGGCGGCCGGTATGACCACGTCGGCGTCCATGCCGAGGTCGACCTGGATCATCCGGTCGGCGGTTTTCCAGCGGCGCAACGCCTCCGTGCTCCGCGACCAGGCAGCGGCACCAGCGCCGACCGACGTGCGAGCGTATTCTTCCAACGCCCGCTTGACACTTGCCATCTCCGGCAGCCGTTGCGCGACGTGGCTCAGCGGATCGGTGCAGGTGGCCGACGGCCGCAGATCGGTCAGCAGGAACTCGCGCCGTACCAGCTCGGTCACCATCGTGGTGACCTCGGTTTCGGTGGCTGCCGGAAAATCCGCGTGCAGCCGCTTGACCAGCTCCGGATAGCCGACCGGTGAGCTGGCCGCCGCCATCGCCGTACGCACCGCGTTCGTGAGCCTGACGGTGTGCTCGCGATCGTCCGGCCCGCGTCGCTCGATCTCGTCGCGTACCATCGGCAGGACCAGCCGGTCGCCGCGCCCGAAGCACTGGTCATTGGCCACCAGGCGAAGCTTCTCCAGCACCGTCGGATCGGTTTCCATCGGCCGTACGACGTCGACCAGCCAACCCATGTCGACGCGGACCTGACGGCGATGCGCCGTGCCGACACGCGTGTCGGTGGCATCGCCGAAACGCAGCCGGCAGACACCGGCCAACAGTCCAAAAGGAGTCGGCCGGTGCGACATCCTTGACACGTAACGGATCGCGGCGAGGACCGCTCGGCGCAAACGTTTCGGCTCGACGCTCACGCCGTCGGCGACCCGCGCCAATGTGTGGCCAAGCGATGCACTGGAGACCGTCAACGCCTCACGCACGTATGCGTCCGCGGCCAGCTTCCGCAGAAAATCCACCATCGCGGTCGTGTCGTCGACATCGTCGAGCGGCGGCACTGAGGTGCATTGCGGCAGCGCGGAAAGGCGAGCGATTCCCACCTCCAGTGCGGTGAACACTGCGATTCCTTCCGATCGGCCGGCGCCAGCTGTCTCCATTAGATTAATTACCATGTCCACGTCACCCGCGCAGGATCCGCTTTTCGGCTCCGGTTTGCGCCTTTCGCAGGTGCGCAACTATGATCGCGCGCCGGTCGGAATGCTGCGTACGCTTCGCGCACTGCCGCGGTTGGTCGGCATCACCGCGCGGCTCGGTTGGCGACAGGACCGCGCGGCGATGTGCGCGATGGTCGTGAGTCAGTTGCTGACCGGTGTGACTACGGCGGGGACTTACCTGACCACACAACGTTTCCTGTCCGGCGTGTTCGCGGCTGGAGCGCTAAACGGCAAGCTCGCCGCGCTGGCGCCGATCGCGATGATCATGGTGGCGCTGCTTGCCACCCGCGGCTTGGCCGACGCGGTGTCCACCGCGACATCCGGACGGCTGGGACCGCGGATTGCCAGAGCCGCCAACCTCGAGTTGCTCGAACGCGCCGTACGGGTCGAGCTGGCGGTGATCGAGGACGCGGCGTTCCACCAGCTGCTGGAGTCGGCACGCCGCGGCGCGGATGCCGTACGCCGGTTGACAGATCGCGTCGTCGGCATGTCCACGGCCGCGGTTTCGGTGTGCGGCATGGTGGTGGCGCTGGCGATTCTCGACGCACGACTGCTGCCGCTGTTGTTGCTGACGCTCGTGCCGCGGGGCTGGGGCGCGGCGAGGATGGCCGGCGTACGGTATGCGTCGGCGAAACGGTGGATGGATCTCACCCGCCAGGTCGACCAGCTCGGCATGCTGATGACGGCGCGCCGGACGGCGGAGGAAATCCGCGCACATCGTGCCGGTGGGTTTCTGTTGCGTGAGTTTCGGCGGCTCTCGGCGCATTCCGACGGAGAGCAGGCCAGGTTGGCGCGTCAGGAGGCCGTGACGCGTTTGCTGGTCGGCGCTGCGAGCGGTGCGGCCGCCGTCCTGGTTTACGGCGTGCTGGTCCTCCTCACGGTCACTGGCGGCATGTCGTTGGCGGTCGCTGGGGCTGCCGCGCTGGCGATCAGGTCGAGCGCCTTGAGCCTGGCAACGCTCGTCACGCAGTTTCAGCAGGTGTACGAGGACGGCCTGCTGGTGTTGGACTGGCGTGCTGCTTGTGACAGCGCGGAATTGTCGGCGATCCGCGACGGCGGCAGCCCTCCGGCTGCCGATCCGCGGCGAATTTCGGCTTGCCGGTTGACCTTCCGCTATCCAGGCACGCAGCGCGCCGCGGTGGACGGCGTGGACCTGGAACTGCGGCGCGGTGAGATCGTCGCGCTGGTCGGCGAAAACGGCTCAGGAAAGTCCACTGTGGCCAAGTTGTTGACCGGCCTCTATCTGCCGCAGGGCGGAGCCGTCACGTGGGACGGTGTGAGCACACGCGACCTCGACCGGCACGCGCTGTTCGACCACGTCGCGCTGCTGTCGCAGTCGTTTCCGCGTTGGCCTTTCACCGCGAGGATGAACGTGGCGATCGGACGATCCGCCGAGGCTGTTGACGAGGCGAGGCTGGTTTCGGCGGCCGGCCGCACCGGTGCGGACACCGTCATCGACGGCCTGGATGGTGGATGGGACACGTTGCTGGCGCCGGAGTTCTTTGGTGGCACCGATCTTTCCGGCGGCCAGTGGCAGCGGCTCGGCCTGGCCAGGTCCTGGTATCGCGACGCGCGGCTGCTCGTCGTCGACGAACCGACCTCCGCTTTGGACCCGGCCGCTGAGATCGAGGTCTTCGACCGGATCGGCGCGATGGCCAGGGACGGCCGTACGATTCTGCTGATCACGCACCGTCTCGCGTCTGTCGCGTCCGCCGATCGCATCTACGTTCTCGACCACGGCCGGATCGTGGAGCACGGCAGTCACGCTCAGCTCATCCGCGCTGACGGAAAATACGCCGCGCTCTATCGATTGCAGGCCGCGCAGTTCCAATCCGACTCGGCATGCGACGGCACAGGTTGAGCGCTAAAGTGCCATTACGTCTCATCGACAGAGAAGGGACATGTCCGTGAAACGGAGCTTGCTGGTCGTGGCCGTCGTTTCGGCCGCATTGCTGACGATCCCACAAACCGCGGTGGCGCGTCCGGCGGCGGCGCCATGCGCCGCCCAGACCAACTGCTGGTGGTCCCTCGCCGGCTTCACCGGTCAGTCGGCGACCTGGCAGGCGCCACGACCTCCGGGTTCGTGCGCGTCCGCGCCGAATGCCGTCGTGCGGTCATATGCTTTCTACGGTGGCCAAGAAGGCTATTTCTATCGCAGCAACAACTGCACCGGCGAGTCGCGTGCCGTGTTGGCGAACAGTGAGTCCGCCGATCTCGGCTTCGACGCGTACAGCTTCAAGTCGGCCTGCGTCTCCTGCAAGGTCAACGCCGGAACACTCGGCGGCCGGCAAACCACGTCTCATCGACCGTGACCCGAGCCAGTTCGTCGACCGGCGTCGCGAACGGATTTCGGTCGAGGACAAGGAAATCGGCCGACTTGCCGACGGTCAGCGAGCCGGTGACGTCGTCGAGACCACAGGCACGCGCCGCGTTGATGGTGAAAACCTCGATGGCTTCGGACAAGGAGATGGCCTGCTCCGGCCACAAAACGCCGGCGTGGACTCCGTTCGGGTCGCGGCGGGTGACCAGGCCCTGAATGCCGAGCCACGGATTCGGTGACTCGCTGACCGGCCAGTCGGTGCCGCCGGCGACCAGCGCGCCATGGTCGAGCAGCGCTCGGTTGGGTTGCATGTGGTCGGCGAGCCGCGCCGGCAGCACCTGCGCGATGGCGGTCGGAATCACACCGGGAGTCCACAGAAACGGCGAGATGTCGGCCGACACGTCCAGCTCGGCAAACCTGCGTAGGTCGTCCGGGTGAACGAACTGGCCGTGTGCCACCTGGATTCGGGTCGTGTGGTCGCCGCCCGCGCGGAGCGTCGCGGCGGCGTCGAGTGTCGCGCGTACGGCCGCGTCGCCGGTGCAGTGGATCTTCGCGGAGAGCCCTTCAGCCGCTGCGATTTCCAGCCAGGACACCAGTTCGTCTGGTGACATCGCCGGTTTGCCGCCATACGGCTCAAGAAATGCCGCCGTGTGCGCCGGTGGGGTGCCGTCGAGAAAGATTTTCACGAAATCCGGCCGGTGACGCGGGGTGCGACAGCCTGCCGCGAGTTTCAGCAACGGCTCGCCGACTGGCTCCACGCCGAAAATCGGGTCGTTGACAAGCATCGACGAGACGACCCAGGCGGCCAGGTCGCCGGCGTCGTCCAGCGTTTTCAGCGCACGGAGGATGTCGAGGGACACCGCGGCGTCCTGGAACGCGGTGATGCCGTACGAGTGCAGGATCGCGATCGCGCGCCGCGACGCGTCCGCGTGTTGAGTGGCCGTGAGCGGTCGCGTCGCCTGCCGTGCGCGCTCCACGAGCAGGCCGGCCGATTCGATCAGCAGGCCGGTGACCGCGCCGGTCGACGGATCGCGACCGATCGTGCCGCCTGGCGGATTTGGCGTGGCCGCGGTGATGCCGGCGATTTCCAACGCACGGCTGTTGACCCAGCGATTGTGCCGGCTGTCTTCGATAAGAACGACCGGCCGGCCGTCGGCCGCGTCGTCCAGAGCATGTCGCGCGGACTCGCGCAGCAATGCCGGCGCGAGCGTCGACGGCCAGGCACCACCGACGATCCAGTCGTCCGGACCGAGACCGGCGGCCCATTTCCGTACGGCGGCGAGGATCCGTGGCAGGTCGTCGGCGGGGGACAGGCGCAGCTCGAACATCTCGCGTCCGGCGAGTGCGTGATGACTGTGTACGTCGACGAAACCCGGCATGACGAACGCGCCGCCGAGATCGCGGACCTCGGTCCGTGGACCAGGCTCGACCTTGTCGAGCGCCACGATTCGTCCATCGGACACGGCGAAGGAGGTCGCCGACGGACGACCACCGTCCACTGTGTACACGGTGGCGTTGCTGATGACGAGATCAGGGACCATCGTAGTGACCAGGATAGACGGTCGTGCTGAGCAGACGACCGTATGCGCCAAAGGTGAAATGCGTCGGCGTCACGCCGTCCTCGCCGATGCCGAACAACGCTCCGTGCGAGCGCATCCGCCTGGCGTCGCGATGGTCGGCGATCGTCACGGCGGCGCACGGAATGACCTTTTCGCGCCAGGCAAACAGATAGATGCCCTGCCGCAGCTGATACGTGGAGTTTTCGTCGGTGTCGGCGAGTCCGCGCTCCGGACCGGCCAGGCACTGCCAGGTGTACCAGTGTGGCGTGAGATAGATGTGCTCGTACGCGTGATGTTGGCTGTAGACCCACAAAGCACGGCGGCCGATGAGCGAGTCGCTGGCCGCCATCGGCTCGCCGTGTGCCTCGATGCCGTCGATCGTGGCCGGCAGGAACGTTTGCCGTAGGCGCGGCGTCGTGTCGCCGATGGTGCTCGTCACGACCAGCGCGCGACCGCGCTGCAGGTCGAGCACCAGGCTGTAGGCCGTCTCCGCGCCAGGATGCGTTTGCACGTAATACAAACCGTCGTCGACGAGGAACGCCTCGTACGGATCTTCGCTGGCACTCCAGGCGAACTCGTCGTCGCCGCTGCGCAGCACGAACGAGCAGCCGTGCAGGTCGTCCACGGTGGCGGCCTTGTTGGCGTCGAAGCCCGGTGCGAGTCCGTCCAGTGGCAGCCAGGTGGAGGTGTCGGAGAGATCGGACAGATCCGTGCCGCCGTTGGTCATCAATGCCTCCGTCCTCGGGTCGCCTCGCAAGTGTTCGCCACATCCCGGTCGTTTGGAAGTCACGCCGCTCACCTTTTGCCGCAGCCGACAAGAACGCTGCGCTCACGGCCAAAAGCGCCGCGAAGGCCATGCAGCACGATGGAGGAATTCATTGGTCGACGAGGAGAAACTGATGAGCAGTGCCAGCAGGGTCGTCGCGATCACCGGTGGCGGCACCGGCATCGGTGCGGCGGTGGCGCACCGATACGCCCAGGACGGCGCGAAAGTCGTCGTGCTCGGCCGTCGCGAGCAGCCGTTGCGGAAGGTCGCCGCCGAGACCGGTGCGCACGTCATCGTGGCCGATTCGTGCGTACGGACCGATGTCGAGAACGCGATCGCGGACATCACCGACCGCTTCGGCCGGCTCGATGTCGCCGTGGCGAATGCCGGTGGCCACGGTCTGTCGTCGGTGACCGACACCGACGACGACGCGTGGCAACTCGCGATGCAGTCGAACTTGTCAAGCGCGTTCGTGTTTTGTCGCGCGGCGCTGCCGGCTTTGTTGGCAACGAAAGGGCAGGTCGTCATCGTGTCCTCGCTGGCGGGACTGTTCGCCGGGCCCAATGTCGCCGGCTACACGGTGGCCAAGCACGCGCTTATCGGCCTGACCCGGTCGATCGCGCGCGATTACGGTCCGCGTGGCGTACGCGCCAACGCGGTGTGTCCGGGATGGGTCCGCACTCCGATGGCCGACGGCGAGATGGACCAGTTCGCCGCGGCCGCCGGGATCACCAACGGACGCGAGGAAGCCTACCGACGGGTGACCGCGGAGGTGCCGCTGCGCCGACCGGCCGAGCCGGCGGAAATCGCCTCGGTCGTCCGTTTCCTTGGTTCGTCCGAGTCTTCCTGCATCACCGGTGCGGTGCTGGTCGCCGACGGCGGAGCGCACGCGGTCGACCTGCCGACACTGGAGTTCGAGCGAGCCGGAATGTAAGAGCCTGTTGGTGAATTGGGGCACGCGATAGCCGAGCCCAAACGCCGCCTGGTGGCACCGGACGATAACCCACCATAGCGCTGCTATTTGGGCCATCGCCCGGCACCGCCAGGACGACGTTTGGATCTCGACTCTCGCGCACCCCAATTCACCAACAGGCTCTAACTCATTCGCCGAGATATGCCGAGTGCAGCGTGGCCGGCGAGTCGAGCAGCGTACCCGCGTCGCCGGCGTACGTGACCCGACCTGACGCCACGACGACGGCATCTTGCGCGACACCAAGCGCGAGATGGGTGAACTGCTCGACCAGGAGTACGGCCGCGCCGGCCTCGGTGAACCGCGTGACCACCGGCAACAGCCGCGTGAAAACCGCCGGCGCCAACCCAAGTGACATCTCGTCGATCAACAGAAACGCTGGCTTCGCGGCAAAGGCTCTGGCCAGCACGACCATTTGCTGCTCTCCGCCGGAAAGCAACGCGGCTGGCGCGTCCTTGCGCTTGTCCAGCTCGGGAAACAACGCCAGCATCTCCTCGACATCGGCGGCCGTACGTGCGGTGAGCCGGATGTTTTCCAGCGTTGTCAGGCCACCGAAGACCGTGCGGCCCTGCTCGACATGTGCCACGCCGAGGCGTGCGCGCGCGACGCGCGAGTGACGCGTGATGTCAATGCCGCCGAGCGTGATGTTTCCGCGCGCTGCCGGCAAAACACCGGACACGGCTTCCAGCGTGCTGGTCTTGCCGGCGCCGTTGGGCCCGACCAGCGCGGTGATCTTGCCTGGTTCGAGGCGAAAGTCGACGCCGGTGATCACCGGTCCGGCGCCGCGCGCGACGGTCAGATCGTGCACCTGCAAGGTGGTCACAGCAACTCCGTCTCACCCATGTACGCGGTGCGTACGGCCGGATCCGCGAGCACTTCGGCCTGCGGTCCGCTGGCGATCACCTCGCCGAAGTCCAGCACCGTGATCGTGTCGCAGACGGCGCGTACCAGCTCGAGGTCGTGGTCGATGAGCAGCACCGATACGCCAAACCGGGCCGGCACCTGGCGCAGTCGCTCGGCGAGGACCAGGTGATCCTCGTGCGGCAGGCCGGCCGCCGGCTCGTCGAGAAGCAGCACGCGCGGTGCCGCGAGCACTTGGCCGGCCATTTCCACCAGCCGGCGCGCACCGACATCGACGTGTTCGAGACGTGTTGTCGGTGGTGGACAGCCGAAAAATCGCAAGGCTTCGGTGATGTCCGTTGCGGCGAGCCTTCTTCGCGCGACGAACCGCACATACGACGCGACCGTCAGTCCAGCCGGGACGCGGTCCTGCTGGAAGGTGCGGCGCAGGCCGTTGCGCGCCCGCTGCGTCGGATCGCCGGTCAGGGGGCGGCCGTCGAGCTCGACGGTGCCGGTGGCCTGCGGCAGGAAACCGCTGATGACGTCGACCAGCGTCGACTTGCCAGCGCCGTTGGGTCCGATGACACCGAGGACGCCGTTTTCCGGCACGTCCAGATCCACAGTGGACAGTGCGTCGACCTGTCCGAACCGGATGCTCAACCCGCGTACGACCAACACTGGGTCGCCGGCTGGCGCGACCGCCGTGTCACTCGTCGGTTCCGGTGCGAGCTCCACGCCGGCGCGCCGCCGGTGCCGCAGCTCACGGATGGTGGCGCCGAGATTTGTCTTGCTGGCCAGGGCCTGGATGCCGAGCAGGCCGAAGATCACGAAACCCCAGTCCTGTGGCACACCCCAGCGTTTGAGCAGCTCCGGCACCGCGACCCAGAGCAGCGCGCCGAAAACCGCCATGTCGATCAGGTGCGCGCCGGACATGATCGCCAGCACGTAGAGCGCCAGCGACTGGATTGGCGTGAAACTGCTGGGAAAGGCATAGCCGACCTGGCCGGTCAGCAGGCCGCCGCTGATGCCGCCGAGCGCGGCGCTCACCGCGAACGCGGAGATTTTCGCGGTGCGTACGTTGGCGCCGGCCGCGGCCGCGCCGCGTTCGGAAAAGGCCACCGCGGCCCACGCGCTTCCCCAGCGGCCGCGTCGTACGAAATGCACGGCGAGACAACAGATCACCAAGACGACGACGCACAGCAGGAAGTATGCGTTGTCATCCGCGAAAGGTGCCGGCCGGTCGGTCGACACACCTGTGGTCGTGCCAGGAAACTGGATTTGCAACAGGGTCGCGTCGACCGCGGCGGCGAAGCCGAGCGTGACGACCGCCAGGTTGATGCCGCGCAGCCGCAAGGCCGGCAGGCCGATCACGACGCCGACCGCGCCGGCCGCGAGACCGCCGAGCACCAGCCACACCAGGAAGCCGCCTGGCGCGTGCGCCACGTTGAGCGCCGATACGACCCAGGCACCGACGGCCGCGAAGGTGAGCTGGCACAACGAAATCATGCCGGCGCTGCCGGCGACGACGCCGAGGCCGAGCAGCGCGATCGCGGCGACCACGACGCTGACACCGAGATAGGCGAAATAGCCGTTGAGGCCGACGGTGAGCAGACTTCCCACCACCAAAGCGATCGCCGCGACCGCCAGGGGCCAGCGCGTGTCAGCGAGCCGCATCCCACACCTCCTTGCGCTGTGACCACAGCAGGAGTCCGGCGATGGCCAGGAACGGTACGAAATAGCGCGCGATCGACAGCTGCTCGGACTGCGCCAGCGCACCTTGTACGACACCGAGCAGCAGGCCGCCGACGACGGCGAGGTCGAGCCGGCGGAAACCACCGAGCAGCGCGGCCGCCGCGGCCGGAACGACCAGCATGGAAAGCGAAGTCGCGTCATTTGACTGCGATGGCGCGACGATCTCGATGATGACCGTGCCGAGTAGTCCGGTCACACCCCACACGGCCGCGCTCAGCGCTTTGGCCGGAATGCCGAGAAGTTCCGCGGTGGTCGGCCGTTCTGACAAGGCACGCAACGAAACGCCGACGGTCGTACGCGTCAGCAGCAGCCAGCTGGCGACCGCCACGACGACCGCGAGGCCGACGGTCGCGACGGTGACCTGGCTGATCACCACGCCGCCGGCGGTGAAGGCCGGACCTGCCAGCAGCGGCTGGAACGGCTGCGGTTTGTTGCCGAACAGGATGAACGACAGCGAGATCAGCAGAAGTAGTGCGGCGACCGTCACCGCAGACCGCGTGCCGGTGCTCGCCTCGGCGAGCCAGGTGGACACCACGAAACCGAGCGCCACACTCAGCGCGCCGCCAAGCAGCACGCCGACGGCGACGGCGAGCCAGCTTGGCAGTCCAATGTGGACGGCCAGCCAGACGGATACGTAGCTGCCGAACATGCCGGTCGCCGCCTGAGCGAAGTTGACGACCCGCACCAGTCGCGACATCAGCGTCAGGCACACCGCCAGCACCGCGTACAAGCCGCCGGCGGCCAGACCCGCCAACGCTCCCTGCAACATCGGCTCTCCTCAGGTTCGCCGGGGGATCCGGAGCCAGTCGTCCGCGGCGACCTGCCAGCGGTTGGTGCCGGTCAACAGCTTGATCGGCCAGCCGGCGGTGTTGTCGTGGTGCGTACGGCCAGGCCCGAAGACATAGGGCGTGCCGGCCATCGGATCGGAGATCGGCCGCATTTCACGCAAGGCCTTGGTCACCGACTCTCTGGTGATCTCGCCTTTGATGCCGGCCAGGACCTGCAGGAAATACGTCGCGGCCAGATATCCGCCCTGGCTGAAGGAAGTCAGCGGGATGTGGTTACGCGTCATGAGGTCGCGCCATTTTTTGGTGCGTGGGCTGGCCGCGTCGGTGAACGGATAGAACTCCGCCGGCACGTAGACACCGGCACCGGCGTTGGCGATGGCCTTGGCGTACTGCTCGCTGTAGACGCTGGTCAACAGCAGCCAGGTCACGTCGTTCCAGCCCTGCGCCTGTGCGGCCTTGAGCTGGCCGATCGAGTCCGGCTCGACCGGGTTCACGGTGATCGCCTTGCAGCCGGCCGCTCTCGCTCTGACGACGTACGGCGTGTAGTCGGATCCGTTGTATGGCACCGTCGCGTCGAGGTATTTGAGCTTCCTACCGGTGATCGTCGACCATTCGGCGATCGCCGCGCGATAGTACGGCAGTGTGTTGCCGGCGATCTCCAGCAATGCGCAAATGTCGTTGAGGTGCAGCACTTCCGAGCCGTACAACAGGGTCAGGGTCAGGTCGTGGAACGGACCGACGTTGGCCGGCGCGATGTTGGGGCTGGTGAAGCAGAACGGGTCGACGCCGATGCCGGAGATCGAGAGGATGTCCTCCTGCTGGTAGTACTTCGCGTTGATCTCGCACTCGATCAGGCTGGAGGAGCCGACAAGGGCGACGGCGTGGTCGCCGCCGACGATCTCGCGTGCCGCCGCTGCCGCGGCGGTCGGATCGCCTTTGTCGTCCACGGCGTGATATTCGATCCGCCGGCCATGAACGCCGCCGGCCGCGTTGGCCGCGTCGAACACGGCTTTGGCCGCCTGCGACGACTCGGGGAAGGTCGCCGGACCACTGATCGAGTCGACCGAGCCGACGACGATCGGACCGTTGGGATCGGCCGGCCCGGCGCAGCCGGCGGCCAGCAACACCAAGGCGGCCAGCGCGGCCAGAGATTTTCGCATGAATAGCTCGGCTTTCGTCAACCGGTCGCGGCGATCACCGGTGCGGAGTCCACGATCTGCTCGAAACGTGCCAACCGGTCGCCGTCGAAGGTCCAGACGTGTGCCACCCGTGCGCTGAACGACTTGCCGGTGTGCCGGTGCGTGCCGCTGTACGTGCCGATGCCGACGATCGTGTCGCCGGCATCCAACAACTCGGCCAAGGTGAACCGATAGCCGTCCCAGTCGGCCGCGATGGCCTCGAAAACGTTGCGACGGACCTCGCCCGGACCGGTGTAGGTGCCGGCGTACGGAAAACCGGCCGCCTCCGTCCAGGTGGTGTCCGCGCTCAGCGGCGCCAGCATGCCGGCCAGGTCACCGCGATCGCTTGCCGCGTAATGCGCGGCGATAACGTCCACTTTGGACACGGCGCTCCTTCAGATGGGTTGTACGTCGGGATAGCTGACCGCACCGAGCGGATAGATGTGCCCGCCGGCGCGCGAATGTTCTGACCGGCCGCCGCCGGTCAGGCCGAGGAAAACGCCGGTGGTGCGCAGCGCGTATCCGAGGTCGTGCAACCAGACGCTGGCCACCGCGATCCGGAACTCGCGAAAACAGAACAGATAGAGGCCGTCGGCGAACTTCCAGACCGTGGACAGGTCGACGTCGCCGTGGCCGCGCTGCACGCCTTCGACGCATTGCCAAGCATAGCGTTGCGACGAGAGATAGACGTGCTCGTAAAGGTGGTTGGGGCTGTAGCGATAGACGTTGCGCTTTCCGATCAGGTCGCGGGACGGACCTGGTGTCACCCCAGTTGGCGTGCCGCCGTCGGTCGTGCCACTGGAAAACGTCTGCGAAACGCGCGGTACACCTTCGACCTCTTCCGCACCGATTGTCGATCGTACGACGATGGCGCGGTGCGTCGTGGTGGAGAAGACGACCGTGAGCGCCTCGCCGTCGACGCTGGTCATCGGCATGTTCACGAAGAAAACGTCGTCGCGGACGGCGACGGCGTCGTACGGATCCTCGACGCCGTCGCAGCTGAGCCTTTCCGCGTCAAGGAAACGCAGGTCCAGCTGGCCGCCGTCGTCGAGGTTGACGGTCAGCGTACGGCCGGAAAGGTCGGCGGCCGGCAGGCGAAAGGTGTCTATTCCGGCGGCGAACTCGTCGTACGTCCGCCACTCGTCGGTCGAGGTGTCCGGCATGCGTTCATGCTGGTGGTACGGCGGCGCCGTGGCGAGCGGTCATGCGCTTGCGAGCAAGTGCCGGTCACTCCTGGTCAACCGCGGCCGCGCAGCTCGCTCGGCGACTGGTCGTATGCGGCCCGGAAAATCCGGCTGAAATGTGCGGCGTCGATGAAACCCCAGCGCGCCGCGATGGCCGCGACCGGACGCGCGGCCAGCAACGGATCGCGCAGATCGCGGCGGCACCGCTCCAGCCGCCGCTGCCGGACCCAACCGGCGACCGTCGTTCCCTGCTCACGGAAAAGTCCGTGCAAATGCCGCGTTGAGATGTAGTGCTCCGCGGCGATCTGTGCCGGTCCGAGATCAGGCGAGGACAGGTTGGCGTCGATATAGTCGTGGATGCGGCGCATGAGATCGCGGTGCGGGTCGGCGTTGGCCAGGTCCACGCCGAGCTCGGCGACCAGCATGGTGGTCAGCAGGTCGACGGTGTTGCGTTCCAGTCGCAGGCCGACCGGACTGCCGAGCAGCTGCAGGTTTCCCCCGAGCTGAGCCAAATACGGCCCGACCACGCCGCCGGTCCCGGTGTGACCGGACATTCGTACGGCGGTCAGCTGCCCGACCAGATCGCGCGGCAGGTCGATCAGCCGCTGCGGGAAAATCAGCACCAGCGAACGGAAACTCTCCTCGAAGACCAGCGAGTATGGCCGGTTGGTGTCATACAGCGCGAAATCTCCCGGCCCCAGCACGGCATCGCGGCCGTCCTGCGTGAGCAGGCCGGTGCCGGCGAGGATCTGGCTCACCTTGTAACGCGGCCGGTCCGACCGCGCGATCAGCTCCGGCGTCCGCTGCACGACGTGCGGCGACGCGGCGATCTCGCAGAAACCGACCTCGTCGGCGCCGCACATCCGCAGCCTGCCGTGGAAACGCTCGCCGTGGCCGGGACTGGCCTGTAGCGGCACGAAGGACTGCGAGACCGCGGCGCGAAACTCGGCAAAATCCCTGGTGACGAGGGCCTGCTGGGGAACGGTCACGACACTCACCTCCCTGAGAGGGTCCACCATAGGGGCGCAAAAGCCGCCCGCCAAGTCGCTCTCACCGCAGAATTCGCCGCAACCAGGTCAGCCGGGTCGCCTCGGCGGCGCGGGAAACCGCCGCGTTTGGTGAAAATCCGGTAAAACCATGATAACCGCCGGCCCATACGTGCAACTCGGCCTGGCCGCCGGCGGCCCAGATCCGCCGTGCGTATTCCACCGCCTCGTCGCGAAACGTCTCAGCGGCGCCGACATCGACGTAGGCCGGCGGAAGGCCGGACAGGTCCGGCATCCGCGCAGGTGCGGCATATGGCGAGGCCTGGTCGGCGCCCCCGAGGACTGCGGTCCACGCCGTCTCGTTGTTGTTGCGGTCCCATGCGCCGATTCCGTCGTACTGGCGCGCCGACACGGTGTCGTTGCGGTCGTCCAGCATCGGACACATCAGCATCTGCCCGGCGATGGGCGGTCCACCGCGATCCCTTGCCAGCAGGGACGTTCCGGCGGCGAGTCCGCCACCGGCACTGAACCCACCGACGACGATCCGGCTGGCGTCGACACCGAGCTCACCCGCGTTTGCGGCCAACCACCGCAGGCCGGCGTAGCAGTCCTCGACGGCGGCGGGAGCCGGATTTTCCGGCGCCAGCCGGTATTCGACCGATACGCCGACGGCGGCAAACCGCAGCACGTCATCGATCAGCCTGTCGAGGCCGAAAAACCGCGTGCCGAGGATCATCCCGCCCCCGTGGATGTGGTAAAGCGCTGGGGCGTTCGGCCTCAGTTCATGTGGACCTACGATGGTCAGGTCCACCTGCGCGTTGACTGTGTGGTCGAAAACGCTGACCTGACGGCCACGGATTTGTTCGTCCAGCGGCGGAATGATCGTCGCGAAATGTGCGCGGTTGGCCAGGATGGTGTCGGCGCGCAACGGAATCTTCTCCACCAGCGCGAGGAACGCCGCGAGGCCCGGCGTGAGCTCAGGGTCGTATGGCACCGGCGGACAGGTCATTTCCCTCCCAGTCCGAGGATGCGGCGCAGCCACGAGTCGCGGGTGTCGAGCGCGGCGCGGCTGATCGGCCATTCTGGCGCGTACATGTCGAATCCGTGGAAGGCGCCGCTCCACACGTGCAGCTCGGCCTGGCCGCCGGTGGCCCAGATGCGCAGCGCGTACGCGGTGTCCTCGTCGCGAAACGGCTCGGCGCTGCCGACCTCGATGAATGCCGGCGGCAGGCCGGAAAGATCAGAGGCGCGGCTCGGCGCGGCGTAGGGTGACACCGCGTCGGTGCCGACCGCATCGCCGAGCAGCGACCGCCAGCCGGCGAGGTTTGCCTCGCGCGGCCACGGACCAAGGCCGGCGTACTGGTGGCTCGCGACGCTGGTGTTGGTGTCGTCGATCATCGGACAAAGCAACAGTTGTCCGGCCAGCGCCGGACCTCCGCGGTCGCGCGCCATCAGCGCCACCGCGGCCGAAAGTCCGCCGCCGGCACTGCCACCCATCACCACGATCCGGTCCGGATCGATGCCGAGCTCGCCGGCGGTTTTCGCCGTCCACACCAGGCCGGCATAGCAGTCCTCGACCGGCGCCGGATGCGGATGCTCCGGCGCCAGGCGGTATTCGACGTTGACGGCGACGACGCCGAGCTCCAGGACAAGGCCGAGAAGCCGCGGCACATCCATGTCGCGGTGGCCGACCATCATGCCGCCGCCGTGGATGTTGTAGAGGCCGGGCAACGGTTTTTCGGCCGCCTGTGGCGACATTATGGTGACTTCCAGGTCGGGAGCGCCGTCCGGACCGGGAATCGTACGCTCCTCGACATCCACCGGCGCGTCGTCGATGGCCTGTGCGGCAGGCGGAAAACGCGCTGCCATCGCGGCGCGGACAGCCGGAATGGTGTCCGGTGTGAATGGTGGCGTGTCCGGCGGGACGATCTCGGCGAGAAGCGGCTCGATCTCCGGGTCGAAGGGGACTGGCCGCGACATCACGGCCCCTCCGGGTCGACGATGCCGCGATCGGCACAGTACGGCTCGACCAGCGCGCGCAGCTGGTCGGCACCGACCTCTTCGACCAGATCGACCGCCGCGAGATTGTCCCGCAGCTGCGCCAATCTCGTCGCGCCGAAAAGCGTACTGACATTGGCTGGATGGGTGAGCGTGAAAGCCACCGCGAGGCGGGCCGCGCTGACACCGAGTTTTCGCGCCACCTCGGTGACACCCGCGGCGTTTCCGACAATTGTCTCGCGTACGCCGCCAGGATCGCGGCCGATCGGCCGGGCCGGCTCGGTGCGTCCGGCGAGGATGCCGCCTTCGAGCACGTCGGAGGCCTGCATCGAGAATCCGTCGGCGAACAGCCGGCCAAACGGTTCGCCGTCCGGGATGCTGCGCCGGCCGATGCTGTATTTCAGCTGCGCGATCTGTGGACCGTCGACGCCGCGAGCGGCCGCGATGTCGCGCAGTCGCTGGATGTTGGTGGCGGACCAGTTGTTGACACCCCACGCGCGAACCAGGCCGGCGCGTACGAGGCCGGAAACGTCGTCGACGAGGTCCTCGAGCGTCACGTCGTCACGCCTCAGGTCGCCGAGGATCACCAGGTCGGCCACGTCGAAACCGCCGCGCAGGAAAGCGTTTTCCAGCTGTGGCCGGAATCCCTGGTCGCCGAACCCCTCGACCCAGAGTTTCGCCGAGACCAGGTAGTCATCGCGAGGAATGCCGCTCGCGTGCATGATCGCACCCCACAACACATCGGTGAAAACCGGTGGTGCGCCAGGCATTCCGTAAACACCGACATCGAAGAGGTTGATGCCGGCGGACACCGCGGCACGGATCATGGCGACCGCGTCGGCGAAGTCCATCCGGTCGTACGTGTGCCACGATCCCAGCGAGAGCAACGAAACGTCGAGCTCGGACGTGCCGACGCGACGGCGAGGCAGGTGCGCCACCAGGTCTCCTTCAGCTGCGCGGGTCGATGACGGCCTTGATCTCCTCGAGGCGGTGCATCGCCTCGATCCGCTGGTACGCGGCGGACAATCCGACCGGTGTGCCGAACAGATCGTCCCACGACATCCGGCCGGCGAACGTGGTGAAAAACTCGATGGCGCGGTGATAGTCGGCGATGTCGCCATTGAGCGAGCCGACGATGGTGAGCTCTTTCCCCATCACCGCGCCAAGTGGCAGCGGCGCGACGGCCGGCGCGGTGCTGCCGACGATGACGATCCGGCCGCGTTGCGTGGCCATTCCGACCGCTTCGCGGCCGACCGAGGGTGCTCCGGCGAAGTCCATCACCAGCTCGGCGCCACGTCCGCCGGTCAGGTCGAGCACTCGCTCGACGATGCCATCGGCGACCTCGACCACCGCATCCGCGCCGAATTTCGTCGCCACCGCAAGGCGCGCGGCCGGAGCGCCGACCGTGATCACCTGTCCGGCACCGGAAAGGCGAGCGACCGCGGTCGCGAACAGGCCGAGCGCACCGGAACCCTGGACGACGACTGTCGCGCCGGGTCGGACTCCGCCGACGCGATCAAAGGCGCGGAGCACGGTTTTGCCGGCACAGCCGGCCATCGCGGCCCAGGTGTCCGGCACACGGTCCGGCAACAGCAGTTTCGCGGCGCGCGGCACCACGTACGCGTATTCGCTGAGGCCGGCGGTCGCGTACGGGAAAGTGTCGCTGCGCTGCCGAAATCCGTAGCCACGGCGCGCGCAGGCCACCGGCTCGCGCAGGATCACACAACCGTGGCATTCACCGCAGGTCGACTCCGACCAACCGATCCGCGCGCCAGCCGGGATGTCGTGACCCAGCGCGTCCCGTGTGTCCGGACCGGTGGCGATCACCTCGCCGACCATCTCGTGACCGAGGACCATCGGCAGCATTCCGGGAAAACTCATCCGGCCTGACCAGATTTCCACGTCGGTGCCGCAAAGCGTGGCACAACGGATGCGTACGAGTGCGGCGCCGGGAGTCAGGTCGTCCGGCAGCGGCAGCTCGGTCAGCCGCAGTGGTTCGCCGTGGTCGGTCAGCACCGCCGCGCGAGTGGAGGTCGGGATCGGCATCTGAGTCCTTCCGGTGGCAACTGAGGTTAGTCTACGAGTGTTGACGAAAAAGTCCAGCAGGAGACGGGAGTATCCGTGCCGAGAGCGTTCGCAGATCTGGTCCTCCGCGGCGGACCGGTCCACACGATGGCCGGCGGCGATCCGGCGACCGCGCTGGCCGTCCGGAACAGCCGCGTGTCGCGAGTGGGGACGGATGCGCACGTACGCGACCTGACCGGTCCGCGTACGACGGTGGTCGATCTCAACGGACGCGCGGTGATTCCTGGGATCAACGACGCGCACCTGCATGCGACCTGGCTCGGTCTGCGGTGGCCGCATACGTTGCTCGGCGACAGCGCCGGATCGCAGCGGTCGTTACAGCGGTCGTTACGGACGGACGCCGAGCGCCGAGCGGCGATCCTGCGCGCCGGAGATGTCCTGGCGAGACTGGGAATCACCAGCTACACCGAGCCGGGGTTGGGTCCGGGGGAGGACGGCGGGTCGACCGGAGCCTTCGGCAGCTCGGTCGTACGGCAATATCGTGAGCTCGCGGCCGAGGGTTTGTTGCGGTCACGGGTAACCGCATTGTGGCTGTATGGCGAGGTGGACGGTCCGAGTGCGTACGCCGATCTCGCAAGGGGACTGTCCACAATAGACGACAACAGGATGGATCCGCGGCATTTGTCGTTCACCGGTGTGAAGATCTTCGCCGATGGCATTCCGCCGATGCGTTCGGCATATCTCGATGACGGTTATTCCGACGGTGGCCGAGGCGAGCTTTTGGTCGATGGGAAGGACGATGCCGAGCGAGAGCGGCATCTCACCGACATGATCCTGGCCGTGCATCGCGCCGGACTGCAGGTCGGCGTACACGCCACCGGCGACCGCGCGATCGAGGTCGTGCTCGACGCCGTGGCAATGGCGCGGGCGGAGCGAGACGTCGACCTTCGCCACTACGTCATTCACGGCGACTTGGTGACGGCGGCGCAGTTGAGACGGATGGCGCGGCTGGGCGTCGGTCTGGCCGTGCAGGCCGGCATCGCGGTGCGTACGGCCAAGGCCGTGGAGGCCGTCCTGGCGGCCGGTCGCGCGGAAAACGCGTGGCCGTTTCAGGACATTCTGCGGGCCGGCGTTCCGCTGTGCCTGACCTCGGACGCGCCGGTGCTCGCGCCCGACTGGCGGCGCGAGATCGCGGCGGCTGACGAATGGCTCGGAGCGGCCGCGGACGTGCGCGCGCGTGTCGAGTGCCTTCTTCGTTGTTATACGGTGAATCCGGCACGCCAGGACGGCGCGGACAGCTGGAAGGGCACGTTGGCCGCCGGAATGGCCGCCGACCTGTGCGTGCTGAGCGCCGATCCGTTGGCGCTGACCGCGGCGGAGCTGCCTGAGGTGGAGATCGATCTTACTGTGCTCGGTGGAAAAATCGTCTACGAGCGGCTCAGGTGAGCAGCTGGCCGCCATCGACCGGCAGGCTCACGCCAGTGATGTGCGCCGCGACGTCGCTGGCCAGGAACACCACCGCCGCGGCCACGGCCTCGACGGTTGCCAGCTCCCGCAACGGAATCCGGTCCAGCCAGGCCTGGCGTGCCGGCGAGCCGGCCGGCAGTCCGGCGGCGAGCATCGGCGTGAGCACCGGACCGGGAGCTACCGCGTTGACACGGATGCCATGCTCGGCCAGCTCGATCGCCGACCAGCGCGTCAACGCGTCGACAGCGGCCTTGCTGCATTCGTAGCCACCCATGCCAGGAGTCGGCTGGCGCGCGCCGATCGACGACAGGTTGACCACGGCGCCACCCCTGCCGCGCGACACCAGCTGCCGCGCAACCTGTTGCGTCATCAGGAAAGTGCCGTGCGCGTTCGTACGCAGGATCCGCAGCATGTCCGCGCCGGGCAGCTCCATCAGCCGGCCATGGACGGTCAGCAGGCCGGCATTGTTGACCAGCACGTCGACTGGACCGATCCGCTCAAGGGCCGCGGCGATCGAATCCTCGTCGGTGATGTCGATGGCGACCCCACGGATGCCGAGCGAGGTCGCCGCCACGTCGGCGTCGCGGAGGTCGGCGACCACCACGTCGTCGCCGAGATCGCGGAAGGCGGCGGCGATCGCGCGGCCGATGCCGCCGGCACCTCCGGTGACCAGGACCGTACGGACGACGCTCATCGCGGCTCCTCCCAGGTTTATAGTCATCACTCGTAGACAATAAATCCGTTACGGTAAAGGAGGAAGCATGCGTGGTGACGTGCCGGTCCTGGCGCTCGGATCGTGGCACACCTGGGACCGGATGGAATTCGACGAGGTCGTCGCGGTGATCGCGCGAGCGGCCGAGCTCGGCTGTGCGTTCTTCGACGTGGCGCATTACGACATGGGTCCACACGCGGAAGGCTCGCGCACCGACCTGATTTTCGGTCAAGCCGTACGCGCCGCCGGTCTCACCCGCGAAGATTGGCTTTATTGCGGCAAACTCTGGCTCTGGGACTATCCTCGCACCGGTTTCGACCGGCAAATGACGACATCTCTGGAGCGCGTAGGTGTGGAACGCGCGGACATGGTCGTGGTTGGCGACTATGCCGGCGCGCTGGAGGTGGAGCGTGTCGTGGTGGACGTGGCCGAGCAGGTCGAGGCCGGCAGGTTTGCCAGCTGGGGTGTCAACAACTGGCGGATTGGCGACGTACGAGCGGCGATCGACATCGCGCGGCGGCACGGCCTGCCGCCTCCGTCGTTTGCTCAGCTGAAATACGGTCTGGTGCGGCGGTCGGTGGCCGAAGGTGAGTGCTACGCCCCGCTGTTCGCGTCCGGCGAGCTGGCGCTGCAGGCCTCCGACGTACTGGAAGGTGGCCTGCTGGCCGGAAACCTGCGGCCAGGCCGGAAAATCGGTGCCGACGTCGGTGGCATCCGTGGTCGCATCATCGATGCCTGGCCGCAGGTGGCCCACATTGCCGGCGATCTCGGTGTGTCCGCCGCACAGCTCGGCATTGCCTTCTGCCTGACCAATCCGGCGACGGCCAACGTGCTGGTCGGTGTGTCGAGCCTTGCGCAGCTGGAGGACGATCTCGCGGCGATCGAGCTGGTCGATCGTGTCGGCGCGGATACGCTGCGCGAGCTGACCGATGCTCTGTGGCTGGACCGCGAGGTCGCCGCCGACGGAAGTTGGTGAAACGGCTGGCATTTTTAGTCGACGTGCGTAGACTAATGGTCTCACGGTCGGACGAGGAGTCGCGATGACAGCAACCACGCCAGGCCGGATCGTCGACATCGCCATTGGTTACATGGCCGCCAAGCAGCTGTTCGCCGCCTCGCGGATCGGCTTGTTCCAAGCGTTGGCCGGCGGTCCGCGTACGGTGGCCGAGCTGGCCACGGCGACGGGTGTGAGTGACCGGACCGTGCGCATTCTCGCGGACGCGATGAACGCGCATGGACTGCTCGAGCGGCGAGACGGCCGATATGCCTTGAGTCCGGATGCCGCCGCGTATCTTGGTGGCGATGGCGGCACCGATTTGGCGCCGTTCCTGAGATTTCTCAACGAGATCAGCTATTGGCAGTGGCTGCAGTTCGACGGCGCGGTGGACGCGGCAAAGCCGGGTGAGCTGCGGTTGGACGACGCAGGTTGGAGCACGTTCATGGCCGGCGTGATGCGTTACAGCGCGGTGCACGCCGCGATGTTGGCCGACAGCTTCGATTTCACGCCCTTCCGGTCCATGCTCGACCTCGGTGGGCTCTCGCCGGCCTTCGCCATCGGAGCCATGCGCGGCAATCCGCACCTTTCCGTACGGTTCGTCTTCGCGTCGACGGCGACGAAAGGCATTGTCGACGCGCTCGCCGCCGCCGGATTTGCCGACCGTGCGAAGGTCGAGCCGGCGGACACGCCGACCGCCGCGCCGGGTGGTGACCACGACATCGTGATGGTCAACCACGTGATTCATCGGTTCAGTGCCGAACAAAACCAGGCGATCCTGGCCAATGCCCGCGCGGCCGCGCAGACCGGCGCGACCCTGCTGTTGCTGGACTTTTTCCTGGACGACAACCAATGCCAGCGCCGGATCGACGCACTGCACGCCGGCGAGTATTTCGTTATCGACGGCACGGTCGTCTATCCGGAGGCGGACGTACGCGCGTGGCTCGACAAAGCCGGCTGGCGCGCGCAAACCGTGCTGGAGCTGCCGGGCAGTCCTCGCGTCCTGGTGGCCGAAGCCGTCTGACACCGTTGATTTTTTTGCCGACAGTCGTAGACTATCCCGCATTCCTCCGAGAGAAGGACTCCATGCCGAGGAAGCAGCGCAGGACACGGTTGGCGGCGCTGGTCGTGGCGGCCGCCGTCGCGCTCACCGGATGCACCGGTCCGAGCGGCGCCAGCACGGACACCGCCGAGCTCAAGGCCGGCGTTTTCCTGGACATGACGTCGTGGGACCCGGCCAGCGCGGACATCGGCTTCGACGGACCCTACCTGTCCGCCGTCTACGATCCGTTGGTGGCGCTGGACAAAACCGCGAGTCCGGTGCCGGCGCTCGCGACCTCGTGGCGCTGGTCGGCAGACCGGCTCACTCTCACCATGCAGCTGCGCAACGACGTCACCTTCGACGACGGCCAGAAATTCGACGCTGCCGCCGCGGTGACCAACCTGCGACACCTGAAGGCCGGCGTCCGGTCTGGCCAGGCCTATCTCAACGTGTCCGGCGTCGAAGCCAAGGGCCTCGACGCGGTGGAGATCCACCTGTCCAAGAGAGACGACTCGCTGCTGTATTTCATGGGTCTTGGCCGCAGTTGGATGGCATCGCCGGCGGCGATCCGCGCCGGCACGCTCGACAAAGCGCCGGTCGGATCGGGTCCCTACACATACGACCGGAGCGGGTCGACACCGCAGTCACAGTACGTTTTCACCAAGAAACCAAAACACTGGGACACCGCGACCTATCCGTTCGCGACCGTACGGCTGTTTCCGATCACCGACCAGACGGCCAGCTTCAACGCGATGCTGTCCGGACAGCTCAACGTGCAGTTCGCGAACGCGGCGAACATCGCGAAGGCGCAACAAAACGGCTGGAACATCGCGCAGAAAGCCGCGTCGTGGGTCGGTGTGCAGTTCGCCGACCGGACCGGCAGCCAGGTCAAGGCACTTGGCGACCAGCGGGTGCGCCAGGCGATCAGCTACGCGTACGACGCGGCCGGCATTCTCACGGCGGTCGGCAACGGCGCCGGCACGGTCACCGACCAGTTGTGGCCGGTCGACAGCACCGTCTATGACCCGTCGGTCAACGGAAAATACCGTACGGACCTGGCAAAGGCGAAACATCTGCTCGCCGCCGCCGGATATCCGCGGGGATTCGCGGTGAAGATGCCGATGTCGCCGATCTTCCAGGCCTGGCAACCGGCCGCCAACCAGACCTTCGGTCAGCTCGGCATCAAGGTGAGTTGGCAGAACATGTCGATGGCCGACTACCAGAAGAACGCGCCGACCTTTCCGATGTTTCTGGCCGTCATCGCGATGGACGCGAACGACATGGCCACGCTGACCGACCAGGTCACCTCGAAACAGTGGTACAACCCGCGTCCGTCGGTCGAGGCATTTCCGGACGTGAAAGCGTTGGTCGACCAGGTGGAGAAGGCGGCGCCAGGAGCCACGCAGACGCAACTTCTCCGGCAGCTCAACGCCAAGCTGGTCGACCTCGCCTGGTGGGACGTGTGGTATCAGGCCAACAACACGTATTTCAGCGTGAAAGGCATCAAGGTCACGCCGATCACCGGCATGATGTTTCCGACCCTGCGTTTCATCCAGCGCGGCTGACATGCTGAGGTTCGTCGCCAGGCGGCTGCTGTCCGGCATTCTGTTGCTGGTGGTCGTCACCAGCGGTATGTTTTTCCTCGCGCACCTGGCCGTCGGCGATCCGACAGCCGGGCTGCTCGGCAACAGCGCCACGCCGGCGCAGCAGGCCGCGCTGCGCGGTCGGATCGGCATCGACCGTCCGCTGCTGGTGCAGTTCTGGGACTGGGTTTCGCACGCGATCACCGGAGATTTCGGTGTGTCGTGGCGAAACTTCCAGCCGGTGAATGACCAGATCGCGCTGCGGTTTCCGGTGACTCTGTCGGTCGTGGTCGTCGCGACCGCGCTCGCCGCCGTCCTGGGCCTGGCCGTCGGCGTCGCCTGCGGCCTTCGTCCCGGCGGACTGCTGGATCGCGGCCTGAAGCTCGCCTCGGTGGTTTTGTTCGCACTGCCGGGATTCTGGGTCAGCCTGGTGTTGGTCACCTGGTTCGGCATCCAGCTGAAATGGTTTCCGACCATCGGTTACGTCTCGCCGGACCAGTCCGTCGGCGGCTGGTTGCGCTCGATCACCCTGCCGTCGGTCTCACTGGCGCTCGGCGCGATCGTGATGGTCGCTGAGCAGCTGCGCAACGGCTTTCTCCAGGTCGGCAACCAGGATTTCGTGCGTACGCTGCGAGCGCGCGGGCTGTCCGGCCGGCGCGTGACCGCGCACATTCTGCGCAATGCGTCGCCGTCCGCGCTGACCGTGCTGGCGCTGATGTTCGTCGGGCTGCTGGGCGGAGCCATCGTCGTCGAGATCGTGTTCAACCTGCCGGGAATCGGCAGCCTCACCCAGTCGGCCTCGCAGGCTGGCGACATTCCGGTGCTGCTCGGCCTGACCGCGGTCACGGTGGTTTTCGTCGTCATCGTCAACTTCCTGCTCGATCTCCTGCTCGGCTGGATCAATCCGAAGGTGCGCCAACGATGACCGCGCTGTGGCGCAGGTTCCTGCGCCGGCCGCTCGGCGTCATCGCGCTCGCGGTGCTGCTCGTGGTCGTGTTGGCCGCGATCCTGGCGCCGTGGCTGGCGCCATACGACCCCAACCGCGTGGATTTCCTGCTGACGCACGCGATTCCTGGCAACGGCCACCTGCTCGGCGGCGACTCGGCCGGCCGCGACCTGTTCAGCAGGTTGCTTTTCGGCGCGAGCACCACCTTGTACGGCGCGGTCGTCACGTGCGCCACCGGGTTGCTGCTCGGGGTGCCGGCCGGCATGGCCGCCGGATTTTTCGGCGGCACCAACGACAAAGTGTGCTCGTGGATCAGCGACGCGCTGCAGTCGGTCCCGGGCATGGTCGTGCTGCTGGTGGTCGCCGCCGGCACCGGCCAGGATTTCACCGTGCTGATGATCGCGCTCGGCGTTTTCCTCACGCCGGGCTATTTCCGGATCACGCGTACGCGCGCGCTGGCCGTCGCCAGGGAGCCCTACATCGATGCGGCACGAGTGTCCGGCGTGACCAGCGTACGGATTCTGCGTACGCACCTGTTGCGTGCGGTCGGTCCGCCGGTGATCGTGCAGACCGCGCTGACCGCCGGCATCGCCATCGGCATGCAGGCCGGCCTGCAGTTTCTCGGCATCGGCTCGGCCTCGACGCCGAGCTGGGGCCAGATGATGAACGACGGCTTCCAGAACATGCTGACCTATCCGCTGATCCTGCTCTGGCCGTCGATCGCGCTCGGCGTGACGATCGCCGCGCTGGCGTTCATCGGCTCGACGCTGGCCGACCTGGTCAGCATCCGTGTCGAACAACCGAAACGGTCGGCGATCAGACACAACGTCGTCGGTCGTACGCACGCGGACGACAGCGCGCTGCGGATCGAGAACCTGCGTGTCGGCTATGGCGAGAAGGAGGTCGTCAGCGGAGTTTCCCTTCACGCGGCGCCAGGCGAGGTGCTCGGCATCGTGGGGGACTCCGGGTCCGGCAAGACGCAAACGATGTTCGCGGCGCTGGATCTGTTGCCGGCCGGCGGAATCGCGGTCGCGGACGGCATATGGATCGGTGGTCGCGAGGTCAGCGGCCTGCCACGGCGTGAGCGGTCGGCGCTGCTCGGCCGGTCGATCGGCTACGTGCCGCAGGAGCCGATGACCAACCTCGACCCGTGTTATCCGGTCGGACACCAGCTGGTCGAGCCGCTGTGGCACGTGCATGGCATGTCCAGGGCCAAAGCGCGCGAGCGCGCGCGGCAAATGCTCGACCGCGTCGGCATTTCCGATCCGGATCGCGTGCTTTCCTCGTATCCGCACCAGATCTCCGGCGGCATGGCGCAGCGCGTGCTGATCGCCGGCGCGGTGGCCGGCCGCCCGTCGCTGCTGGTCGCCGACGAGCCGACGACCGCGTTGGACGTGACCGTGCAGGCGGAGGTGCTGGAGCTGCTTCGCGAGCTGCGCGAGGAATACGGCATGGCGCTGGTGATCGTCACGCACAACTTCGGTGTCGTGGCGGACATCTGTGACCGGGTGGCGGTGATGAAGGCCGGCCGGATCGTGGAAATCGGTCCGGTGGAACGGGTTTTCCGCGAGCCGGCCGACCCGTACACGGCCGAGCTGATCAAGGCCTCGCTCGACGACGTGCCGCTGGAGACGACGTGAAACCGCTGCTGGACGTACGCGAGGTGGTGGTCGACTATCGCCGTTTCCGCGCGCTCAAAGGCGTGTCGATCTCCATCGCGCCGGGAGAATGCGTCGGCCTGGTGGGGGAGAGCGGCTCTGGCAAGTCGACGCTCGGCAAGGCGGTGCTCGGTCTGGCCGCGGTGACCGCCGGCCGGATCACCTTCGACGGCGCCGACATCACGCACGCACGTGGCGCCGCGCGCCGCCGGCTGGCCAGTGACATCCAGGTCGTTTTCCAGGATCCGTACGGTTCGCTGGATCCGACCATGAGCATCGGCGACATTCTCGCCGAGCCGCTGGTGGTCGCCGGCAGGGCAAGACCGCGCGCGGTGGTCGCGGAGATGCTTGACCGCGTACGGCTGCCGGCCGACTCCGTGCACCGCTATCCCAGCGAGTTTTCCGGTGGCCAGCGCCAGCGGATCGCGATCGCGCGTGCGCTGGTGCGCAAGCCGCGGCTGGTCGTCTGCGACGAGCCGGTGAGCGCGCTCGACCTCGCCACGCAGGCGGCGATCCTGGAGCTGTTCGCCGAGTTGCAGGCGCAGACCGGCGTGGCCTATCTGTTCGTCTCGCACGACCTCGGCGTCGTACGCCGGGTCTGCCACCGCGTGTCGGTGATGTATCAGGGGGAGATCGTGGAATCCGGACCGACCAGCGAGGTCACCGCGCGACCGGCGCACACGTACACCCAGAGGCTGCTGCTCGCCGCGCCGGTCGGCGACCCGGTGCGCCAGGCCGAACGTCGCGCCGCGTGGCTTGAGCTGCGCCGCCGCGAGACCGTTTAGGGTCGCAACCATGCCGAAGGTCATCGATCACGATCAGCGGCGCCGCGAGATCGTCGAGGTCGCCAAGAAGCTGATCATCGAAGGCGGCTTCGAGGCGGCCACCATGCGCAGCATCGTCACCGCGGCTGGCTACGCGAACGGCGCGCTGAAGCACTACTTCGACAACAAGGACAGCATCATCGCGGCGACGTTCGAGAGCGTGCTGCGGGAGACCGCGCAACGGATGGCCGAGCTGGATCCGGAGCTGAGTCCGATGGACGCGCTGCGCGGGTTCGTCGAGGCCGCGATGCCGCTGGACCACGACCGGATCACCTCCGCGCGTGTGCTGCTGGTCCTGTGGGAACACTCGGTCGCCAACCCGGAGCTGGCGCGCCGGTATCGCGACCTGCTGACCAGCTGGCGCGGCGAGCTGACCAGGCGGATCGCGGCCGCGCGCGGCCGTGGTGAGCGCTCCAACGCGCGCGCTGTCGGTGTGCTGGCCGACGAGATCATCTCGGTCACGATCGGCGCGAACGTGGCCAGCCTGATGCATCCGGTCGGCGAGCTGGTCGGCCGCTACACCGCGTACGTCGACAGCCTGATGCGGCGGATCGCGTAGTGCCGCCGCTGGTCCTCATCCACGGCTTCGCCAGCGACGTGGCCACCGACTGGCCGGCGTCGCGGTGGGGCCGGGAGGCCGTCGCCGTAAGCCTGCCGGGACATCGAGGAGGTCCGCCGGTCACCGACACCATGACGACGAGCCGTCTGGTCGCGTGGCTGGCCGCGTCGATCGGCTCGGGGCCTTTCGACGTCATCGGATACTCGCTCGGTGCGCGGCTGGCCTGGGACCTCGCCGCCGTCGCGCCGGTACGCCGGCTGGTCCTCGGTGGCCTCAGCGCGACGGAGCCGTTTGGCGGTGTCGACCTCGACGCCGTACGGTCGGCGATCCGCGGCGGTCCGCCGCCGGCCGATCCGATGAGCGCGGTCGTGGCGGCGATGATCGCCGGTCAGGATGCCGAGTCGCTGTTGCATGTCGTCGAAGGCTTGGCGCGTGAGCCGTTTGATCCGTCCGCACGGGCGCCTGGCGTGCCGACGCTTTTCGTGGCAGGCCAGGACGATCCGATGGCGTACGGCATCGAGGACGTGGTCGCGCGTGTGCCTGGCGCGCGGCTGGTACGCGTGCCGGGCGACCACGCCGGAGCGCTGGCCAGCGACGAGTTTCGCACGGCCGCGCTGGATTTCCTTCAGAAGCGTCGTACGCGGGAGCTCAAGATCAGGCGGCGGTGAAGCGCAGGATCCGCCGCCACGCGTCGTCGCAGGCCTGCGACCACTCGCCCTGAGCGCGATCGAAGAACGAGTGTGGCGCACCGTCGTACGTGTGCATCTCGTACGTCTTGCCGGCCCTGTCCAACCGCTCGCGCAGCGCCTGGAAGGCCTCCGGTGGAGTGGCGACATCGGCGCCGGCGAGCAGATAGAGCTGCGGCACCGCCACGTCCTCCAGCACCTCGTCGACGAAATGCGGCAGGCCGTAGAAGCCGATCGTGCCGGCGAGGCCGATGCCGCTGGCGGCCAGCTGCCAGGAAAGGCCGCCACCGAGGCAAAATCCGACGCTGAAGACCCGGCCATCGATACGAGCCGCCGCCGCGGCGGTCTGCGCCACGACCTCCTCGCGCCGCAGTCGCGCGATGTGCGGACGGAAGTCGAAGTCGTCACCGCGCGCGTCGGATCCGGCCGTACGGAAGAAATAGTCGTACGCGACGGTGTGGAAGCCGGCCTCGGCGAACCGTTGCGCCAGCTCCCGATAGAACGGCGCGACGCCGCGGATGTCGGGCAGCAACACCACGCCGCGTCCGTTCGCAGTGGCCGGGATCGCTTCGTACGCGGGAAAGTCGAAGCCGTCGGCGGTGCTCAGCCGGATCGGTCCGTGGCTGGCGACCGCGCCACCGGTCGGTGCGGCCGGCGGCCGGCTGTCATTGCTGTGGCACATGAATGTCACCTTTCGTCAGACGCTTCGAGCCTGCCGGCGGTGCACCGTACGACCCAGACCACCGCTGTTACTGGTCCTGGCAGAGCCACGATGTCGCCGCCCCGATCGGGGAGGATCAGCGGCGTGGACACACCGGATCTGAGTGGTTTCCTGCAGTCGCGGCGCGCGCTCGCCGATCCGGCGCGGGTCGGCAGCCCCGGTGGCTCGCGGCGGCGCGTTCGCGGGTTGCGGCGCGAGGAGGTGGCGCGGCTGGCCGGGATCAGCGTCGAATACTACGTACGGCTGGAGCAGGGGCGCGCGACCAAGCCGTCCGACCAGGTCCTCGACGCGCTGGCGGGGGCGTTGGAGCTCGACGACATCGAGCGCGCGCATCTGCACGACCTGGCCGCGCCGCTGCGCCGCCGGCAGCCGCGCGTGCCGCGGTCGGTGCGGCCGCAGCTCGGCCAGCTGGTGTCCGCGATGACCGACGTCGTCGCTCTGGTCCTGACGCACCGTTTCGACGTACTCGCCTGGAACCATCTCGCCACCCAGGCGATCCTGGATTTCCACGACATGCCGCCAAAAGACCGCAACCTGGCGCGGCTGCTGTTCCTGCATCCGGTCGCCCGCGAGCGATACGTCGACTGGGACGAGGTCGCGGCGTCGACCGTCGGCGCGTTGCGTTTCACCGCGGCGCGCCATCCCGACGACGAGCTGCTGGCCGCGCTGGTCGGCGAGCTGTCGGTGAAAAGCCAGCCGTTTCGCGAGCTGTGGGCCGTACGGCATGTGACAGTACGCACGCATGGCCGCAAGCGGCTGTTTCATCCGCTGGTCGGCCAGCTCACGCTCAACTACGAGAACTTCGCCGTGCCGGGGGATGCCGACCAGCAGCTCCTGACGCTGCACGCCGACCCCGGCAGCACCGACGAGACCAACCTGCGGCTGCTCGGCTCGTGGAGCGACCAGCGATGAGCCTCGCCCGCAGTCGACGAGATGTGCCTGGAGACAGGCCCTAGTTGCCGCTGGGGGACGGGCTCGGTTGGCCGGTCGGCTCGGAGGTGGGGGCGCTGCTCGGCGTCGGCGTGATGGGACCGGTGGTCCGGCCTCCTCCGGTTCCGCCGGCGGGAGCCGTCGGCCGCGTCGGATCAGGCTGGTGTTGTGGCTGCTCAGTGGTCGTGCGCGGGGTCGATCCGGTCAGCGACGTGCCAGGTGCGACGGCGACCGTGACGACCACGGTCGCGTCGACCGGCACCTCGCCGCTGGCGCTCACCGCGACGACCGTGCCGGCAGGCGCCGTGTCGGTCGCCTTCAAGGCCTTGCCAACCCGCAGCTTGAGCGTACGAAGGACGGTGAGTGCGCGGTCGTACGACTGGCCGACGACGCTGCCGCTGTCGAGTCGTACGTGACCGGTCGCGACCGTGAGGTGCACGGTGCTGTTCACCGCGACCGAGACGCCGGCCGCCACGTCCTGCGCCGCGACCATGCCGGCGGCCACGCCCGGCACGTCGGCCTCGCGTACGGCGACGCGCAGGTCCGCCGCCGCGGCCGCCTGACGCGCGGTCGCCAGCGGCGCGCCGGTCATCGACGGCACCGACGTACGGCCGAGTCCTGACCAGCTCAGCAACGCGGCGGTGACCGCCAACGCCACGCAGGCGGCGAGAGCGACGGCGACGAGTACGCCGCGCGTCCGGCGGTGCCGGGGTCGTGGCTGCGGCGCGGTCGGTGCCAGGTTGATCGGCGGCGAGACCGGAATCGCGTCGAGCGTCGCGGTCACCTCGGCTTGGTGGATCGCCGCGGCGGCGTGCGCGACGGCCGCCGCTGACGGCGGCCGCTGGTGCGCCTCCTTGCTCAGCAGCGACAACACCAGGTCGCGGAGCGCGGCGGGGACCGTCTCCGGCAGCGGCGGCGGGGCTTCCTGCAGATGCGCGATGGCGATGCTCAGCTCGTTGCCGTCGGCAAACGGTGGCCGCCCGGTCAGGCATGCGTACGCGACCGCGCCGAGCGCGTAGAGATCGGCGGAGGGCGTCACGTCGTCGCCGCGTGCCTGCTCCGGGCTCAGGTAGTGCGCCGTGCCGGTCAGCTGGCCGGCATTGGTGATTGGCGCGGCCTCGGCGACCTTCGCGATGCCGAAGTCGGCGATCTTCACCGTGTCCTCGGGGCCGATGATGAGGTTTGCCGGTTTTACGTCCCGATGTACGACACCTTGGTCGTGCGCTGCCTGCAGCGCGGCGGCCGTCTGCTCGATGATCCGCAGCGTACGGTCGGCGTCGAGCGGACCGTTGGCGCGCAACTCCGCGGCCAGGCTGCGGCCTTCGACGTACTCCATGACCAGATACGGATCGGGATCCTCGCCGTAGTCGTGGACCCTGACCACGCCGGGATGGTTGATCGAGGCGGCAGCCCTGGCCTCGCGCCGGAAGCGCTCGCGGAAGTCGCCGTCGGCCAGCCGCGCCGCCTGCAGCAGCTTCACCGCGACCGGCCGGTCCAGCACCTCGTCGACGGCGCGCCACACCTCGCCCATCCCGCCGCCGGCGACGCGCTCGTCCAACCGATAGCGACCGCTGAGCAGGTGTTGCACGACCACGTGACCATTCACTCCTGCGTCCGGCGCGAATCCCCGCGAGAAGGCTCACGGGATATTACCCGCACCGGCGCGGTCTAAACCGGATCGAAGCGGATGACCGCCGTGTGGTCGAGGTGGCGGCTGATCTCCTCGACCGGCGCGTCCAGGTCGTACGGCAGCACGGGATCGCGAAAACCGGCCTGCGGCAGATAGATCGACAGGACTCTGGCGGCCTCCGGTCCGTCGACCAGCACCGGTACGCGCTCGGTGTCGCTGCCGTCCGCGCCGTCGCGTTCGATCCGGCAGCGGCCGGCCGCGAGCAGATTGCGGACCCACGCCCGCTCACGCGTCGCCGAGCAGGCATAGTGGCGGCCGTCGACGGTGGTCACGTTGACGCCGAACGGCCGCGGTTGTCCGCTGCGCCGGCCGGTCACCATCACGACGCGTGCCGCCGGTCTGCCTTCCGCGTACGGCACGACCGGACTGCCGCGCAGTTCTTCCAGCACTGTCACACTCCAAAACGGTCCGTGGTTCCATTTTTGCCTCCGAGACGATATGGTCCGCTGGACCGTTTTGGCAAGGAGGGCTGGATGGCCGAGCGCGCCGACGTCGTACGCAACCGCAGCGCGGTCTTGGACGCCGCCACGGCGTTGTTCGCGCGCGACGACCTCGGCCACGTGACGCTGGCGCGCATCGCCGAGGCCGCTGGCGTCGGCAAGGCGACCGTCCTGCGGCATTACGGCAGCCTGGAAGGTGTGATCGAAGCAGTGCTGGCGCGACAGGTCGCGGCGGTGCAGGAGCGCGTACGCACCGGTGAGCCGCCGCTCGGTCCTGGCGGCTCGGCGGACGAGCGTGTGCACGCGTTTCTGGACACGCTGATCGACTTCGTCCTCGGCAACCGAGCGCTGATCCGCGCGATCGAGCACCGCCGGCCGGACGCGTACTACGCCAACCCGGCGAGCCAGTTCTGGATCGCCGAGCTCGGCCGCCGCATCCGCGCCGTCGACAGCGAGACCGACGCCGGCTATCGCGCGTACGTCGTGGTCACGGCCGTGCGTGCGGACGTCGTCGATTACCTGCGTACGGCCGAAAAGATGTCCGTACGCCGGATCCGTGCCGGCTTGCACGCGCTCGTGGTCTCGGGACACTAGGCATGCACGGCGGCGACCGCCTCGGCGAGCCTGGCCTGCGCCTCCACGAGTTTCGGGTCGTCCAGGTCGGCGACGGCTTCGGTGGCGCGGCGCCACTCGGCCTGCGCGGCGGTCCACTGGCCGCACTCGAGTAGGCTTTCGCCGAGCTGCAGCCGCGCCAACGCCTCGGCGCGCTGGTCGGCGGTCAGCCGGAACAGCTCGATCGCCAGGCGCAGGCAGCGCACCGCGCGGTCGTGGCGGCCGATGCTCGCGTAGGCCTTGCCGAGGTTGTGCAGGTTGATCGCCTGCACGTTCTCGTGTCCCGGCAGCCGGCGGTTGATCTCCAACGCGCGCCGCCAGTTGGCGATCGCCGCGGAGATGTTGCCGGAGGCGAAGTCGACCTCGGCCAATGTGTCCAGCCGCGTCGCCGACAGCGACACGTTGCCGAGCTTGCCGCAGATGTCCAGCGAGCGTACGGCATAGTCCCGTGCCAGCTGGTATTCGCGCAGGTTGAGCTCGCACAATGCCAGGTTGGACAGCGCTTTGCTCTCGCCGACCGGATTTCCGGCGTCGCGGAAGATCCGGATGGCCTCGTGGAAATGCCGTTTGGCGAGGTGATATTCGCCGGTTTCGTCCTCCGCGTTGGCCAGGCCGTTGAGCAGGTGCGCGCGGAGATCGCAGTTGCGGCCGGCCACGTCCAACGCGGTGTGGTGAATGGCGAAGAAATCCTGCCAGTGCTTGCCGCGGAACGCGAACGGCTCCAGCAGCCAGGCGATTCTGCAGCAATGCTCCGGAAAACCGTGCTCGGCGGCCCATGCCACCGACTGCCGGAGCGTACGGTATTCGGTCTCGCACCACCGCAACGCGGCGGCCAGGCCGGTGAAGGTGAGCGGCGTGACGCCGTCGGCCGGCGTGCCGAGCGGCTCGGTGGCGCGGCCAGGCGAGATGAACCGATCGGCCCCGGCGAAGGTGTGCAACAGCCAGTCGAGCAGCCGGCGGTCGGCCGCGGCGGCGTCGTCTTCGGCTCGGTTGCGGCCGGCCGCGTACGACTTGAGCAGGTCGTGCAGCTCATAGCGGTCCAGGCTGGTCTGTTCGAGCAGGTTGACCGCGGTCAGCTGATCGAGCTGGTCGCGCGTCACGGCGATCGACTGTCCGGTGACCGCGGCCGCCGCGGCGATGCTGACGCTGTCGCCGGGATAGCGGCCGAGCAGCCGGAACGTACGCGCGACCGGCTCGTGCAGCTGCTCGTACGACCAGGACAGGAGCGTGCGCAGGCTGGTGTCGTCACCGCCGCCGGCGTCGAAGGCGTCCAGCCGGTCGCCTGGTCCGCGCAGCTCGTCCAGCAGCGCCGCCAGCGAGGCGGCCGGGAAGCGCGCGGCCCGCTCGGCGAAGATCGACAGCGCCAGTGGCAGGTGCCCACACAGGTCGGCCAGCGCGGTCGCGGCGTCCGGCTCGGCGACCGTACGTTGACGGCCGATCACGTCGGCGAGCAGCTGGCTCGACTCGTCCGGCGAGAACGGCCGTACGCTCACTCTGGCGGCGCGGCCGCGCACGACCAGGCCGCGCAGCTGGTTGCGGCTGGTCACCACGGTCAGGCAGTCGGCCGCTGGCAGCAGCGGCAGCACCTGCTCGGTGTCGGCGGCGTTGTCCAGGATGACCAGCATCCGCCGTCCGGCCGTACGCGTGCGGAACAGCGCCGAGCGTGCCTCCACGTCGGCCGGCAGCATGCCGGGACCGCGGCCCTGCAGCGTACCGACCGAGTTGAGCAGCAGCTCCAGCGCGCTCTCGGTCGGCAGCGGCGCGGTGCCGCCGAAGCCGCGCAGGTTGAGATAGAGCTGGCCGTCCGGAAACCGGTCGGCGACCTGGTGAGCCCAGTGGGTGGCCAGCGTGGTCTTGCCGACACCGCCGGCGCCGTCGACCACCACGACCCGGAACCGCTGCTCGGTGAGCACCTGGTCGAGCATCGCCAGGTGGCCGGTGCGGCCGACGAAGCCGCCGGACACCGGTGGCAGCTGGTGCGGCTGCGGCACGTCTGCCGGCGCTGGCTCGACGGTCTCGCCGCCGACCGCCAACAGGCACTGCAGCTCGGCCGCGAGGCCGGCACCGGGATCGGCGCCGAGGTTGTCGCGCAGCCGTGTGCGGATCACGTCGTACGCTGCGTACGCGTCGTCCTGCCGCCCGGCCAGGTGCAGCGCGTGCACCAGCGCGGCCCAGAGCCGCTCGCGCTGCGGATGCATCGCCGTCAGCTCGCGCAGCTCGCCGATCGTCTCGGCATAGTCGCCGGCGGCGATCTGCAGCTCCAGCCGTCGCTCGGTGACGGCCAGCCGCTCCTCCTGGATCCGCGGCACCTCGTACAGCTGCAGATGCCGCGACCGTACGCCCGCCAACGGCGTTCCGCGCCACAGCGCCTCGGCCTCGCGGAGCAGCGCGAGCTCGTCGCCACCGGGCGTCCTGGACTGCGACACCAGCTCGCGAAACCGGAACAGGTCGACCGACTCACGCGCGATGTTGAGCCGATAGCCGCCGGCCGCTCTGGTGAGAAAATGGCCGCCGAGTTGCGACCGCAGCCGCGAGGCGAGGCTGTAGACGCTGGCCACCGCCTGCGCCGGCGGCTCGCGGTCCCACAGCACGCCGACGATGTCGTCCAGCGAGATCATCGTGCCGGCTGACAGCGCGAGCGCCGCCAGCAGGCTGCGCGCGCGGCCGCCCGGCAGCTGTACGACGGAGCCGTCGAGGCTGACGGTCACCGGACCCAGCAGCGCTATCCGTACGTCCTCAAGGGCCGACGCAGCCATGCCGCACTCTCCTCGGATGCACGACGCCTACACCACTCGGCCCAACCGGACGGCGCCGAAAACATACATTGCGGCACGAGCATAGTGTCTCTGGTCAAGGAAATGGCTGGTAGCCATAACGAACCGGTCACAATGTCCGGCTCATGCTGGTGACCGAAACGCAAGTTCCGGTCGTCCGAATCTCGCGAGCGGTGAGTGTCATTCGTCATTTACTGTAGCGTCGCGTCGCGCCACTCGCGCGATGTCCGGCCACGCGGCCGTACGGTCCCGCGCCGAGATCGTCCGCTTCGTCCACTGACGCCTTATCGACGTCATTCGCCGAGCACCGCGCAAATTGCGTCATTCGCTGGCCGCCGCAGATTTGGCGTCGTTCGGCGAGTGTCGTGTAATTGGCGTCGTTCGGCGATTGCTGGCGCGGAAATGGCGTCGTTCGGCGAGTGCCGCCTGAATGGCGTCGCTCGCTGGCTGCCGCGGTTTTGGCGTCGTTCGGCGAGTGTCGTGTAATTGGTGGCAATCGCTGACCGCCGCAGAATTGGCGACACTCGCCAAGTGCCGCGTAATTGGCGTCGCTCGCCGCTGACTGCTGCGTAATTGGCGTCGTTCGGCGAGTGCCGCCTGAATGGCGTCGCTCGCTGGCTGCCGCGGTTTTGGCGTCGTTCGGCGAGTGCCGCGTAATTGGCGTCGCTCGCCGTTGGCCGCCGCGGAAATGGCGTCATTCGGCGAGTGCCGCGCGAATGGCGGCACTCGCCGGCGAGTCACCGCAGCGAGCCGACGCGGCGCAGCACCTCCGGTGTCCCGAGCGCGCTCGCGACCGCGTGCAAATCGGGACTGCGCGTGGAGCCGGTGATCGCGACCCGGAAGACCTGCGCCGCCTCCCGAATCGAGCCGGGATACGCGTCCGGATTCTTCTTGTATTCCTTGGGATTCTTGGCAAACCCGTGTTTGGCGGCGAGCTCGCGGATCTGCCCGAACCACTCCTGCGGGTCGTCCACGAGCTGATAGCCGGCGACGAAGTCGGCGGCCAGCGCGCGTACGACCGCGGGGTCCAGGCCGCCGAACCGCTCGTCGGACGGATCGGTGACCGGCTGGAACAGGTCGTCGAAGAAGAATCCGTATGCCGTCCGGAAATCCGACCACACCCGCAGGTCCTTGCGCGGGTTGTCGACGCCGTCGCGCTCGACGCTGATCGCGCGCAGCGCAAGGTCGCGCTCCTTCGCCAGTACGGTCGCCAGCTCCGCGTCGTACTCGCCGGCCCAGGTGCGTACGGCGTCGAAGACCTCGGCGCCGCTGAGCGTCGCGACGTAATCCGCGCTGATGTCCATCAGCTTGACCATGTCGACCAGCGGACCGGCGACACCACACTCGGACAGCCGCAGCGGAGCGTCCAGCGCCTCGGTGAACGGCGTGTCGGCGAGCCGGCCGTTGAGCAGGCCGCGGATGTAGTGGAGCACCGCCTCGGCCGGAAAACCGGTCTCGATGTAGTAGTCGACGGAGGCCTCGGGGTCCTTGCGCTTGGACAGCTTGCGCTTGCTGCCGCCGTCCTGCTTCATCAGCGGCGCGACGTGCGCGTACTCGATCGGCTCGAAGCCGAGCGCGGCGAACAGCTGCAGGTGCAGCGGCACCGAGGAGATCCACTCCTCGCCGCGGATCACCAGGTTGACGCGCATCAGGTGGTCGTCGACGACGTGCGCCAGGTGGTACGTCGGCAGCCGCGGGTCCTGGTCGGAGCTCTTCAGCAGCACGGCGTCGTTGCGGCTGGCCTCGTGCTCCAGCCGGCCGCGGATCGCGTCGACGAAATGTACGCGCTGGTTGGCCGCCTCCGCCGGCGTACGGAACCGCACCACGTACGGCACGCCGGCGTCCAGCTTCGCCCGCACCTCCTCGGCGCTCGCGTTGCGCCACAGGGCCCACGTGCCGTAATAGCCGGTCGGCACCTTCTGCGCCTGCTGCTGCGCGGTGATCGCGGCCAGCTCGTCCTTGGTGGCGAAGCACAGGTATGCCTGGTCGCGGCGCAGCAGCTCGCGGACGTAGCTCTGGTAGATCATCGCGCGCTGCGACTGGGTGTACGGGCCGTACGAGCCGGTCTCGCCGTGCTCGTCCGGCTGCAGGCCGAAGTAGGCGAAGGCGCGGTCGAACTGCTCGACGGCTCCTTCGACCTCGCGCGCCTGGTCGGTGTCCTCGACGCGCACCAGGTAGGCACCGCCGGAGCGGCGCGCGATGTCGGCGTTGAGGGTCGCCACGTACAGTCCGCCGAGGTGCAGTGACCCGGTCGGCGACGGTCCGAGCCGCGTCACCTTCGCCTCCGCCGGCTGCTGCCGCGGCGGATAGCGCTCCTCCCAGAACGCCGGATCCGGCAGGTCGGTGGGGAACAGGCTGTCGACGAGTGTGCGGTCCAACATGGGAAGAAGTCTTCTACATGCGCCTTCGCGCTCGGGCGCCGGGTCAGTTTCGTCCAAGCGGGGTGGCCGCACCGCCGTTACGGTGTGGCGAATGACCGACAGCGCTTGGGACCGGCTGGCTCCGGTGATGGATCTGGTGACGCCGATGGCCGTACGCGTGGCCGCGACGTTGCGGCTCGCCGACCTGCTGGCGGATGGTCCGCGGCACGTCGACGAGCTGGCGGGGGAGAGCGGGACAGACGCCGATGCGCTCGGCCGGCTGCTGCGCCACCTGGTCTGCCACGGCGTTTTCGCGGAGCCGGCGACCGGCCGGTTCGCCAGCAACGACCTGGCCGACCTGCTGCGTTCGGACCATCCGGAGCGGATGCGCGATGCGCTGGATCTCGACGGCTTCAACGGCCGGATGGATCTCGCGTTCACCGGCCTGTTGCACACCGTACGCACCGGCCAGCCGGCCTGGGAGACGGTCTTCGGCGCGCCCATCTGGGACTATCTGGCCGCCAATCCGGAGCTGTCGGCGACCTTCGACGCGATGATGGCCGGCTCGTCGCGCGCCAAGGCGGTGGCCGAGTACGACTGGTCTGGCGTGCGGCACCTGGCGGATGTCGGCGGCGGCAGCGGCGCGTTGCTTGCCGAGGTTTTGCGGGCCAATCCTGGCATCCGTGGCACGCTGGTCGACCTGCCGGACACCGTCGACCGCGGGCGGCAGCTGTTGACCGAGCGCGGCCTGGCCGATCGCTGTGACTTTGTCGGACAGAGTTTCTTCGAGCCGCTGCCGGCCGGCGCCGACGTGTACGTGCTCGCCGGCGTGCTGCACGACTGGGCCGACGAGGAGGCAGTCGCGATCCTGCGTCGCTGCGTCGACGCCGCCGGACCAGACGGTCGTGTCCTGATCGTGGAATCGCGCAGCACGCAAGCCATGGACGCGGAGATGGATCTGCGGATGCTCGTTTTCGCCGGTGGCCGAGAGCGCGACGCGGACGGTTTCGGCGCGCTGGCCAAGGCGGTGGGCCTGCGGGTGTCGCACGTACGGACAATTGCGCCCGGCTACCTGTTCGTCGATTGTGTGCCGGGTGACTGATTTCTCGCGATGGCAACAGCGGCTGGACGAGGAGCGCCTACGGCATCACGTGCCAGGTGCGACGCTCGCGGTGCTGGCTGACGGACAGATCCACGAGTTTGCCAGCGGAGTGCTGCATCGCGGCACCGGTGTCGAGGCGACGACCGACGCGTTGTTCCAGATCGGCTCGATCACCAAGACATACACGGCGTCCCTGGTGATGGGGCTCGGACTGGACATCGACCAACGGGTCGTCGACGTGCTGCCGGAGTTCAAGGTCGCCGATCCGGCGGCGACCGGCGAGATCACCATCCGCCAGCTGCTCACCCATTCCAGTGGCATCGACGGCGACGTCATCCGCGACACCGGCCGCGGCGACGACTGCGTACGCGGGTTCGTCGAAGCCTGTGCCGGCGTACGGCAAAACCACCCGCCTGGCGCCACGATGTCCTACTGCAACAGCGGTTTCACCATCCTCGGCCGGATTGTCGAGGTGGTGACCGGGAAAGTCTGGGACACAGCGCTGCGTGAGCGGCTGCTCGATCCGCTCGGCCTGACGAGTACGGTGACGCTGCCGGAGGACGTACTCAGGTTTCGCGCGGCGATGGGACATGTCGGTGATCCTGGCACCCAACCGCGGCCGGCGACCGTCTGGGGACTGCCACGATCGTGTGGTCCGGCGGGTCTCATCTGTGCGACCGCCGCGGACCTCGTACGGTTCGCACGCATGCATCTGGACGGTGGTCTGGCCGCCGACGGCAGCCGCGTACTGGCCGCGGATGCGGTGTCAGCCATGCGAAACCGCGAGATCGAGGTGCCGGATCCGTGGTCGACCGGCCGGTGGCGGGGCCTGGGCTGGGGCCTGTTCGACTGGCCCGGCGGGTCCACTTTCGGCCACGACGGCAACACGGTCGGCCAGAGCGCGTTTCTGCGCGTGGTGCCGGAAGCCAACGTCGCCATCGCCCTGCTCACCAACGGCGGCGGCACGAACGGCCTCTACCGGACGATTTTCGGTGAGCTGCTGGCCGAAGTCGCCGGCGTCACCATTCCCGACATCCAGCCGTCCGGACAGTCCAAAGTGGACGCCGCGGCGTACGTCGGCCGCTACGAAAGAGAGAGTGTCACCGTGGACGTGACCGTACGCGACGGTGTGCTGCGGCTGCGCGAGGAGGAGATCACCGGACTGGAGGACCTCAACTCCGTGGTGGAGCTGGATCTCGTGCCGGTCGGCGACGGAGTTTTCGCCGGCCGCCGGCACGAGTCCGAGCCGTGGACCGGGGTCGTCTTCTATCGGCTTGCCGACGGCAGTCCGTATGTCCACTTACACGCACGCGCTACGCCGAAGGTTTCCTGACGGCAATGCCGTTCAGAGATCCAGAACGGTGTCCGTACGCGGCCGTGCGCAGCACACGAGCACGGTGCCCTCGGCTGGCGGCAGCAGTGGCGCCGGCTGGTAGTCGACCTCACCGGACAGCAGCGGTGTCACGCAGGTCTGGCACACGCCGGTGCGGCATTGCCATCGCGTCGGAATGTCACACGACTCGGCGAAGGCCAGCAGATTTGGCTTGGTCTGGTCGAAAGCCGCGGTGATGCCGCTGCGTGCGAAGGTGATCGCCGGACCGGTGCCAGGCGGCCCGGCCGGTTGGTGTGGCGCCGGCCGGTCATGTTCGACGACGCCGGGGTTGATCGCCGACAGGGCACCGAAAATCTCGGTGCGTACGTCCGTCACGCCGGCAGCGCGCAGGCCGCCGGTCATGTCGTCCATGAAGCCGGCCGGTCCGCACACGTACGCGACGGCGTCCGTGGGCAGGCCCATCCTGGCGATCGCACCCGCGGTGAGACGGTCGGAATCGGCGCTGTAGAAGGTTTTCGCATGGCTGGCCGGCAGCTCGGCGAGCAGTTCGCCAACCTCGCCGGCGAAAACCTGCTCGGCCGGCCGGCGAGCAGCGTGCAGCCACCACACCTCGCGGGTGCTCTGCCCGGCGGCCAGCCGGTGCAGCATCGCCAGCACCGGCGTGATGCCGATCCCGGCCGACACAAGGACAACCGGACGCGTGTCGTCGTCATCGAGTACGAAGTCGCCGCGCGGTGCCGCGACATCGGCAATCGCGCCTGGTCGCAGTGTCTCGTGCAGGAGACCGCTGACCGATCCGGCCGGCTCGCGTTTCACGCTGATCCGATATCGGTCGGTCGCCGACAGCGAATAGCTGCGGACGGCACCGGTCCGCAGCCGTACGGTCAGATATTGGCCAGGCAACGCGGCCGGCAGTTCTTCGCCGTCCGGATCGGCAAGGGTGAACGACGAGATCCGCTCGCTCTCGCGCCTCACCTCGGTCACCCGCAGCGGCCGGAATCCCGGCCAGGTCGTCGGCTTTTTCGGCGTGTCGGCGAGGATGTCGCGCAGCGAACCGCGCCAACCTTCGCTGAGCGCCGGATCGTCGATCATCGCGCGTACGGTCGCCAGGTCCGGATCCGGCAGGTAGAGCAAGGCGTCCAGGTCGGCGACACTGACTTTTCCAGTCGCCGTACGGACGATGTCGTCGCCGGCGCGGACCTGTCCCTCCTTGACGACACGCAGGTAGAAACCCGGCCGATGGTGTGAGACCAGCAGCGACGCGAGCCGCGGCTCGCCGATCCGCAGTCCGGCGCGGAAACAGGTGACCCGCGGCTGGCTCACCTCAAACTCGGCATCGCCGATCCGATAGCGGTCGCCGATCCGCACCTCCGTGTCGGCCAGTCCGTCGACCGTGAGGTTTTCCGCGAAATAACCGGGTTTCAGGTCGTCGCGGCGGAAGAATTCCTTCCAGTGCTCGTATGCCTGTGTCTGGTAGACCAGCACCGCGCGGTTCGGGCCGCCGTGGCCAGCCAGGTCGCCTTGACCGTCGCCGTCCATGCCGTGCCGGCGCACGGTCCTGGCGCCCTCGACCGGATCCTTCCACGCGCCGGTGTGCACGGTGACGCCGTTCCACGCGATGTCGCGCGGCTGGCCGACGTTGACCGAGACGAGTGTCGCCATGGTGCCGGTCCTCTCAGGCGGTCGGGACCTGGTCGACGGTGAGGTCGCGGTCGATCCCGTGCGGCGTGACCAGTTGACCAGGTTCCAGGTGCAGCACCTGGTTGTCCAGCGTCACGGTCACCAGGTCCGGCTCGAAGGACACCAGGTCGCGGACCCGGCCGGCCTCCGGCCAGGCGTCCACGTACGACCAGGCACCACGATCGACACCGGCCACGCTGTAGTAGCTCGCGAGTCCTTTGTACGGACAGAAAGTCTCGCCTGCCACCAGGGTCAGCGCCGAGCCGTCGATGTCGGCGCGCGGCACGTACCACCGCGGCGCGAAGCCGGATTCGTAGAGGACAACCGGATTCGTCGTGTCGGCGACGACGCGGTCACCGACTCGCACGACCAGATGCCGCGACGTGCGGCGGATGTCGACGCGGTGGTACGGGTCGGCCGCGTGGCCGACAATTCGCTCGTCCTCCTCGAAAAACGCGTCCATCGCGCGCCACGCGAACGCGACCCGGCCGGTCAGCTCGCTCGCGTACGCCGGCAGGCCGGTGTGCTGCCACGCGCCGCGCTTGGCGGTCTTGCCGCCGGCGGTGACGGTGAACCAGGCGGTCGAGCCGAGGTCGCGGTGTGTCGTGACCGTGCTCAGCCGCTCGAGGACCTCGGATCGTACGGATTCCAAAGGAAAGTATGCGACCGGATAGCGGCCGGGCTCGTGCAGCAGGATGACATCCTCGCTGTCGGCGATCCATTCGCCGCCGAGCTTGACGCGCATCCGGCGGCGCGGTGGCTCGGCGAAAAGCAGCCGCTCCGGAATCGGCTCAGGAGTGAGGAAACGACCGACCGTCGCGCCGAGCGGTCCCTGTTGCCAGGCCAGTCCCATGATCGTTCTCCTTTGTCGGGTAAGGGTTTCGCCGCCGTCGACGGACAACGTGACGCCGGTGAGGAAGGTGTTGGTCATCGCGAACAGCGCCGCGCTGGCGATCTCGTCGGTGGTGCCGATGCGGCCAGCCGGGTTGCGGTCGGCCATCTGCCGGAAGTAGTCCGCTTTGGCTTGCTCGCCGAGGCCGTCCCAGGCGCCGGAGTCGATGACGCCGGGGAGATGGCATTGACCCGGATCGGCGCGAGCTCGACGGCCAGCGAGCGCGTGAGCGTGTCGGCGGCGCCGTTGGTGATCGCCACGGCCATCGTGCCGACCCTTGAACGCCGCGACGCCGGAGAAGAGCACCAGCGGGCCGCCGGCGTTGATGCGCGGACCGAGGTGCTTGGCCAGCATCAGCGGACCGATGACGAGAACAGCCCCGCCGTCCATCGCTAACCACCTCACTCACGTTTGATGGTTAGCTCACCATGCCGTGGCTAACTTGTCAAACGCTCTGATGTGGTTAGGATGGTCACATGGGTGAGACCGGGGAGCAGGTGCTGCTGGACCTGCTGAACAGCACGCCGGTGACCGCGACCGGGACGGTCGACCTGGTGTCGGACGAGTGGGCCGCCCAACGCGGCGGGGTCGGAAGTGGTCGCGAGGTCGCGCATCTGCGCGCGGTCCGCGACCGGCTCCAGGCGGTCGTACGCGCCGCCGAGCCGGCCACCACGTTGGAGCCGTTGCTCGACGGCGTACGGATGCTGCCGGGGGTCGACGCCGCCGGCCTGCGCTGGTCGCTGGATGTCGAGGATGATCGCCGTCTGGGCACGCAGGCATTGCTGGCCTGGGGCCGGCTCAACGAGAGCATGCCTGGCCGGTTGCGTCCGTGCGCCAACGACGAGTGCCGGCTGTTCTTGCTTGACCGCAGCCATGCGAACAGCGCTCGCTGGTGCTCGATGAAGGTGTGCGGCAACCGGATGAAGGCGCGCCGCCACTACCGACGCAACCAGGCTTAGCGTCGGTCACCAGCCGCGGAAGATGGCGGCCTTGCCCTGGCTGGAGTTGATCATCGCCTCGTTGTCGTGCCCGACGCCGGGCACGGTCGACAGCTCGTGCGGTGCCGACGGATACGCCTGGTGGATCGCCGCGTAATAGAACTTTCCACGCTCAAAACGGTTTTTGCCCTGCGCGTTCGCCTCGCAGGAGTCGTCCATGTCGCCGTTCTGCACGGTGTCCTTCTCGCCGAGCAGGTAGGTGACCGACCGAGACGTGTATTGCCGCACGATCTGCTGGTCGGTCGACTCGCTCAGGTAGCGGTTGCGGTGATCCAGGCCGTATTTGTAGTCGTTGTAATGCGAGCATCCGGACGTGCTGGCCGGTCGTTTCTTGTCCAGATAGGCGTACGACGACGGATTGGCGACCACGAAGCGGATGTCCAGACCGGACGGCAGGCCGCGCGCCCCGGCGGCGTAGCGCTGCATGAACTGCGCGCCGGCCGAGTGGCCGAGGAGAGTGACCTTGGTGAGATGCGGGAATTTCGCTTTGTCGGCAAGGATGCGCAGGATCGCGTCGATCGCGTCGTACGAGCTGAGCTTGTCCTGGTCGACCGCGTCGCCGCCGTCTTTCCAGGATGTCTCGTCGCCGTTGGTCCAGTAGGCGTCGGAGCGCTCCGGGTTGTCGTCGGAGGTCTGCATCCACGGCGCGATGATCTCCGCCTTGCCGGCGTACGCGGACGCCGCTTTCGTTGTCAGCTCGAAATAATGTGCGGCGTTACGGCCGGTGCCGTGCATGACGATGACGGCGCCGGTCGGATCGGGCGAACCGGTGAGCGGAAAGCTGGCGAAATACGGCAGCGTCACGCCGGACCGGATCTCGACGCGGCCGAGGCAACGGTCGCCGCCGGGTTGGCACGGTCCGGCTGTCGCCGCCTGTGCGTAGCCGACGCCACTGACCGCGGCGACGACCGCGGCGACGACCGCGATCCACCAGATACGGCACAATGGACCTCTCCCTCCAAATCGGATAAATGGCATTGTGTAGGCCAGGGTCTGTTTCGAAGTCCCACGCGGATGAGAGTCGAGATCCAAACGTCGCCTGCCGATGCCGGACGGAAGCCCAAACAGCAGCGCCATGGTGGGTTTTCGGCCGGTGCCGGCAGGCGGCCCGAGAAAGATGTGACAGCGGCTCGGCTATCGCCGCGTGGGACTTCGAAACAGACCCTAGGCCGGCTGACCAGGGACCGGTCCCCGCTGGCAGCTTCGTGTCAGCGAACGAGGCCGAGCGTCGCACGTACGGCCGCGACGAACCGCTCGGCGGTGAACCGCTCGGGGGAGGTGAGCACCAGCCGCGCGGCCATCTCGCACATCGCGACCGCGGCGTGCGCGGCGATCTCCGGGTCGAGATCGGCGCCGAGGTCGCTGAGCAGCCACCGGGCGACCTCCTCGGCGCGTGCGAGTACGAGCGCGCGCGCCGACTCGCGCGCCGCGTGAAACTCCGGAGGCATGTCGGCCATCGGCATCACGATGCAGTGCCAGCGCTGCGGCGCCGCCTGCACTGCGGCCAGGAAGTCCGACAGTGCCTGCGCGAGAAAATCGGCCGGATCGCCGGCCGGCCGCAAGGCCGTGACCAGCTGCTCGACGGCCGCTTCCTGTTCGCGTCGCAACAGCGCGGCGAGCAGCTCGTTTCGGCTGCCGAACTGGCCGTAGACGACCGGCTTGGTCACGCCGGCCTGCTTGGCGATCGCGTCCATGGTCGTGGCGTTGTGGCCGCGCGTGACGACCAGGTGGAGAGCGGCGTCGAGGAGCTGCGCGCGTCGCTCGTCGGCCGGCACGCGCGCGGCGTACGGACGGCGCTTGGCCACGTACGCCTCCTTCCGTCGCGACCAAAACTACTCTACAGTAGTAAATTACTACGTCCTAGTAGTATAAGGAGGCGACCGTGTCGAAGTCGCTCGCCGGTCAGGCGATCCCGGTCCAGAAGCGCGAGTGGCAGGACTATGGCCTGTTCGGTCCCGGCTCGCCGTCCTGGAAGGTGTGGGCCAGTCCGACCGCGCTCATCGGCTTCCAGCGAGCGGTCGTGCTGGAGCACTTCGACCCGTTCCTGGCCGCGGCGGTCGCCGACATGCAGGGGATCTATCGCGATCCGCTGGGTCGGCTCGACCGCACTCTCGCGTATTTCCTGACCGTCGCGGTCGCCGACGCGCGCGCGGTCGTCGAGGCTTCCGAGATCCTGATGCGCGTGCACGCCAAAGCGACCGGCATCGAGCCGATCACCGGAAAGCGTTACAGCGCCAACAATCCCGAGTCACAGCTGTGGATTCACGTGACCGGCTGGCATTCGGTGCTCAAATGCTATGAGATGTACGGCGCCGGACCGCTCGCGCCGGCCGAGGAAAAGCGATATTGGTCGGAATGCGTCACCGCTGCCGAGTTGCAGACCTGCAAACCGGCCGATGTGCCGCGTACGCGCGACGAGGTGCGCGACTATTACGCCGCCGTGCGCCCGCGGCTGTGCAGCTCGGAGCGTGCCTATCGCGGCATGCACTATCTGCTGCGCAGCCGTGGCGGTGGTCGCCGGATCGGTGCGGCGAGCCGGTTGATGGCGCCGGCGACGATCGCGACTTTGCCTGCCTGGATGCGGAAAGTCGGTGGGTTCGACCAGCCGGCGGTGGTCGACCGCGCGGTCGCCCCGGCGGCGAGGGCGGTCATCCGTGGCCTCGGTGAGCGGGGGAGGTTCGTGTCCGTGCTCGCCGATGTCGCGCCGGCGACGGCGCGGATCGCCAGGCAGCATCTGCACCGCACGCCGCCGGCGGATCCGCGCACGTACACACCGGCCGAAGCCAGGGATCTGTTTGATGGTCCGCCTGTTCGGCTCAGTTGAACCACGCGAGGTCGGCGTTTTGGCGGGTCAGGTCAGCTTGAACTCGGCGACGACCCAGCCGTCCATGTGCAACGGAAACTTGGCGCTGAACAGCTCCGGCGGCACCAGCTCGCCGTCCTCGTCGTCCTCGGACGTGGTCTTGGCGCCCTCGTAGAACATGTCGCCCCAGGCCACGTCGCCGGTGATGAACGTGTATTTCTTGTCGGTGCGGTCCTGCACGTAGAGGATGCCGATCTCGCGGTAGCTGTCGCCGTCGCCGAGCTTGGAGTTGAAGTGCATCCAGCCACGCAGCCGGATCGGTGGATGCAGTTCGACCGCATGCGGCTGCGGCTCTGAGCTCATCTTCGACTCCCTCGTACGGACCGGTCGGCGAGTCGAACTCTATCTTTCGGTGCGGTCACATCGGCGGCGTCCGGTCCGTCAACGAGGTATGAGCCGTGTCATCGCATACTGGGTCGCGACCGCGTTGGTCACCGCTGAGCTGGCCGTCGGTGGCTGCTGGGACGTGCTGCGCCTGCCGCTGGTCAGCGGTGTGGTGTCGCAACTCGGCTATCCATCGTATTTCCTGGTCATCCTTGGTCTCGCGAAGTGGCTGGCCGCGGTGGCGCTGCTGGCGCCGCGGTTTCCGCGGCTGAAGGAGTGGGCGTACGCCGGCGTCGTGTTCGTCGACCTCGGTGCGATCGTGTCGCATCTGTGGACCGGCGTTGCGCTCGCGGAGGTCGCGTTTTTGGCCGTACTGCTGGCTTTGACGGTCGCCTCCTGGTGGCTGCGGCCGGCCCAGCGGCGCCTCGCGGCAACCACCGGCGACTCGTAGGCCGCTATGCCACTGGACGTACGCGGCCGACGCGTGGCAAGAACCGTCCGACCGTGGCGGCGTATTGGTCGTACGCGATGCCATGGGTCCGGCGCAGGTGCGGCTCCTCGACCAGCCGCACCTGCACCTGGATGCCGGCGAGCACCACCGCGAAACCGGCGAAGGCGAGCACATTTGGCACGGCAAACGTCAATCCGATCACAACGAGCAGACCGGCGGCGTAGATCGGGTTGCGTACCAACCGAAACGGTCCGGTCGTCACCAGCTCCGTACGCTCCGCCTCGTCCACGCCAATCCGCCAAGAGGACCCCATCCACAGCTGCGCGCCAAAAGCCGCGACGATGCCAACCGCCGCGACGATCACGCCGAGAACCCGTGGCCACATCGCCTCAAGAAAAGACAGCGCCGGAAATCCGGCCAGTTCGATCACCGGCGCTCCGAAACAGCACATTCCGCCGACGAGCTGCAACGCGACGGCCAACCACGGCGGCGATCCGACGCGCCCGAACCGCAGCCGCAGGCCGGAGTCGCCGGTGCGCCACCGCTGGACCAGATGCCGTACGACGTCGACCAGCAGCACGAACAGGATCCAGAGCGCGATGGAGATGACCGCCATGGCCTGACCCTCGCTTGTCCGGCCAGAATCCGGCGTGTCAGTTCGCGGCGCGCATGGCCGGAAGGACGATGTCGTCGATGATCTCGGCGAAGACCTCCGGCTTGAGCGGGGTGCCGTGGATCAGCACCTCGCTGCGCATCAGGTCGAACGGCAGCCGCGCGAGCCGCGTGCTGATGTAGGCGGTCGGCAGCTCGCCGCGCTCGACCGCGCGCTCCAGCATCGCGGTCATGTAGCCGCGTACGTCGGTGGCCGCGATCTGCGTACGCAGCGACGCCATCACCGCGGGGTTGCCGAAGGTCTCGGCCAGCAGGCCGGGGACCGTGTCGTTTGGTACGCCGTCGAAGCGATGCGCCACGCGCTCGAGCAGGGTGATCAGGTCCGTACGGATGCTGCCGGTGTCGATGCGCTCCAGAAACGGCGGCAGCTTGTGCCGCATGGCGGCGACCACCAGCTCGGCGCGGGTCGGCCAGCGGCGGTAGATGACCGGCTTGCTGGTGCGCGCGCGGTTGGCGACCGCCTCCATGGTCAGCCGCGGATAGCCCACCTCGGCCAGCTCGGCCCAGGCCGCGTCCAGGATCGCCGCCTCCAGCGCGTCACCACGCCGTCTGGTCGCAACCGGGGCCTCGGACATGCAAGGCACCTTATCCGACCTCACACTGTGCTCGGTCCTTACTTTCCGGTAACCTACTCGTGAGTAAGGAGGTCATGGTGACCGCAGTCAGGACCGTCCGGACCGTGAGGCGCGACGTGATGGGGCTTGGCCTCGGCGTGCTGAGCAGGATCGCCGGCAGCCGCGTGTTGGAGGCGACCGGCCTGCGTACGCCGCTGCAGCAGCTCGTCTACGCGGCGACCAAGAGCGGCTTCCGGACCGCAGGAGCCATCAACCGTACGTTCAAGCCGACGCGCAAGCTCACCGAGCCGGTGCGTCCGGGACCGGCCGACGACACCGGCCTGTTCGACGTCACGCCGACCGATGAGCAACGGCTGCTGGTCGAGGCCGTCGCCGAGTTCGCCGCCGAGCAGCTGCGACCGGCCGCGGCGGAGGCCGACACCAACCACCAACCGCCGGACGATCTGCTCGTACGCTCCGGCGAGCTCGGCATCGCGATGCTCGGCGTGCCGGAGGAGCTGGACGGCCTCGGCGCGCAGCGGTCGGTGGTCACCAACGCGCTCGTCGCGGAGGCGTTGGCGCATGGCGATCTGGGGCTCGCGGTGGCCGTGCTGGCGCCGTCGGCGGTGAGCGCGGCGCTGACGTTGTGGGGTGACGCGCAGCAACAAGCCGACTATTTGCCTGCTTTCGTCGGTGAAAACACGCCGGTCGCCGCGCTCGCCCTGCAGGAGCCGCGGCCGCTTTTCGATCCGTTCGAGCCGGCGATGACCGCGACGCGTACGCCTTCCGGCTTCCGGCTCGACGGCGTCAAGTCGCTGGTGCCGCGGGTCGCCGCCGCCGAACTGTTCGTCGTATCAGCGAAACTGGACGGCAAACCGCGGTTGTTCGTCGTGGAGTCCTCGACCTCGGGGCTCACCGTCGAGCCGGAACCGGCGATGGGCTTGCGCGCCGCCGCGACCGGCCGGCTGCATCTGGACGCGGTCGACCTGCCGGCGCGAGCGATGCTCGGCTCGCCGGAAGATTTCATCGACGCCGTACGGCTTTGCCGCCTCGGTTGGGCCGCATTGGCCGCTGGCGCCGGAAAAGCCGTCCTCGACTACGTGATTCCGTATGTGAACGAACGCGAAGCCTTCGGCGAGCCGATCAGCCACCGGCAGGCGGTCGCGTTTTCGGTCGCCGACATCGCGATCGAGCTGGAAGGCCTCCGGCTGGTCACCCTCCGCGCCGCGTCTCGCGCGGAGCAAGGAAAGCCCTACGCACGCGAGGTGGCGCTGGCGCGGAAACTGGCCGCCGACAAGGGAATGTGGATCGGCAGCACCGGCGTACAGTTGCTCGGCGGCCACGGCTTCGTCACCGAGCACCCGGTCGAACGCTGGTATCGCGACCTGCGTGCGGTCGCCGTCATGGAAGGGATCGTGCTGCTGTGATCAACCTGGATCCGCCGCGCAAGGCGGCCGCGCTGATCAACCAGGCCCGGCAGGCCGCCGCCGAGGTTTTACGGCCGATCTCGCGAAAGTACGACCGCGCCGAGCACAGCCGTCCGGTCGAGCTGGACATGTTCGCGGCGGTGCTCGATGGACTCAACGCCTCCGGACAGGGCGGCGCCGGAGCGGCCGGCGTACGCGCTGACGCCGGCAAGGACAAAGGCAACCGCAACGGCGCCAACCTCAACGTCGTGCTCGGCACGTTGGAGATGTGCTGGGGTGATGTCGGACTGCTGCTTTCCTTGCCACGCCAGGGACTCGGCAACGCCGCGATCGCCTCGGTCGCGACGCCGGAGCAGCTGGAACGCTTTGGCAAGCTGTGGGCCTCGATGGCCATCACCGAGCCGGGATGCGGCTCGGACTCGGCGGCCATCTCCGCGACCGCGCGGCTCGACGGCGACCACTATGTGCTCAACGGCGAGAAAATCTTCGTCACGGCTGGCGACCGGAGCGAGGCCGTCGTCGTGTGGGCCACGTTGGACAAGTCCAAAGGCCGCGCCGCGATCAAGTCTTTCGTTGTGGAGAAAGGCACACCGGGTTTCGAGGTCGTGCGGCTGGAACACAAGCTGGGCATCCGTGCCTCCGACACCGCCACGTTGCGCTTCGACAACTGCCGCGTACCGAAGGAAAACCTGCTCGGATCGCCGGACATCGACACCAGTAAGGGCTTCGCCGGTGCGATGCAGACCTTCGACAACACGCGGCCGCTGGTCGCCGCGATGGCGCTCGGCGTCGCGCGTGCCGCGTTGGACGAGACCGGCCGGATCCTCGACGAGGCCGGTGTGACCATCGACTACGACCGGCCGGCGCACCAGCAGCACGCGGCGGCAGCGGCGTATCTGGAGCTGGAGGCCGACTACGAGGCCGCCTATCTGCTGACGCTGGAGGCCGCCTGGATGGCCGACAACCGGCAGCCAAACTCGCTGCAGGCCTCGATGGCCAAGGCCAAGGCCGGCCGATCCGCGGTCGCGATCACGCTGCGGTGCGTGGAGCTCACCGGCGGATACGGAGAGGACTCGCTGCTGGAGAAGTGGGCTCGTGACGCCAAAATCCTGGACATCTTCGAGGGCACCCAGCAGATCCAGCAGCTGATCGTGGCCCGGCGGGTGCTCGGAAAGACCTCGGCTCAGCTGAAATAGCGTTTGATGCCATAGCAGACTGCGCCGGCGGCCAGCCACAGCGTACCGCCGGCCAGGCCGGTCGTGCCGCTGGCCACGAAAAGCCCGGCACAGGCCAGAAACGCGACCGGCACGACGACTTTCGCAAGCGGCACCTGAAATCCGGCCTCGTCCGTTGTCGCGCGGCGGCGTACGACGATCAGGACGACGAGCGGAAAGACGAAATGCAGCACATACAGGAATCCGCCGATTTTCGCCGCCAGCGGGATGGAGACGACGGCGGCCACGACGGCGAAAAGCGCGCCGTTGACGGCGATCGCGACCCAGGGCACTCGCGTCGACGCTGACACGCGAGCCAGCGGCCCTGGCAACAGCCGGTCGCGCGCCATCGCGTACGAGATGCGGCTGGTGACGATCAGGACCGCGTTGGCCGTCGCCGCCGTGGTGAGCAGGGACGCGACGGTCATCAGCGTGCCACCGGCCGGCCCCATGACCTGCCTCGCGGCGGCCGCGAGTGGTGCCTGACCGGTCAACTCGCCGGCCGGCAGGGCGCCGACGGTGGCAAGTGCGACGGCCAGGTAGAGACCGAGGACCAGCAGCAGCGTAAGGATGATCGCGCGTGGCAGGTTGCGACGCGGATCCACCACTTCCTCGCCGGCCGCCGCGACCATGTCGAAACCGCCAAATGCCAGGAATGTCACCAAAGTCGCGGCGCCGACTCCGGCGATGCCGGCAGGGAAGAACGGTGTGATCGCGGTTGGCCGTAATGTGACAATGCCGGCGATGGCGAAGACGACGAGCATGGCGATGCCGAGCAGGATCACGATGTTCTGCCAGCGGCCGGAAAGTGTCACGCCGCCGAGGTTGATCACCGTGCTGGTGGCGATCAGCAGGACTGATCCGGCGACCGGTGGCAGGCCGGTGAGACCGGCCAGGTAACCGCCGAAACCGACCGTCACGTAACCGGAAATGAAGAGGTAGCCGCCCCAGAAGGCCCACCCCATGAAGAAGCCCCAGTGGTCACCGAGCACCGCGCGCGTCATCGCGTATCCACCGCCGGCCAACGGAAAACGGCACGACAGCTCCGCGTACGGCAGCGCGATCGCCAGCGAGGCGACGAAAGCCAGCGCGAAGGCGACCAGCACGCCGGGACCGGCCGCGCTCGCCCCTTCGCCGACCAGGACGAAGATGCCGCCGCCGATGGTGCCGCCGACGCCGAGCGCGACGGCTTCGCGCAGTCGCAGGCCGCGACGTAACGATGGCATTTTGGTCTGAGTCACGAAAAGAGCTCTCCTTCGGGCGCCGCAGGCCAATATCTCAATTTCCCGCCTACCGCACAACCACACTTTTTCTGTGGTCGCCATTTAGAATTCCTTCATGCTCAACCTCAACAGGTTGCGGGTGCTGCACGAGGTGGCGACCTGCCGGTCGCTGGCCGGCGCCGCCGAGCGGCTCGGCCACACGCCGTCCGCCGTGTCGCAACAGATCGCCGCGTTGGAAAGCGAGGTCGGCGCGCGCCTTGTCGAGCGGCATACGCGCGGCGTACACCTGACCGAGGCCGGCCGGATGCTCGCCGACTATGGCGAGACGATCCTCGGCGACGTACGCGCCGCCGAGCAGGCGCTTGCCGCGTTGGCCGATGGCAAAGCCGGACATCTGCGGCTGGCGTCGTTCACCACCGCCAACGCGGAGTTCCTGCCGAGTGCGGTCAGCCGTTTCGCGCGGACCAGTCCGCACATCACGCTTGCTCTGACCGAGGCCGACCCGGACGAAAGTGTTGCGCTGCTTGCCAATCGTGACGCCGATGTCGCTCTCGTGTACGAGTTTCCGGCGCTCCTCCTGCCCAAAGCTGGCCTGCGGCTGACCGAGTTGCTGACCGACCGGCTGCATGTCGCGCTGCCGCGCGGTCACCGGCTCGCCGACCGGGCGGTGCTCACGTTGCCGGATCTCGCCGGCGAACGCTGGGTGCAAGGCGCGCACCGCAGCTCGACGAGCGGGATTTTGCTGCACGCGTGCCGATCGGCCGGGTTCGAGCCGGACATCGCTTTTCGCATCGACGATCAGATGACCGTGCGCGGCCTGGTCGGCGCCGGCCTCGGCGTCGCGCTCGCGTCTTCGCTGGTCCTGCATACGATGCCGGCCGGCTTGGTCGCGCGTCCGCTGTCGGACGACAGCCTGGTGCGAAAGGTGTACGCGGCCACCGCCTCAGACGCGCCGGAGCATCCGGCCGCGGCGGCGATGATCGACTGCTTGCGCGCGACGGGTTGACATTGTTGGGTTGCTGTCGACGCAGCACCGATGCCGAAGGAGCGCGATGGACTTTTCCGCCTTGTCTCACCTGGAATGCTCGCGGACAGGCGAGACCTACGATGCCGATGTCGTGCAGGGCACCTCCGGTGCCGGGGCGCCCTTGCTGGCCAGATATGACCTGGAGCGGGTGGCGGCCACCGTGACGCGTGCGGAGATCGCCGGTCGCGGACCGGACTTGTGGCGCTACCACGAGGTTTTGCCGGTGCGCGACCGCGGCCACGTCGTCACCCTCGGCGAGGGGATGACCCCGTTGCTCGACCTGCCCGCGTACGGCAAGCGGATTGGCCTGCCGGCGCTGAAAATGAAGGACGAAGGGCTGATCCCGACCGGTGCGTTCAAGGCGCGTGGCGCCGCGGTCGGCGTTTCCCGAGCCGTCGAGCTCGGCGTGACCGGGATTGCCATGCCGACCAACGGAAACGCCGGCGCCGCGTGGTCGTTGTACGCGGCACGTGCCGGCATCCGGAGCCTGGTCGCGATGCCGGTCGACGCGCCGGAGATCACCCGGGCGGAGTGCGTCGTCGCCGGCGGCGAGCTCTATCTCGTCGACGGCCTGATCGGTGATGCCGGCCGGATCGTGGCCGCCGCGGTCGCCGAACGCGCCGGATTCCAGGAAGTCTCGACGCTGAAGGAGCCGTATCGGCTCGAAGGCAAGAAAACGATGGGCTATGAGATCGTCGAGCAGCTTGGTTGGCAGGCGCCCGACGTGATCCTCTACCCGACCGGTGGCGGTGTCGGCGTCATCGGGATCTACAAGGCACTGCTGGAGATGCGCGCGCTCGGCTGGCTGACCGGCGAGCTGCCGCGGCTGGTCGCCGTACAGTCGACCGGATGCGCGCCGATCGTGACCGCGTACGAGTCAGGTGCCGCCGAGAGTGCGGCGGCGGTGGACGCGTACACGGTCGCCTTCGGCATCAACGTGCCCAAAGCGCTCGGGGATTTCCTGATCCTGCGGGCGATCCGTGAGACCGGCGGCACCGCGATCGCCGTCACCGACGACGAGCTGCTGGCCGCTCAGTCCGCTCTCGCGCGCGCCGAAGGTGCTTTCGTCTGCCCGGAAGGGGCCGCGTGTTTTGCGGCGGCAGAACGGTTGCGTGCGTCGGACTGGCTGTCCGAGCAGGACAAGGTGGTCGTGCTCAACACCGGCAGTGGCCTGAAATATCCCGGCACGGTCTCGGTCGACGTGCCGACCTTGCCGGTCGGCGGGCGGATTCCCCGATGAGCGCGGCGATCCACTGGCGCCGTGACATCCACCGGCATCCGGAGGTCGGCTTCGCCGAGTTTCGCACGGCCAGCCGGATCGCTGGCCGGTTCGCCGATCTCGGCTGGCGGGTGCGCACCGGCACCGACGCGATGTCGGCCGCGGATCGCCTCGGTGTGCCCGACGCCGAAAGTCTGGACGCCGCGTACGAGCGCGCCGCCGCTGATGGAGCAGACGAGCGTTTCCTGCCGCGAATGCGTGGCGGTCTCACCGCTGTCGTCGCGACTGTCGACAGTGGACAACCAGGGCCGGCGATCGGTCTGCGAGCGGACATCGACGCGCTGCCAATTGTCGAGTCGGTCGATTCTGGACACCTGCCGGCGAGAGATGGTTTCCGGTCGTCGTACGACGGAGTGATGCACGCCTGCGGGCACGACGGCCACATCGGCATGGCGGTCGAGCTCGCCGAACGGCTGGCCGAGCGACCGTTGACGGCCGGCTCGCTGACGATTTTCTTCCAGCCGGCCGAAGAAGGTGGCCGCGGTGCTCGCGCCATGGTGCCGGTCGGCCTGGCCGACCGGATCGACCTCTTCCTGGCCATGCACGTAGGCCTGGGGTTGCCGACCGGCCGCTACCTTTCGTCCGTCGATGGTCTTTTGGCCAATTCCAAGCTGAAAGCTGTCTTCCACGGCGTCGCCGCACATGCCTCGATCGCGCCGCACGAAGGCCGCAACGCGCTCCTTGGTGCGGCGACCGCCATGCTCGGAATCCACGCGCTGCCGCGGATCCCGGGTCATGAGACGCGCGCCGGTGTCGGCCGGATCAGCGGCGGCACGTCCAGCAACATCGTGCCGGACAGGGCGGAAATGCTCCTGGAGACGCGTGGCGACCTCGGTGTCGTCAACGAGCACCTGGAATCTCGCGCTCGCGACGTGCTGACCGGCGCCGCGGCCATGCACGGCCTGACCGTGGACATCGAGACGATCGGCGGCACGACCACGGCCACAGCAGACCCTGAAGCGGTCAGCGCGATTGAAACCGCCGCGGTTTCCGCCGGTCTGCAGGTTGCCGACGGCCTGCCGGTCGGACTGGCCAGCGACGACGCGACCACCTTCATGCGGCATGTCCAGGAAAACGGCGGCAAGGCGACGTACGTCGGACTCGGCGCGACCTTGGCCGGACCACACCACACGCCTGCTTTCGACTTCGACGAGGCCGCCTTGCCGCTCGGTGTCGATCTCCTGGAGAGCCTGGTCCGACTCGGTCAGACCTTCGCGTAGGCCGGTTTGGCGGAGACGGCCGGCTTGCGCAGGTAGGCGAAATACGTGACGGCGATGCACACGACGTAGAAGACGAGGAAGGCCGTGAACGCGACCATGCCGCTCTTGGTCGTCAGGAACGACTGCCGGAACGCCAGGTTGATCAGTACGCCACCGAAAGCGCCGATGGCACCGGCGATGCCAATGACGGCACCGGAGATCCGCCGCGACCACAGCAGGCTGTCGGCCGCGGACAGGACGCCGGCCTCCTCCCTGGTCTTCGCCTTGGCGCGGAAGATCGCCGGGATCATCTTGTACGTGGAGCCGTTTCCGAGACCGGAGAAGAAAAACAGCGCGATGAAACCGGCGGTGAAGACGGCCAGCGACTTGGCCTGCGAGGCGGCCATGATCAGCGCCACGCTGACCGCCATCGCGAGATAGTTCCACAGGCTGACCTTCGCGCCACCGTAGCGGTCGGCCAGCCAGCCGCCGACCGGCCGGATCAACGAGCCGACCAGCGGCCCGAGGAAGGTCACCGACGCGGCCTGCAGCGGCGTACGGCCAAACTGGTTTTGCAACACCAGACCGAAAGCGAAGCTGTAGCCGATGAACGATCCGAACGTGCCGACGTAGAGAAACGACATGACCCAGGTCTGCACGTCGGCCAATGCTTCCTTGAAGGCCTTGGTGTCGTTACGGACGCTGGAAATGTTGTCCATGAACAGTGCGGCACAGACCGCCGCGACGACGATCAACGGCGTGTAGATCCACAGGATGATCTGCGGCGTGGTCGTGCCGGAGACGGCGATCACGGCGAGCCCGACCAGCTGGATCGCCGCCACGCCGAGGTTCCCGCCGCCGGCGTTGAGGCCGAGGGCCCAGCCTTTCCTGCCCTCCGGGAAGAAGGTGTTGATGTTGGCCATCGACGACGCGAAGTTTCCGCCACCGAGGCCAGCCAGGATGGCCACCACAACCATGGTGCCGAACGAAACCCCCGGATGCATGACGAAACCGGCGGCAACTGCCGGAACGAGCAGCAGCAGCGCGCTGACGACCGTCCAGTTGCGGCCGCCGAAGCGTGCCGGCGCGAGCGTGTACGGCAACCGGATCGCCGAGCCGACCAGAGTGACCAGCGAGGTCAGCCAGAACTTGTCAGCAGCGCTGAAGCCGTACGCCGGTCCCATGAAAAGGACCATCACCGACCACAGCGACCACAGCGAGAAGCCGAGATGCTCGGTGAGGATGGAAAACCACAGGTTCCGGTTGGCGATCCTGGCGCCGGTTTCCTTCCAGAACCGCGGATCCTCCGGCGTCCAGTGGTCGATCCAGCGTCCGCCAATACTCATCATGCCTCCTTGAGCGGTTGGACGAGACGCTAGGCGTGCCGATTTGCTCGCGGGTAAATTGCCGTGTCGGTGCTGCTAAATTCCTTTCACGCGGCCGTCACCACACTGTGAGGATCACGGCGCGGCCAGCCGATAGCCGCGTTTGATGACCGTCTGCACGGCCGCCCCGGCCGGTCCGAGCGCCTCCCGCAGCCGGCCGATCGTCGTTTCCACGGCGTGTTCCTCACCGGGACCGTCCGGCCAGGCGCGTGTGAGCAGTTCGGCGCGGGTGAGGACGCGGCCAGGTTCCTCAGCCAGCGCGCGTAAAACCGCCGCGGCACGTTGCGAAAGGCGCACCGGCATGCCGTCGATCACCACCGCCGTGCCGCAGATTCTCAGCTCTCTGTTGGCCGCACGGACGACGCGCGTACGTGCCGTGGTGAGCTCGTCGGTTAGCACACGTACGAGCGCGCCGAGCCGAGAACGCTCCGGAATGACGCATGTCACGCCGTGGTCCGCGAGCGGACCAGCGCAGATCGTCCCGACGCACGCCGCCGCGACCGGTCCACGCAGGCCGGCGATCATCTGCTCCAGGTGGCCGGTGTCCTTTGCCACCTCAAGCAAAGTCAGCACCGCCGGCGCACTGGTGAACGTGATGGCGTCGACGCTGGCCGAGGTGATCGCCTGGACCATTTTCCGCAATGGCGCGAGATCAGCCGGCGGCATCCAGCGATAAACCGGCACGTCGATCACGTCCGCACCGGCTTTACGCAGTGCGGAAACGAAATCCGGCATCGGCGCGCCATGCTCCTGGACGGCGATCCGCCGGCCGGCCAGGTTTTCCGTCAGCAACTGGGTCAACAGCTCGGCGGAGGACTCCGACCGCGGAGACCACACCTCGCCGAGCCCGGCCGATCGCATCGCGCCCACGGCTTTCGGACCGCGTGCGAAAAGCCGGGCCGGCGTCAGCCGGTCACGCAGTGTGGCGCGTACGCCCCAACCATCCGCGGCCTCCAGCCAGCTGCGAAATCCAATGCCGGTCGAGGCGACCACATAGTCCAGCGGCGCGGCCAGGCATTCCTCGGTCGCCTGCCACAGGTGGCGGTCGTCGGCCAGCGGCACGATCCGTACGGCCGGCGCCTCCACAACCGTCGCGCCCCGCCTGGACAGCAGTGACGACAGCTCCTCGCGGCGGCGCGACGCGGTGACCCCCACGGTGAAACCGGTCAGTGGGGGCACATCGCTCGGCATGCTGGACTCCGCCATCGTTCTGATGCTCGGTCAGCAGCGTTAGTGGCCGTTTGCGGTTTTGCTACGGCCAGGTAACACGACCCTCACTGTGAGGTGTGCCACGGCGTGAGCATTCGGTACCTGACCCGCAACAAAGCCGAACCAGCGGTGTTACACGCCTCGGGAAAAGTGGCATGGCATGGAGGGACCGCGCAGGCTCGTCGTCATCGGATACGGCATGGTCGCACACCGGTTGGTGGAGGCGCTGGCCGCACCCGATGACAGCGGCTGGCGGGTCACCGTCATCGGCGAGGAGAACCGGCCGGCGTACGACCGGGTGAATCTTTCCGCCTATTTCGAGGATCTGGACGCCGAGCGGCTGGCTTTGCCGGCGACGACGGCCGATCTGGTGCTCGGCGAGCTGGCCGTACGCGTCGACCGCGACAACCAGGTCGTCACGACCGACACCGGTCGTGAGGTGCCGTATGACGTGCTCGTGCTGGCGACCGGCTCTCGCCCTTTCGTGCCACCGATCGAAGGTCGCGACGCCGACGGCTCTTTCGTCTATCGCACGATCGACGATCTGGACGCGATCCGCGCGTACGCGGCTGATCGGCGCGTCGGCGCGGTCGTCGGCGGTGGCCTGCTCGGCCTGGAGGCGGCGAACGCGTTGCAGGCGCTCGGCCTGGAGACGCACGTCGTGGAGATGGCCGGTTGGCTGATGCCGCAACAGGTCGACGAGGCCGGCGGCCAGATGTTGCGGCGACACGTCGAAAGTCTCGGCGTCGAGCTGCGGCTTTCCAGCCAGACCTCACGTGTGCTGGTCGACGAAGGCCAGGTGCGTGGACTCGAGTTCGCGGATGGCTCTACACTTTCCGCCGATCTGGTGGTTTTCTCCGCCGGCGTACGTCCACGCGACGAGTTGGCCAGAGAATGCGGCCTGGCGGTGGGGGAGCGCGGCGGCATCGTCGTGGACGATCAGTGCCTGACCAGCGATCCCAATGTTTTCGCGATCGGTGAGTGCGCCTCGATCGCCGGCCGTGTGTACGGTCTGGTGGCGCCCGGCTATGCGATGGCCGAGACCGTCGCCAGCCAGCTGACCGGCACCGGTGCCGCGTTTCCCGGTGCTGACACGTCGACGAAGCTCAAGCTGCTCGGCGTCGATGTGGCGAGCTTCGGTGATGCCTTTGGTGCGGCCGAAGGCGCGCTTGAGCTGGTGTATTCCGATCCGATCGCCGGCCGATACGGCAAACTCGTCGTCACGGACGACGCGAAGCGACTGCTCGGCGGCATCCTTGTCGGTGACGCATCCGCGTATCCGACACTGCGCGCGCTCGCCGGCAGCGACGAGCCATTGCCGGACGAGCCGGCCTCGTTGATTTTGCCGGTGTCGGACGGAAAGTCGGTCGAGTTGCCGGCGGCGGCGCAGGTGTGCAGCTGCCACAACGTCAGCAAAGGCGACATTTGCGTAGCGATCGACGCGCACGGCCTCACGGATGTCGGCGGTGTCAAAGCCTGCACGAAGGCCGGCACGGGATGCGGCAGCTGCCTGCCGTTGCTGAAACAGATCCTCAAGTCGTCCGGTGTCGAGATCAGCCGCGCGTTGTGTGAGCATTTCGACCAGAGCCGCGCGGAGCTTTTCGCCCTGGTCCGGGTGAAAGGCATCACCAGCTTCTCCGCGTTGATCGCCGAGCACGGCCGCGGTCGCGGCTGTGACATCTGCAAGCCGGCGGTCGCCTCGATCCTCGCCTCGCAGGGAAACGGCCACATCCACGACGGCGAGCAGGCCGCGCTGCAGGACACTAACGACCACTTTTTGGCCAACCTGCAGCGAAACGGCACGTACTCGGTGGTGCCGAGGCTGCCGGGCGGCGAGGTCACGCCGGACAAGCTGCTGGCCATCGCGCAGGTCGCCAAGGAGTTCAACCTCTACACCAAAATCACCGGCGGCCAACGCATCGACCTGTTCGGCGCCCGCGTGGAACAGCTGCCGGCGATCTGGCGGCGACTGGTCGACGCCGGCATGGAGTCGGGCCACGCGTACGGAAAAGCCCTACGTACGGTCAAATCCTGCGTCGGCTCGACCTGGTGCCGCTATGGCGTACAGGACTCGACATCGCTGGCCGTCATGTTGGAGCTGCGCTATCGCGGGCTCCGCTCACCGCACAAGCTCAAGGCCGGTGTGAGCGGCTGTGCACGCGAGTGCGCTGAGGCGCGAGGCAAGGATTTTGGTATTATCGCTACCGAATCCGGCTGGAACCTCTATCTCGGCGGCAACGGCGGCTTCACGCCGCGCCACGCGCAGCTTTTCGAGAAGGACCTCGACACCGAGACGCTGGTCACCTACATTGACCGGTTTCTGATGTTCTACGTCAGCACCGCCGACCGTCTACAAAGGACGGCGCCGTGGCTGGAGTCTTTGGACGGCGGCTTGGATTACCTCCGCGAGGTGATCGTCGACGACAAGCTCGGCATCTGCGCCGACCTCGACGCCGCGATGGACCGGCACGTCGGCTCATACCGTGACGAGTGGCAGGATGTGTTGGACGATCCGGAAAAACTCCGCCGCTTCCGCTCCTTCGTGAACGCGCCGGACACTCCCGACCCGAGCATCACCTTTGTCACCGAGCGCGACCAGATCCGCCCGCCTGACCTGATCAGCGGCCCCCGGTTGCGCGTCGTCCGTTCCGTACCGTCGATGGAGGCATCATGACCACCGCTCTGGAGCTGGAATCCTGGACCGAGGTCTGCGAATATCACGACCTGCTTCCCGAACGCGGCGTCGCGGCGATCGTCGCCGGCGTCCAGGTCGCCGTCTTCCGCCTGGCCGACGGAAGCCTGCGCGCCGTCGACAACCTCGACCCCTGCTCGGGCGCGTACGTCCTGTCGCGCGGAATCGTGGGTACGCACGGAAACCTGCAAACCGTGGCGTCCCCGATGCACAAACAACGCTTCGACCTCGACACCGGCCGCTGCCTCGACGCGGAGGAGTCGGTCGCCTGCTATCCGGTGCGCCTGGTCGGCGAAAGCGTCCAAATCGACGTGGGTCGCTAGCGACGAACGCATCTCACAGTGGCCAGAGTGGCTGATGTGACCCGGGTGGCGAGCCTGAGAAAGTTGTAGCGCTACATCGCCGGTGATCGCCGCCAAATGTAACGATGATGACGATCTGTAGCGCTAAATTTCGTACTATCGTTACATTCGCCACTCACCGACAAGAACAACGATCGGTTGGACGCGTCACCAGTCACACCAGTCACTCTGATCACGGCGCCCTCCCGTTGAGGTCGCCCGCCGCGAAGGCGCCACCACCCCCAAAACGCAACAATCAGAAAAGCGCACCCCAAAATCAAGACCCGCTATCCCGCACCCACGTCAACACCGCGACACACGTCCGGGAGACCCGTCAAATCACGACATCCCAGCCCGCATCCACCACACCGCTCTCACACCGTACGACTGGTCGCCGCCTCCGCCAGATCCCGCAGCGCCCCCCGAGCCTCACCCACCACCTCAGCCCCTTCAATCGCACGGACCGCCTCAGCCGCCCGCGCCGCGATCATCCGCTCCGTCTCAACCAGCGCACCAGTCTCCGCGATGATCTCCCGCATCACCGCAACCCCAGCGTCATCCAACCCGGCATCCCCAAGCCGCTCCAACACAACCCGCGCCTGAGCGGTCGACGCGCGCTCCAACGTCAGCGCGATGAGCACCGTACGCTTCCCCTCGCGCAGATCATCGCCGGCAGGCTTCCCGGTCACCAGCGGATCGCCAAACACCCCCAGAATGTCGTCACGCAGCTGAAACGCCTCACCGAGCGGCAGTCCATAGCCGGAATAGCTCGCCAGCAGGCCAGTCGACGCGCCGGCGAGCGCACCGCCGAGGTGCAGCGGCCGCTCGATCGTGTAGCGCGCGCTTTTCTGCCGTGCGACCCGCAGTGACCAGGCCACCGAGTGGTGATCGCGGACCTGGCCGAGCACGTCGAGATACTGGCCGGACATCAGCTCCGTGCGCATCGTGTCGTAGACCGGCTTGGCGCGGCCGAGCGCATCGGTCGGCAGGCCGGAGCCGAACAGCATCTGGTCGGCCCAGGTCAGGCACAGGTCGCCGAGCAGGATCGCGGCCGCCGAGCCGAAGGCGGCCGGCGGTCCCTGCCAGCCGGACTCGCGGTGCAGCCGCTCGAATCGGCGATGGATGGACGGCTGGCCGCGCCGCGTGTCCGAGCCGTCCATCAGGTCGTCGTGGATCAGCGCCGACGCCTGTACGAGCTCCAGCGCGGCGACCGCGTACACGGCGTCGTCACTGTCCGTGCCGCCGGCGCCACGCCAGCCCCAGTACGCGAACGCCGGCCGCAGCCGCTTGCCGCCCTCGAGCAGGAAGGAGGTCAGCTGCTCGCCGATCGGCGCGAGCTCGGTGCCGATCGCGACCAGCTCGTCGCGGCGCGCGGCCAGAAACGACCGGAGCGCATCGGTGACCCGGGCCGACAGCCCGACGGCCACCTCGGCGTCAACGCTACCCACGCAAACCTCCTGGTTGTCCGCCTCCGACGCTAATCCGTCCGGATCGGTGCCGCCGCGCGACCCCACGGTTGACACAACCTTGGTAAGGTTGGTGAATGGCGCAGGCCCAGAGCAGCAGTCCATCGATCGGCGACCTGGTCAACGGGAAGAGTCCGACCTTCTCGTTCGAGTTCTTCCCGCCGAAGACGCCGGAGGGCGAGCGACACCTGTGGCGGGCCATCCGCGAGCTGGAGCCGCTGCATCCGTCCTTCGTGTCCGTCACGTACGGTGCCGGCGGCTCCAACCGCGACAAGACCATCGCTGTCACCGAGCGGATCGCCGCCGAGACCACGCTGCTGCCGCTGGCGCATCTCACCTGCGTCAATCACTCGGTTTCCGAGCTGCGCAACATCATCGGCAATTACGCGGCCGTCGGCGTACGCAACGTGCTCGCGTTGCGCGGTGACCCGCCCGGCAATCCGCAGGGGGAGTGGATCGCGCATCCGCAGGGCCTGTCGTACGCGAACGAGCTGGTCACCTTGTTGCGCGAGGTCGGCAACTTCTGCGTCGGCGTGGCGGCTTTTCCGGAGAAACACCCGCGTTCGGCCGACATGGACAGCGAGATCCGTTATCTGGTCGGCAAACTGCGGGCCGGCGCGGAGTACGCGATCACCCAGTTCTTCTTCAACTGGGAGGACTGGACGCGGATGCGCGACGCGGTGGTGGCCGCCGGCTGCGACGCGCCGATCATCCCCGGTGTCATGCCGGTGACCAACGTGAAGTCGATCCAGCGGATGGCCGAGCTGTCCGGCGCGGAGTTTCCGCCTGACCTGGCCGAGCGGCTGCTCGCGGTCGCCGACGACCCGGAGGCCGTACGAGCGATCGGCGTCGAGGTCGCGACCGCGCTGTCGGAAAAGCTGTTGGCCGAAGGCGCGCCGGGGATTCATTTCATCACCATGAACCGGTCGACGGCGACCAGGGAGATCTGGCAGAGCCTGCGGATCGGCCAGCCGGCGTAAAGTGCGGCCGCCGTTCCCGGATTTCGACGGCTATCTGGACCGTTGGGCGCCGCCGCACGGCGGATGGCGGCCGTCCGGTGTGTTCCCGCTCGGCTGGTTTCGGGTCACGTACGCGCTGGCGCTGCCGCTCGCGCGCTTCGGCGTACATCCTCATGTGGTGACGGCGTTTGGCTTGCTGCTGACCGCTGGCGTGCCGCTCCTCGCGCTGACGAAGGCGGCGATTTTGGTCGTACCACTGCTGGTCTGCTGCGGCTTGGCGGACAGCGTCGACGGCGCCGTTGCCGTGCTGACCGGTCGCGCCAGCGGGTTCGGCGCGGTGTTGGACAGCCTGTGCGACCGCGTCGGTGAGGCGCTTTTCCTTGTCGCGCTGGTGGTCGCCGGCGCTCCGCCATGGCTGGCGGCGCCTGCCGCGCTGGTGGCCTTTCTGCTCGAATACGTACGCGCACGCGCCGCCGCGGTCGGCATGACCGGGATGGGGATCGTCACTGTGTTCGAACGACCGAGCAGGATCCTGGTCGTCGCGTTCACGTTCGTGGCGGTCGGCGGCCTGCGGCTGACCGTCCACGATGGACTGAGCGGCGTCGCGGCCACAGCTGGTGTGGCCCTGTGGCTCGCTCTCGCTTTGGCCGGACTCGGCCAAATCCTTCACACTGTGCGATCCGCGCTCGCCGATCGGTAATGCTCGATGTCCGACACGCGCTGTTCCATTGACGTGTCAGACCGCCATCGTTACCTTGGCCAGAATTCAGCTCCATTTGACTGACTTCCGTTAGACGGAAGGTCATCCCGTACGGAAGGCCCTGATGGTCACCAGCGAAGCCGAACTGCGAGATCTCTCCGACCAGGCAGCACACCGGATCATGAACAAACAGGGCACGGCCAGTGGCCGCCGTGCCGGTTGGATGATGATCTCGACGATCCTCATCGAGGCGTGGGACCTGTACGCCATCGCCTTCGTCATGCTCTTCGTCCAGAAGTCCGCCGGCTTCGGCACCAACCCGTGGCTGGTCGGCCTGGCCTCGGCGGCCGTACAGCTGGGTGCGCTGCTCGGTTGTTTCGCCGGCGGCTGGGTCGCCGACCGGTTCGGCCGCAAGAAGGTCTTCATCACCACGATGATCATGTTCATCGTGTTGGCGCTGGCACAGGGTTTCGCGCAGAACTTCTGGCAGCTGATCATCATCCGGTTCCTGCTCGGCTTCCCGCTCGGCAGCGACATCTCCTCCGGCTACGCCTACATCATGGAGGCGATGCCGCGCGGCAAGCGTGAGGTGATGGGCAACCGGTGGCAGGCGATGTTCGCGATCGGCGAGGTCGTGGCGATCCTGGTGGTGCTCGGTCTCTATCTGACCGGCATGGACCACGACGTGCTGTGGCGGATCGCGCTGGCGCTCGGCGCGGTGCCGGCACTGACCCTGCTGCTCGGCCGGCTGACCATCACCGACACGGCGCTTTCGCTTGTGCAGCGCGGGAAGTTCCGGCAGGCCAAGCAGGTCTCGATGAAGATGTTCGGCGACTCGCTGGACATGCTGCCGGACCAGGACTTCAAGATCAAACGTCCCAGCACGATGGCCTTCCTGCGCGACCTGTGGAAGGACCCGATCCGGCGGCGTGCGAGCATCTTCGGCTGGATCTCCAATGCCGCTCAGGGCGGCGAGTGGGGTGCCTTCGGCTTCTATCTGCCGAGCATTCTCGCGGTGGCCGGCGCGGCGAAGGCCAGCGAGAACTTCATCGGCTACAGCCTGAGCAACGCGATCATCTACAGCCTCGCGATCGTCAGCGGCGTGGTCGGTCCGATGATCACGCCCCGGATCGGGCACCGCGGCATCGCGCAGTGGGGCTTCGGCATGGCGTTCGTTTCCCTGCTGGTAGCCGCTTTCGCGGTCTGGGCCAACCAGCCGTGGCTGCTGCTGATCTCCGCCGCGGCGATGATCTGGGGCCATTACTGGGACGCCTCCAACGGCATGACCGTCACCTCGATGGTGGCGCCCACCCGCTACAAGGGTACGGCGTCTGGTTTTGGCTACATGTTCGTGAAACTGGCCGCGTTCTCCACGATCTTCGTGTTCCCGGCGATGAAGGACGCGATCGGCATCCCGCTGACCGTGCTGATCATGTCGTCGATCTCGCTGGCCGGTTTCCTCGCGGCGCGCTACATCCTGCCGGAGGTCTACGGCTACGTGGAGTCCGAAGGCCAGCTGGTCAAGGAAAACGCGGCCGGCACCGCCGCCGCATAGGCGAGGCCGCAGGGCCCGCCCTCGTGCGCCTGATGCTCGAGGACGGGCCCTGCGGGGTTCTTATTTGGTGAGGAAATCCACCGCCGCCGTGACCGCGCCGGCATCGTGTGCCGGCCAGGCCGCGTGGCCGTCGCCGTCCCACCGTACGAGCCGGCTGCCTGGCAGCGCACGCTGGACGTTTTCGGCCCAGATCCGCGGTGTCGCCACGTCGTGCGCTCCGGAAAGCAAGAGCGGAGCCGGAAAGTCCGCCGGTACGGTCCAGTTGTGCGGTGTCCAGCGTACGGTCGCCGGCCAGCCGGCACAGCCGCTGGCGATGTCCCAGAACTCCGAATATCCACGCAACGTCGGCGCGACCGTGCGCAGTTTCGCTGCCAACGCCGGAAGTTGGGCGGCCTGCGAGACCGGCACCGGCACGTCCTGGCAGATGATCGCGCGATAGACCGAATAATCGGGGTTCTTCGCCGGTGTCAGGCCGGCCAGGTCACCCAGCGCACCGGTTTCGGTGGTCTTCTTGAGTCCCTGCGCGAGAGGCGAGTAGAAACCCGGATCTTGCATGCCGGTGTTGACGGCCGCCGCGATCTCCTCGGCGCGTACGGCCCGGTCGCCGTCCTTGATCTGGCCGGCATCGGCGCGACTCTGCAGCTGGACGAGCGTCTGGTGTACGTCGGCGTCATGCAGCGCACACTCCGCGTTTTCCTTGCACCACCGAGCAAACCGGTTGACGCCGTCTTCCACCGCGAGTGCGTCGTCGGCGGCCAGCTGCTGCCACGGCCGTGAGCGATCCACGATCGCGTCGACCACCATCGCGCGTACGCGATGGGGAAACAGCTCGGCATAGGCTTGGGCGAGCATCGAGCCGTACGAGACGCCGAGCACGCTGACCTGCTGCTCGCCGATCGCCGCTCGTGCGGCGTCCATGTCGCGCGCCACGTTCACCGTGTCCAGCCGGATGTCGGTGGCGCATCGCCGCCCGAGTTTCCCGTTACTGGCCAGCAACGCGTCGACTTCGGTCTGATTGCGGGGAAACTTCGTCACCGAGTTGTCGATCGGCAGCGGACATGTCAGCGGTGGATTGCTGCCGGTGCCGCGCGGCTCCACCGCGACGATGTCGAAGTTGTCGCGGATCGCCTGCGGAAAGTAGTACTCACGTGCCTGTTTGCTTTGCAGATAGCCGACTTCGCCTTCGCCGGGACCACCCGGGTTGAAGAAAAGCGTGCCGGTCTTCTGTTTGGCCGCAGGCAGCCGCGCCAACTGGATCGTCGTCGTCCGGCCGGGATGAGACCAGTCGGCTGGTACGGTCAGTTGTGCGCAGGTGGTCGCGTCTGCGCACGGTTTCCACTCGATGCCGGTCGACGGTGTCGCCGGCACCATCGCGGCGGCCGCGGTCACCGCTATGACGACTTTCGTGATCACTGTTGGAATGCTCCAGTTGTTCTCCGGTTTCGGACCGTTTGAGCGTATGGAGCTACGGATCGTCGACGCGTCGCTCCGAGGTCGGACGGTGAGTCCGGCGAAGGGACCACGGCGGACTCCGGGAAACCCCTTACGCCGGACCGATCAGACCCGCGGTGATCTGCGCCGAGAGCAGCACCAACGGCAGGCCGCCACCCGGATGCGCGGAGCCGCCGACCAGAAACAGGCCCGGCACCACCGACCGGTTCGCCGGGCGCAGGAACGCCGCTCGCGGTCCGTTGCTGGACGTGCCATAGATGGCGCCGCCGACGGCTCCGGTGCGCTCTTCCAGCTCGGCCGGCGAGATGGTGTGGGTGAACAGGATCCGGTCGCGCACCTCGAATCCGCGCTCGGCCAGACGTGACAGCACGGTTTGTGCGTACGCGCCGGAAAGTGCGCGCCAGTCGAGCTGGTCCTGACCGGGAGCGTTGACCAGCACGAAAAGCGCGTCGCCGGTCGGATTGGCGACGTAGATCGTCGGATCCTCGACCGGCCGCGGATCCCGGCCGAATATCGCGTCGAACTCCGCGTCGTAGTCGCGCGGAAACAGCACGGTGTGGTGGCCGAGTCCAGGCGTACGGTCACGCAGGCCCAGCAGCAGGACGAAGCCGGACAGCGATCGCTGAACGCGCCGCAGCTTGCGGATTTCGCTGGAGACGGGCAACAACTCGCCATAGAGCCGGTCGGCGTCGACATTCGCGACCACGGTCGAAGCGCGAAACACGCGGCCGCCGACCTCGACGCCGGTGACGCCGGACGAGGTGACCGCGATCCGGCTGACCTCCGAGCCGGTGCGTACGTCCACGCCGAGGCTCAGGCAGAGCTCGAGGAGAGCGTCGGCGATTTTCCGCAGGCCACCTTCGACATACCAGCCGCCGTACGCGGTCTCGATGTACGGGATCGAGGCGAGCGCGGCCGGCGCCTGACGTGGATCGGAGCCGGTGTAGGTGGCATATCTGTCGACCAGCATCCGCATCCGCGGATCCGGCAGATAATGCCGAGCCAGCGAACGCAGCGAGCGCCACGGTGCGATCGTCGCGAGGTCGCGTACGTGCACGGCCTGCCGAACCAGCGTCCAACCGTCCACAGTGGACTCCAGGAACGGGCCGCGGGTCGCCTGCCAGATCGCGCCGGCACGCGCCATGAAGGCGTTCCAGCGGCGAGCCGAGCCATCGCCGAACGCGTCGTCCAGGGCCTCGTCGCGCGCGTCTTTCCGAGCGTACATGGAAAACCACTGGCCATCCGCGAACCGATAGCGCGCGACCGGATCCAGCCGCCTCAGCTCCAGCGGAAAGTCGCGGCCGATCTCGGCGAACAGACCGGTGAGCACCTGTGGCAACGTGAGCAGGCTCGGACCGGTGTCGAAGCGGAAGCCGTCGCGCGACCACTCGCCGAGTTTTCCGCCGACCGTATCGGATTTCTCGAAGACCGTGACGCGATGACCGCCGGCCGCGAGTCGTGCCGCCACCGCCAGCCCGCCGACCCCGGCACCGATCACGGCGATCACAGCGGGCGGCCTTTCCATCGCGTGCGGCCGCGTCTGGCGTACGAACAGCCGGTCAGGCCGGCCAAAGCCGCGATCGAGAGCGGATGTGCGAACGCGTCGGGAAAAACCCGGCCACCGGTCGCGCGCGCGGAGACCACGCGACCGGCGACACCGGCCAGATAGCCGGCGATTCCAACCGGTGAACCGGTCAGGGCGGCGGCAGCCGGCAGCACGTACGTGAACGCCAGCGCCGACATCACGCATGCCGCTCCGAGCGGTGACCCAAAGGCTGACGACAGCGATTTTCCATAGCCGTCGAGGATGTCACCGGCACCGGCGTACATCCGGCAGGTGGCCAACTCCGTGCCGTCGACGACAACGCCTTTGCCGCCCGCACGCTTGATCGCGCGCAGGAGCGCGACGTCCTCGATGACCTCGTCTTTCACGGCCGCGTGGCCGCCGGCGCGCTCGTACGTTTCCCTTCGTACGGCCAGAAACTGTCCGTTGGCCGCGGACAGCGACGGCCGCGGCGACTGCTCCGCCAGCCGCAACGGAAGGAAGGTCAGCCACGACCACTGCAGCAGCGGCTGCACCAGCCGCTCGGCGACGGAAACCGCCTGCTGGCGCGGATACGGCGAGACCAGGTCGAGACCGGTCGACCGCAACGTGTCCACTGTGGACTCGACGGCGTGCGGCGCGAGCACGACGTCGGCGTCCACGAAGATGAGGATTTCGCTCGCGTCGCCGGCATGTTTTGCCGCCTGGTGACAGGCATGCGGCTTGCCGAGCCAGCCCTCCGGCAGTGCCTCACCGGTCACCAACCGGCAGCCGAGCGACCGGACGACCTCGGCCGTACGGTCGGTCGAGCCGTCGTCGAGGACGATGATCTCCAGGTTTTTCGCTGTCTGAGCGAGCAAAGACCGCAGGCAGGGCTCGATCCGGTGCTCCTCGTCGCGGGCCGGCACCAGCACCGAGACGCGAGCATCGCAAGGCTGACGCGAAGGCCGGCGCAGCAGGCGCGCGTTGACGATCGTGTGCGCCGTCGCCGCGGCCGCGGCCAGCGCGGCGATCGTCACCAGTTTCATGACCGCACCAGCTTGACAGCCAACGGAATCGCGACCGTTCCCATGGCGATGCCACCGGCCAACGCCGACGCTGGCAGGCCGAGAAACACCGCATGCGCCAGGACGGAGGAGCCGTACGTCCAGAGATACAGCGCCATCATGATCCCGTCGTGGTTACAATTGGATTCCGATTGCGTCGACAGCAGTGCCATCAGCGCCACCGCCACGACCATCCAGCCGACGTAGTTTGTCAATGGTACGGCCGAAATCCCCGGCAGCGACGGCGACGGATCGAGCCACCGCCAGTGCCCGGCCGCCACCATCTGCGGATCCAGGAACACGTCCCAGCTCGCCAAAGCCCAGCCAGCGACCAAAACCCGAAGCCAGCGCGACCGTACGAGCCGGCCGGCGACCAACCATGACGGCCAGGCCATCATCGTCCAGGCCAGCGGAATGACCAGCGGTACGCCGAAAAGCCGCGGCCCCAGCGTGTCCGCGTACACATAGGAGCCAAACGGAATGCCAAAAGCGACACCGACGACCTCGACGAGAAAGCCGCCGCCGGCGGTGATCGCGACGAACCGCGCCGCGTACGACCAGCCTTGTGTGCGACCGGCATGCACGATCGAGGTGGCGGCGAAAAGCAAGACGGTGACGACGGTCAGGACGTTGCGGGCGGTGCCGGACGTGAGCGGATAGCCGATCTGCGCCAGCACGGTCGCGGCCGCCAGCCAGCCGGTCAATCGAGCGGAAGCAGCCGACCCAGCACTCCGAACGGCCGTGCGTCACCAGGAAACAGGTAGTCGCGCAGCACGTCCTCGAAGCCGAGCCGGCGATAGAGCCGCCACGCGCGCGTGTCGCCTTCCGGCGTCGACAGCAGCACGGTCCGCGCGGTCACGCCGTCCATCAGCGCCCGCAGTTGCGCCTCGCCGAGACCGCGACCCTGCGCGTACGGCATCACGTGCAGCTCGACCAGCTCGTAACAGTCGGACAGCCAATAGCGGGCCGCCTGCCGGTCGAGGCCGGCCCTGACCTGCTCGTGCCACCACTGACCCGGTCCGCTGTGATAGCCGTACGCGATGCCGACCAGCCGCCCGGTCGCCGGCTCGACCGTCGCGACCGCGCGGAAGTCCTCGCGCTGCGCGTGGCCGGCGACGAAGCCGCGCCGGCTGCCGACCAGGCCGGGGGAGTAACCCATCGCGGTGACGTAGACGCGCAGCACGTCATCGAGGCGACGAAGGAACTCGCGCCGGTCCCACCGGACCAGCTCGGTGCCGACGTCCTCGGGGTTCACTCTGCTTGCTCTCATGTCACCGGATCCGAACCGCGAAACGTACCAGCCGAGTCGAGCACACCGAACCTGGCGAACAGGCTCTCCGCATACCAGCCGACCCGGCTCGTACGCGCCATCACCGCCCGGTGCGGCGCACCACGATACGCGAAGTCGGCCAGATCGGTCGCGCTGCGCCAGACCGACAGCGTGCCCTGTACGCCCAGTGGCGCCTCGCCGAGGCCGAAGGCGGCGAGCAGGCCGGGGCGGCCGGCCAGGTCGGCGGCCACCGGCGGCACGGCTCGCCAGAACGTGACCGCCCTGCGCGGCCGGAGTCTCGCGCGGGTCAGCGCCGCCACCGTCCCCTCCCAGTCACCGTCCGGCGCGCCGAACGGCTGGCGACCCGACCACGAGCCGGTCGAGGCCAGCGGCGTCAGGCTCAGCCGCCACTCCTCACGGGCGATCCGCCGCCACGACCGTACGATCGCCGACTCGCCGAACGCCTCGGCGTCGTCCTTGGTGCGCCAGGCCGCCAGCATTCCCCACTGCCGCACGTCGGCGTCCGCCGGCCGGAATCCGCTGCCGGTGCCGAACAGTTTTCCGAACCGCAGGCCGGTGGTGCGCCGCAGCGGCCGCCGGTGCATGGCGACTCGCGCCATCGCGGCGGGAACGGCGACCGCGGGCACTCGCCACACATACACGGTCACCAGCTCAGGCACGGCCATAACTGCGAGCCTACGGTGCACGGCGCGAGTTTGGTCGACTGGCGCGTACGTACGCGTGTCGAGGTTTCTTTGCGCTACAACCCGGTGCGAGGTAACAAAACTACGCGACGCGCGCGGCGGTGCCGCCGGTGATCCGCACCAGCTCGTCGAAGGTGGTGGCGAAGACCGACTGCGGCACGCCGGCGGCGGCCCAGATTTCGCCGTACTGAGCCAGATCCTCGTCGACCAGCGTGCGGATCGGCGCGGGGTGGCCGAGCGGCGCGACGCCGCCGATGACCTGACCGGTGTGCTCGCGTACGAAGTCGGCGCTGGCGCGCCTGAGCTTCGCGACACCGAGCTGTGCGGCGACCGAGGCGGTGTCGACGCGGTGTGCGCCGGAGGTGAGGACGAGCAGCGGCGCGCCGTCGGCGTCGAAGATCAGCGAGTTGGCGATCTGGCCGACCTCGATGCCGAGCGCGGCGGCGGCCAGCGCGGCGGTGTGGACGGCCTCCGGCAGGATCCGCACCTCGCCGGTGGCGCCGGCCTCGGCGAGCGCGGCGGTGACCTTCTGTACGTTGGGGTGGTCGAGCATGCGCTCAGCCTACGTATCGGCGCCTAACGGTTTTTCGGCGACAGTGGCGCCAGCGCCGCCGGCAGGTCGCGCTTAGGGCCTGTCTCCATATTCCGCGGGGCGACAGCCGAGCCGCTGTCACATCTGTCTCGGGCCGCCTGACGGCACGGCGAAACCGCCCACGTGGCGCTGCCACGCCGGGCGGCTCCGCCGCACCGCCAGACGACGTTTGGATCTCGACTCTCATCCCCCGGAATATGCAGACAGGCCCTAGCCGGCCACGGCGGCGTCGAAGTCGATGTGATAGCCGTGCTGCCACGCCATCCGTTCCGGCCGCGCCAGCACCTTCATCACCGCCGGCATCGTGAGGTCGCGGAACACCCGAGCGACCGGTCCGGCCGCCTTGCCGCTGCTCGTACGCGCGCCGGCCGCGATGATCCGTTCGACCCGCTCACGCCGAAGTTGTTCGTACGCGCCGAAGGCGGTCGTCACCGGCAGGTCACGCAGGCAGCGCGCCAGCTGCAGCGCGCTTTCGGCGGCGATCGACGCGCCTTGGCCGGAGCTCGGCGAGGTCGCATGTGCCGAGTCGCCGACCAGCACCATCCGGCCGCGGCTCCAGGTCGGCACGCGCGGCAGATCCTCAAGCGCGCCAACGACAACCAGGTCGCCGGTGCGTACGTGCCGGAGGATGCCCGGCGCCGGCGTACGGTCGTCGGCGAAGATCCACCGCAGCCGGCGGAGCCATTCCTCGCCGCCGACCGCGCGTGCCTCGGCCATGGTCAGCGGCTGCCTGTATGGCAGGTTGGCAAACCAGCCGGCGCGGCCGTTTTCGTCGACGCGGTAAGCGAAAAACGCGCGCTTGCCGTAGGTCATGTTCATGGATCCGTTGGTGGATGGCAGATCCGCGCCTTTACGCCAGTTGCCGGCGATGCCGAGCAGGCCGGTGTAGCGCGGTTTTGGTGCTGCCGGGTCGATGATCGACCGTACGGCGGAGCGGATGCCGTCCGCGCCGACCAGGATGTCGGCGCTGACGCGCGTACCATCGGCGAACACCGCGGTCACGAAGTCGCCCTGGTTTTCCGCCGTCACCAACCGTTTTCCGTAGTCGACCAGGATGTCCTTTGTGGACAGTGCGTCCTGCAGGAGCCGGTAGAGATCGGTGCGCCAGATGACGCGCAGGAAGGGCGGTCCGCTGCGGTCGCCGAACTCGGCCAGGGTCTTGCCGGTCCAGCTCTGGATGGCCATGGTGGACACCGGCTCGGCGGCTTGCCTCACCACGTCGCCGAGGCCGACGGCGTCGAACGCGTCGAGACCGTTGGGCGCCAGGCCGAGCATGCCGCCGACACCGTCCGCGGTGCCGTCGTGCGCCTCGTACACGTGCGCCGCGACGCCGATTTTTCGCAGTGCCAAAGCGGTCACCGGTCCGGCGATGCCACCGCCGACGATGATCGCCGTCTTGACGTCAGACATCTGTCTCCCCATTTCTCAGGCATGGTGAACCTGCCCGTACGGGGGAGCCCGGCTATCCTTGCGGTTGCCACCTCGTGGCCGGGATCCGTCCGCGGGTTCAGGTTCGAGGACGGAGTAACACCAGGCCCCAGCGGTGCTGCAACACCGCCGGGGCTTGGTCTTATTCGGGTGTGCTTCCCCTTTCCGCGAGTGCGGCGAGATCCGGCCGGATCTCACCTGTCCGGTGGAAGGCGCGCCAGCCGTCCACGTCCGGAAAGCTGCCGTCGGTCAGCTGGCGCAGAAAGTCGCCGACCCAGGCCGCCTCGGCCTCGCGGATCCGCAGCGCGAACTCGTCCTCCACAAGAAAGAGCCGCGGCACCTCGGCCAGATCGCGTTGGAGCGCCTCGCGATCGTTGGCGATCTGTTGGTCGAGGATCCGCAGGCGCTGGCGGAGCAGGTCGATGACCTCGTCGGGGCTGAGTGCGCCGAGCACCGAGAGCGCGGCCACGAAGCGTGGATGCTCGCGTTCCGGCTCGGCGACCAGCTCTCTGACCCAGTCGGTGAGCTCGGCCCTGCCGTCATCGGTGATCCGATAGATCGTCCGCTCCGGCCGGCCGCCGTCGCGTACGTTCTCGGTCGCCTCGACGAAGCCGTGCTTTTCCAGGTTTTGCACGACCGTGTAGAGCGAGCCCCACTTGATCGGCATGTCGTTGTGCTTGTCGCGCGCGCGAAGGATGGAGGCCATCTCGTACGGATGCATCGGCCTCTGGGTCAGCGTCGACAGGACGGCCAGCGCCAGCAGGTTGGCCACCTTCCGCCGCTTCGCCATGGCTCCTCCTCGTACGCGAATGCTCGCCGACGAGTATACCCCGCTCGGTAAAAAACGGAACGCCCCTGTCCGTGCAACTTGTGCACGGACAGGGGCGTTCCGAAAAGATCAGGCGGAGATGCGGTCGTCCTCGACGTCGTGGTGACGGCCGGCGGCGGCGTCGGCGAGCACCTCGGCGTGTGGATGCGAGCGGATCAGCGACGCCGGTACGTGCTCGGTGACCGGTCCGTTCAGCGCCTCGTGCAGGATGTCGGCCTTCTCCGCGCCGGTCGCGATCAGCAGGATCGACCGCGCCTCCAGGATCGTGCCGATGCCCTGGGTGACCGCGCGCGTCGGTACGAACGCGTCGGCGTTGGTCCAGTAGCGCTCGTTGGCCTGGCGCGTACGCCGGTCGAGGTCGACGACGCGCGTACGGCTGTCGGCCGGGCTGCCGGGCTCGTTGAAGGCGATGTGCCCGTTGCCGCCGATGCCGAGGATGGCCAGGTCGACGCCGCCGCGCGCGCGGATGCCGTCCTCGTACGCGGCGAGTGCCGGCGGTGTCGGGTCGTGCGCCGGCAGCGTGTGAAACTCGGTGATGCCGGCCGGGTCGAGCAGGTGCTCGTGTAGCCACGCGCGGAAGCTGGCCGCGGTCTGGTCGTCGACTCCGGCGTACTCGTCCAGCTGGATGACCTGTACGCCGCGCAGATCCAGCCGGCCGTCCTTGCTGCGGCTCACGATCTCGTCGTAGACCGGCAGCATCGTCGAGCCGGTCGGAAAGGTGATGACCGGCCGCGGGTTGGCCGCCAGCAGCTCCCCGAGCCGGTCGGCGACGGCGCCGGCCACCTGCGCGGGAGAGTCGAATATCCGAACGGTTCTCACCGGATCTCCTTGATCAGCCCGTCCGCGGTGTCGGTCACCGTCAGCGGGAATCGGTGCGGATGTTGCGCGGAATAGGTGACACACATCGGCGCGCCGGACGCGTCGAAGGTGATCTGTTCGACAACGAGTACGGCGGCCGGCGTGGCCAGGTCGAGGATCTGCGCCTCCCCGTCATCGGCCAGCCGCGCCGTCACCAGGCTGGTGCTGCGCGCCGGCCGGAAACCGAAGCGCTGCGTCAGCGTCGCGAACAGCGAGCCGTCGCCGACTCCACTGTCCAGCAGGCCGGCGCCGACGGGCATCGGCAGGAAGGCGTTTTCGACCAGTACGGCGCTGCCGTCCAGCGTGCGTACGCGGTGCAGCCGGACGACCGGCTCACCGGGGGTGACCCGGAGCGCGGCCGCGACGGCGTCGTCGGAGGGGGAGAGCTTGACCAGTTGCGCGCTGGTGCCGGGCTGGCGATGGTGCTTGCGGGCCAGCTCGGTGAAGCTCAGCAGGCCGTTGAGCTCGACCGGAGCCCACGCCTCGGACAGGAAGAAGCCCTTGCCTGGCGCGCTGTAGATGCGGCCCTCGTGCATCAGCTCGGTGAGTGCCTGGCGGACGGTGATCCGCGAGACGCCGAAGGTCTCGATCAGCTCGCGTTCGGATGGCAGCCGGTCGTGCGGCCGCAGCTCGTCGGCCTGGATGCGCGCGACGATCCGCTCCTTGAGCTGCCGGTAGAGCGGCACGGACGACTGCCGCTGCAAACCCTGGGCCGCTTCTTTCATGCATCCAGTATGACCTGTTATAACAAGTGATGGCAGCGAACGTGACGATGATCGCTAGACCACCCCCGGCCACGCCGTGAACGCCGCAACACCTCGTTGCCGGCAGGATCTGCCAGTAACGAGGCGTTGCGGCAAAAGGCGGGTCAGGCGGCGAAGGCGCGTACGACGGTGTGGCGCGAGCGCTTGTCGGCGGCGGTCGCGACCAGCCGGTGCAGGCCAAGCTGCATCATCATGGTGAGCGAGCTGTCCTCGCCACGCGCGAGTGCGGTCAGGTGCCGGTTGTGGATCTGGTGCCACGCGCCGCGGTAGTAGAGATAGCGATATTCGGGCAGTGCGATCTCGGCGACGATCCAGTGGTCGGCCGGCGCGGTCAGCGTCAGCTTCGGCATGCCGGTCTCGGTGCTCACCCGTACGGTGCCCTCGCGCAGCGCGGTGCAGCGCTGGTCGACCGGCACGTCGCGCAGCCCCGCCTGGATGTCCTCGACGCGCAGCTCGTCGCAGGCGTGATCCTCGACGTTGCCGACGGTCAGCGCGTACGACGCCGACTCCAGGTAGCCGGCCGGGCTGTCCAGGCACAGGTCGTGCCGCCACGACAGCGGCGCCTCCGGCCGCTGGCCGCCCAGCAGCGCGGCGAGCTGCTCGTCCAGTGCGCCGGCCAGCGGCGCGTCCGCCGGCAGCGGTCGTACGTGCGTGACCAGGTCGAGCTCGGGATGCTGGGGACCGTACGCGAGCATGGTGGCGACCGCGCGTACGTCCGCCAGCAGCGTGACCGGGTTGGCGACCACGTCCAGGATCAGGCCGTCGGTGCCGATCGTGGTGGCCGACCGCGTGCCGTTGACCGGCAGCCGCGTGTCACGCAGGTGCCGCTCCAGCCGCGGCACGATGTTCTCGAAGGCCTCCATGCTCGGCCGCGGCGAGCGCAGCGCGGCCCGGATGACGTCGTCGACCTCCGGTTGCGCGGCGGCCGAGGCGGCGTATCGCAGGCCGAAGCCACTGTCGATGCGCTGTTGGTCGAGCAGCCGGCGGCCGAGCGGACCGTAGGTCAGCGCGTAGCTCTGGCCGTCGAGCACCAGCAGGATCGCGCAGCCGGCGCTGCTCGCCGACAGGTCGACGCCGAAGCCGGTGAGGACGGTGACCGCGTCGCACCACTCGGCGGCGTGGCCGCTGACTCCGCGGACGATCAGGCCGTCGGCCGGGCCGACCGACACGGTGTCGACCGCGAAGGCCGGATCGTCCACGTACTGCTCGCTGAGGCCGCCGTACAGCGCGGTGCGACTGTGTGCCGGCAGGTCGAGCCGATAGAGCGTGCCCTGCTTGCGCCGCTCGCCGGTCAGCCTCGGTGCCGTACCAACCATCGCATCGACTCCCGTCTCTGCGTACTCACTCGCCTACGGTGAGTAGCTCCGGTCGCGCTGGCCGCTCTGGTGACGTTGCCAGTCTTGGCGAGTCAGAGCTCAGCGCGATGGGATACGGCGTCGTTGCCGGTCTTGCACGTGTCCATCAACTACGTGCGGTGGAAGCATCGTCGCTCCCGCCTGGTGATCGGACGATATCAGTGCGTCATCCGGGTCCGGTCAGGGACCCAACCACTGGAGATCAACTGGTGTCAAATCCACCGGTGGCGATCCGTTCGGCGTGACCGTACCGGACTGTTTCGGCGGCCCGAACAGGGGCACCCGGGAGTTGGCGAACGACGACCGCCGGACACAATACGACCGTGGTCCGGCGTTTTGACCGGCGAGGGGAGCAAGCAGCTGATGAGCGGCGTTCCGAACCTGAAGCTCAACAACGGCGTGGAGATTCCGCAGCTCGGCCTTGGAGTTTTCCAGGTGCCGCCTGAGCAGACCGAGAAGGTGGTGGCGACCGCGCTGGAGGTCGGCTATCGCAGCATCGACACCGCGGCCGGCTATCGCAACGAGGAAGGCGTCGGCGCCGCCGTACGCGCGTCCGGCCTGCCGCGCGACGAGATCTTCGTGACCACCAAGCTGGCCAACTCCGACCAGGGTTACGACGCGACCATGCGCGCTTTCGACACGAGCCTGGCCAAGCTCGGCCTGGAGTTCGTCGACCTCTACCTGATCCACTGGCCGCTGCCGGCCCGCGACACGTACGTGCAGACCTGGAAGGCCTTCGAGAAGCTCTACGCCGATGGCCGGGTCCGGTCGATCGGAGTGTCCAACTTCCAGGTGCCGCACCTGCAGCGGCTCTTCGACGAGACCGACATCGTGCCGGTCGCCAACCAGATCGAGCTGCACCCCAACCTGCTGCAGGCCGAGTTGCGCGAGTTCCATGCCAAGCACCGCATCGTCACCGAGGCGTGGAGCCCGCTGGCCCAGGCGCAGATCCTCGACGTACAGCCGATCGCCGCGCTGGCCAAGAAATATGGCAAGACGCCGGCGCAGATCGTGCTGAGGTGGCACATCGAGCTCGGCAACATCGTCATCCCGAAGTCGGTGCGGCCGTCGCGGATGAAGGAGAACTTCGAGATCTTCGACTTCGAGCTGAGCCCGGACGACGTCGAGGTCGTCTCCGCGCTGGACAACGGCCAGCGCACCGGCCCCGACCCGGACACCTTCAACATGGCGTGAGTCCGCATGGCCACCATGCGTGCACCGTACGCACGCATGGTGGCCATGCGGCCAATCAGGCGGGAGCCAGCGCCTCGGTGGGGGACAGGCGGGCGGCTCGCCAGGCCGGATAGAGGCCGGCCAGGCCGCCGACCGCGAGCGTGGCGCCGACGCCGCCGGCGGTGGCCCACACGGGTACGACCGCCGGCCAGCCCTGGTATGAGGCGTAGGCGTACGTCAGGGCCACGCCGAGCAACACCCCGCCGATGCCGCCGAGCAGCGACAACAGCAGCGACTCGGCGAAGAACTGCAGCCGGATCTGGCCACGCGTGGCACCGAGCGACCGGCGCAGGCCGATTTCCGCACGGCGCTCCAACACCGAGATGACCATGGTGTTGGCGACCCCGACACCGCCGACCAGCAGTGCCACCGCGCCGAGCCCGAGCAGCAGGCCGTTGAGCGTCGTGTTGGCGGCCTGCTTGGCGGCCAGCGCGTCCGACGGCCGCGACACGTCGACCTGGTCGGGGTGCTCGGGGTTGGCGGTGGCGCCGAGTACGGCCTGCACGTCGGTCACCGCGTCCTCACGCGCGCGTGTGTAGATGGTCGTCGGATAGCCGTCGAAACCCAGCAGCGACTGCGCGACCGGCCAGCCGACCAGCGCAGCCGTGTCCAACTCGGGAGCCAGCGGCACCGACCGGAGGATGCCGATCACGGTGAACCAGTGGCCGCCGAGCCAGATCTGTACGCCGGGTGCGCCGATGCCGAGGACGCGCGCGCTGGTCGCGCCGAGCACGACGGTCGGATAGCGCGCGGTGGCAGCGTTGAGAAACGTGCCGCTGGCGATGGACGCGCCGACGGTCTTCAACAGGTCCGTACGCGACGCGTACACGCCGATGCCGCCGCTCTGGCCGGCCGGAATGTGGTCGTTGCGATAGACCTTCGCCGAGCAGCTGCCGACCGCCGTCGCGGACAGCACAGGACCGATCCGCCCGACCATGCCGACGGACGCGGTCGGCAGGTGCGCGTTGTCGCCGAAGATGGTCTGGCCAGGCGCGACGCGCAGCAGGTTGGTGCCGAGCGCGGCCAGCTGACGATCCAGGTTTTCCCTGCTGGAAGAGGAAATCCCCACCACGGCGATCATCGCGGCGATGCCGATCGCGATGCCGAGCGCGGACAGGATGGCGCGCAGTGGCCGCGTACGCAGGCCGACGCCGGCGACCCGCGCGAGGTCGGCCGGACGCAGCCGGGCCGGCACGAGCGTGGTCACGCCGGCACCACCGCCTGACTGTCCGCGACGACCTGGCCGTCGCGCATCTCCACCCGCCGCGGCAGGCTCGCCGCCAGCTCGCGGTCGTGCGTGATGATGACGACGGTCGTACCGCTCTCGTGCAGCTGCCACAACAACGCCAGCACGCTGGCACCGGAGACCGAGTCGAGGTTGCCGGTCGGCTCGTCGGCCAGCAGCAGTGGCGGCTGTCCGACCACAGCGCGCGCGATCGCGACCCTCTGCTGCTCGCCACCGGAGAGCTCGTGCCGCCGGTGGTGCATGCGGTTCGCCAGGCCGACGCGGCGCAGCGCCTCGGCGGCTCGCTGGCGGCGGTCACCGATCTGTACGCCGCTGTAGAGCAGTCCGTCTGCGACCACGTCGATCGCCGCCACTCCGGCGGCGAGGTGAAACTGTTGGAAGACAAAGCCGATCGTGCTCGCGCGCAGCGCCGACAGCTGCCGGTCGGACAGCTCGGCGACCGGATGGCTGGCCAGCTCCAGCGTCCCTGACGACGGCCGGTCCAAAGCACCCATGACGTGCAGAAGTGTCGACTTGCCGGAACCGGACGGCCCGACGACCGCGACGAACTCGCCGTACGCGATCGCCATCGACACGCCTCGCAGCGCCTGCACACCGCCGGCGTAGGTCTTCGTGACGCCGTCGAGGCGGATGACCTCAGTCACTGGGGACCACCACCTTGGTCCCGGCGGTGATGCCGGCGCCGCTGATCTCCACGCGGCCGCCGGCGAAGGTGCCGGTCTGCACCGGCACGTACGTCCGCGCGGCTCCCTTGACGACCTCGACGCCGTAGCCGCCGTCGGCCAGCGCGACCAGTGCGTTCACCGGCACGTTCAGCACGTCCTTGACCTCGCTGGTCACCAGCGTGACCGAGACCGGTGCCTGGTCGAGGCTCTTGCTGGGATCGGCCTTGGCGAGGTCGATGACGACGCTGACCGTCGATGTCTGCTCGCGCGGGTTGTCGCCTGACGTAGTGGCCACCTTGCCGACGCTGCGGATCGTACCGGCGACTTGGCCGCCGTCCGGCATGGTCACCGTGACACGCTGTCCGGCCTTCACCATCGCCTGTTTCGCCACGTCGAGCGCGACGGTCACGACGACGGTGGTGCCGGTGTAGGTGTAGACCGGACCGTTGGCCATGCCGCCGAGGCTGGCCTTGACCTCGGCGACCCGGATGGCCGCCGGCGCCAGCGCGACCTGGTTCGGTGCGACCGTACCGGTCTCGGTGAGCCCCAGGTCGTCCTGCCAGTCCTTGACCGCCGCCGCGGTCGCCGCGGTGAACTTGTCGTCCACGGTGAAGCCGGAATAGCCGAGGGCGGACAGGTTGCGCTCCAGTTGCCGTACGTCCGAGCCGGTCATGCCGGTGCCGAGCGTCCGATAGAACGGCAGCGTGCCGTAGAGCAGCGGCACCGGTCGGTCGTCGACCTTGTACGCGGCGTGGCCGCGGGTGACCGTACTGCCGGCGCTCGGCAGCCAGGTGATGACGCCGTTGGCGGCGGCGGAGGCCAGCGGCGCGGCCGACCCGTAGCCGAGCTTGCCGTCGACCTGCTCGGTCGCGGTCAGCGTCGACCTGGTGACCGTCGCGGTCGACGGTGGCGCAGCGTTTCCGGTCGGCGTGGCCGACGGTCGTCCCCCGATGCCGATCGAAGCGGCGACGACCGTCGCGCCGGTCACCACGACCGCGCCGGTGATGGCCGCGGCGCGTACGCGGCGACGGCGGCGGTGGCGCGCCATGCCGTCCGGCTCATCGGTCGCCGGATCGGGCCAAGGACCCGCGGTGACCTGCGGTTCCAGCCGGCTCACGAGTCGCGGCCGATCGAGCGCTGCCTGCTGACGCCGCCCTTGCCGGCCAGCGACTGGCAGGCCTTCTGCGCCTGCTGGAACGTCGGCGAGTCCGGGTCGAGCCCACTGCCTTTGCCGGCCTCGATCTTGATGCCGCCGTTCTTGTCCGGGTCGGGGAAGGCGCTGACGCCGTGGTCGCGCATGCACTTGGCGTACTTCAGGCCGTCCTGGTAAGCCTGCGCCTGCTCCGCGGCGGACGGCGGCGGCATGTACTTCTGGCAGGTCTTCTGCGCGTTCTTGAAGGTAGTCGAGTTGGGATCGACCCCCATGTCGGAGCTGATGCTGATGCCGCCGTCCTTGTCCGGGTCGGGGAACTTCGGGATGCCGTTGGCGCGCATGCACTTGGCGAAGGCGACCGGGTCGCGCTTGGCGGTGGTCGAGCTGCTCGCGCTCGCGCTCGCCGCCGGGTTGCCGCGCGCGACGCCGGGCTCCGCCGGCTTGGCGCACGCGGTGGCCACGAGCAGCAACGCCAGCAGTGTCAACAGTTTGGTCTTCATGCCGACAGTCGTACGCGGCAACCGGTTGCACGGCGGTGACACCGAGCGGCGGCGGGTGTAACCGGCGTGCAACCGAAATCCGGCGAAGATGGTGACAGCGAACAGCCGGGAGGACGACATGCGGGTGCTGGTGGTCGAGGACGACGCGGAGCTGGCCGAGGTGGTCGGTGCCGGCCTGCGGCGGCACGCGATGGCGGTGGACATCGCCATCGACGGACCTTCCGGCCTGGAGCGTGCGCTGGTCAACGCGTACGACGTCGTCGTCCTTGACCGCGACCTGCCGGGCCTGCACGGTGACGACGTCTGCGAGCGGCTGGTGGCCGCGAAGCGGCCGTGCCGGGTCCTGATGCTGACCGCCGCGTCGACCATCGACGACCGGGTCGAGGGGCTGACCCTCGGCGCCGACGACTATCTGCCGAAGCCGTTCGCGTTCAAGGAGCTGGTGGCGCGGATCCAGGCCCTGGTGCGCCGTTCGCAGCCGGCCTTGCCGCCAGTGCTGAGCACTGGCAGCCTGTCGCTGGACCCGGCGCGGCGGCGGGTCGTACGCAGTGGCCGGACGCTCGACCTGGGGCCGAAGGAGTTCGCCGTACTGGAGCTGTTGATGGCCGCGCGCGGCCGGGTCGTGTCGGCTGAGGAGTTGCTGGAGCGCGTGTGGGACGAGGCCGCGGATCCGTTCACGACGGCCGTGAAGGTGACGGTCAGCCGGCTGCGCCGCAAGCTCGGTGAGCCGCCGGTGATCGAGACCGTCTCGCAGGCCGGCTATCGGATCGAGGAGTCCGCGTGAAGGTGCCGCGGTGGACGGCGCGGTTGCGGCTGGCGCTGATGTATTGCGGGATGTCGGTCGCCTCCGGCGCCGTTCTGCTGCTCATCACCTACCTGCTGGTCGTCTATCTTCCGCCCAACGCCGTCTTTCTCAAGCAGGAGAACACCACCGACGGGCCGGTGCTCTCCGGAGGCGTCGCGGGGCCGCCGGTGAACGTCGGGGCGCTGCTCGGCGTGTCGGCCATTGCCCTGGTCATCGTCGCCTTCCTGGCGCTGGCGCTGGGCTGGGAGGTCGCCGGTGGGGTGCTGCGGCCGCTGCGGACGATCACCACGCGTACGCGCCGGATCTCGGCCACCAACCTGCAGGAACGGCTCGCCCTGGACGGACCGGCCGACGAGCTGCACGAGCTGGCCGACACGATCGACGCGCTGCTTGGCCGGCTGGAGGCGGCCTTCGACGCGCAGCGGCAGTTCGTCGCCAATGCCTCGCACGAGCTGCGTACGCCGTTGACCCGCCAGCGGGCGTTGATCGAGGTGGCGTTGGACGATCCGGAGGCCACGATCTCGTCCATGCGTGCCGCCTGCCGGCGCGTACTCGCCGCCGGTGACCAGCAGGAACGCCTCATCGAGGGGCTGCTGACGCTGGCCAGCAGCCAGCGCGGACCGGGCCGCCGCGAGCGCCTTGACCTGGCCGTACTGGCGAGCGACACCGTCGACCGCGCCGGTGCCGAGGACCTCAAGGTCGAGGTCGAGCTGGCGCCGGCGCCGGCGTACGGCGATCCGCGGCTGGTCGAGCGGCTGGTCACCAACCTCGTCGACAACGCCGTGCGGCACAACGTGCTCGGCGGCTGGATCAGGATCACGACTCGCCGCGAAGGCGACCGTTCCGTACTCACCGTCGCCAACGGCGGCCCGGTCCTGCCGCGGGCCGAGATCGCGCGACTTTTCCAACCGTTCCAACGCTTCGACGCCGAACGCACTGGCGTACGCGACGGCCACGGCCTCGGCCTGTCCATCGTCGCCGCCATCGCCGACGCCCACAACGCCGAACTCCGCGCCGACCCCGGCACAGACGGCGGCCTGACCGTCTGGGTCGCCTTCCCGGCGCGCTAACCAACTACCCGCTACAGGCCGAAACTGTCGTACCCACCTGCCAATCTGGCCCCCACCCAAAACGGGTGGGGGGCGGGTTCGCGTGGAATGTTGGCAACTATTTGAAGTTGATCTTGGTCGCCGACGCGGTGTCCGAATGCCACCTTGTTGACCGCCGGGATCGATTCAGCTGGTCAAGAAGGTGACAATCGGACTCCGATTCGCGTGTCCGATTGTCACCGGCGCCGGCATCACCGCAGGTCAGGCCACATCAGACGACGCAATCGGAATCCGATTGCGTCGTCGGGTGGCTGGACGGGGGAAGACTGTCGGACCCCGCCTCCAGACTGGTCGGCGACGGCGTTGAGAGGATGGGGTTGTGACGAGCGACGATCTGCTGACGGCCGCGCAGGCGGAGCTGCGGAAGCTGGCCGGCCCGGAGGCCGTGCTGCGCGACGACCAGGCGGCGGCCATCGAGGCGCTCGTCGCTGGCAGGCGCCGGTGCGTGGTGGTGCAGCGTACGGGCTGGGGAAAGTCGGCGGTCTACTGGATCTCCACGGCGCTGCGCCGCGGCGAAGGGTACGGCCCGACGCTCGTCGTCTCGCCGTTGCTGGCGCTCATGCGCGACCAGGTCAACGCCGCGCAGCGCGCCGGCATCCACGCGGTCACGCTCAACTCGGCCAATTTCGACGAGTGGTCGACGATCGAGGCGGAGATCGCCGCCGACCGCGCCGACGTGCTGCTGATCTCGCCGGAGCGGCTCAACTCGGCCGGCTTCCGGTCGCGGGTGCTGCCGCGGCTGGCGCCGCGGCTCGGCATGCTGGTGGTGGACGAGGCGCACTGCATCTCCGACTGGGGTCACGACTTCCGGCCGGACTACCGGCGGATCCGCCAGGTGCTGGCCGGCCTGCCGGCCGAGACGCCGGTGCTGGCCACCACGGCGACCGCCAACTCGCGCGTCATCGACGACATCGCGAGCCAGTTGGGGGAGGAGACGCTGACGCTGCGCGGCACCCTCGACCGCGCGAGCCTGACCCTGTCTGTCGTCGACACGCCAAACGTCCCCACCGCATACGCCTGGATCGCCGACGCGCTGCACAAGATGCCCGGCTCCGGCATCGTCTACACGCTGACGGTCGCCGAGACCGAGCGGCTGGCGGCGTTCCTCGGCCAGCAGGGCCATCGCGCCGAGGCATATTCCGGCCGTACGGACCCCGAGGTCCGCGGCGCGCTGGAAAAGGCGTTGCTGGCCAACGATCTCAAGGCCCTGGTCGCCACCTCCAGCCTCGGCATGGGCCTGGACAAGCCGGATCTGGCGTTCGTCGTGCACCTCGGCGCGCCGAGCTCGCCGATCGCGTACTACCAGCAGGTCGGCCGCGCCGGACGCGCACTCGACCAGGCGACCGCCGTGCTGCTGCCGACCACCGCCGACGCCAACATCTGGGCCTACTTCGACTCCACCGCCTTCCCGGCCGAGCGTACGGTCCGCCGCGTACTGGACATCCTGTCCACCTCGGACGGTCCGGTCACCGTGACCGAGCTGGAAAACCGCGGCGAGCTGGCCCGCGGACGGCTGGAGTCGCTGCTGAAGGTGCTCGATGTCGACGGCGCCGTGGAGCGTGCCGAAGGTGGCTGGATCGCGACCGGCCAGGAGTGGGTCTACGACCGCGAGCGTTACGAGGCGATCGCCGCCGCGCGCAAGGCCGAGCAGGCCGTCATGCGCGACTACATGAGCGGCGCCACCTGCCTCATGCGCGCGTTGCGCGAGTCGTTGGACGATCCTGAGGTCACCGACTGCGGCCGCTGCTCGGTGTGTACGGGCCGGCAGCCGGCACCACCGGCACGTGAGGAGACCGTCGACGCCGCGGTCGACTTCCTCCGCTCGCAGATCATCACGATCGAACCGCGCAAGCGCTGGCCGTCCGGCGCGTCCCGCCGCGGCAGCATCCCGGCCGACCTGCGGCCGGAGGTTGGCCGCGCGCTGGCGCTCGGGGAGGACCCGGCCTGGGGCGACGCGATCACCGCCGCGCTCGACGCCGACCAGCCGGTGTCGCAGGAGGTGCTGGACGGCGTCGTACGCGTGCTGAGCCGCTGGGGCTGGCCGGAGGGCCGGCCCACCTGGGTCACCTGGATCCCGTCCCGGCGGCGGCCGCGCCTGCTGCCGGATCTCGCCGAGCGGGTGGCGCAGCTCGGCCGGATGCAGCTGGTCGAGGCGCTGCAGCCGCACGCGGGCAGCGCGCCGTGGCAGTCGGACGCGCCGAGCCAGGGAGCCGCCGGGGTGGCCGCCCTCCGCCGTTGGTCGGCGATGACGCCGGTCCAGTCAGGTCCGGTGTTGTTGCTCGACGACGAGTGCCGCTCGCGCTGGACCATCACCGTCTGCGCCGCCCTGCTGCGGGAGGCCGGCGCCGGCCCGGTCTACCCGCTGGTCCTGCACAAGCTCATCTGACCGTCACACGCCGCGCAGGAGGCCGCGGCCCAGCGGCGTGGTCGCGTGCAGGACGGAGTTGCCGTTGCGGATGCTGGTCACCAGGCCGGCTTCGCGCAGCACCTTGGTGTGCTCGCTCGTCGACGCCGGTGACATGCCGGTCGAGCGCGCCAGCTCCGTGGTGGTCGTGCCGCCGCCGGCGCCGATGGCCCGCAGGACGGTGGCGCGGGTGGTGCCGATCAGGTTGCCCAGCGCGGCTTCCGGGGCCTCGGCGTCAGGCGGGTCGTAGGCGGCCGGATAGACGAGCACCGGCGGCAGGTCCGGGTCGGCGAGCGTCACCGGCTTGTCCCAGCAGAAATAGGATGGCACCAGCACCAGGCCGCGACCGCGCAGGTGCAGATCCTGTTCCGAGGGGAAGCTCGCCTCCAGGACCGGCGAGTGCCACTGCATCGTCGGCCGCAGGCTGGACAACAGTGCGTCCACGCCGCCGTCCAACAACGCGCACGCCCGCAGGCCGCGGTCGCCGTCGAGCCGCGCCTGGATGTGGCTGGTGAAGGGGCGCACCAGCGCCTCGTACGACACCGTCAACGCCTCGCCAAGCTGCCGCAGCGTGTCCCGGTCGCCGTCGGCCAGCGACCGGGCGGCCGGCGACAGCCGGTGCGAGGACGCCAGGACGGCGAACTCCTGTCGGATCCGCTCAGCACGACCTCCCACAGCGGGTCGGGCTTGCTGACCAGCCGGACGTGGGTGAGGTCGGCGGCGGAGAAATGGATTCTCAACATCGCTGTTGTCCATGGCGGACCGCTGTCGCATTGTCAAGCGTCGTCTCTCGCACTGTCGCCCCGTTCTCGCATTTTCGATCGCTACGGCCGAGCGTAGCCAAGCCGGGCAAGCCGGCAGATTGACCACAAAACGAGAAATCGGTTACCTGTGCCGGTCGGTGAACACGCTGCGCCAGTGATCGGCCGCGGTGGCGAGATCACGGCCCACGTTGTCGAAATACTCGCCCATCTCACCCAGCCGGACGCCCGCCGCGGACCCGGCGTACACCTGGGCGCCCTGCCGGGCCGAGGCCGCCCAGGCCTGGCAGACGCGGACCTGTTGCGACAACGCGCGATACCACACGTCGTCGTCCATGACATACCGCTCGCGCCGGCCGTCGCGTTCGCGGCGGATCAGCCCGATCGCCTCCAGATAACCGACCGCCTTGGACACCGCCGCCGGACTGACCTGGAGCCGGTGGACCAGGTCGGCCGCGGACAGGCTGCCGTCCGGGCTGGTCAACAGGCACACGAGAACGCGGGCCGGCATGCGGGCGAGACCGGTCGCGACCATGGTCGCCGTGAAGCTGTCGAGAAACGTGCGTACGGCCTCGCCCTCGGTGTGCGGCGCCGGCCCAGACACGCGTCGCGCGCGTTGGCGAGTCGCGTGCTCGGCATGATCGGCGCGGTAGCCGTCGCGGCCGCCATTGCGGCTGACCTCGCGACTGACCGTGGAGGTCGGCCGGCCGAGCTGGCGTGCGATGTCGGCATAGCCGAGGCCGGCCGCGAGATGCGTGGCGATCTGCTGGCGGTCGTGGTGGGTGAGTCGGTTTCCCGGCATGCCCGACAGTTTGCGTACGCGACGACCTCATTGCAATTGCAATTCCGCACAGTCATTGCAAACGTGACGCAGGTTCGTATGACAAACCCCTCCATATCAGGTCAGTAACTGTTGACCAAAGTGGAAACGCAACGTAGCTTTCTGGACATGGCAATCACGCTTCCGGCCTTCACGCCGGTGGAAAACAGCCTCTTCCTCACCCTGTACGGCCGAGCGCTCGACAGCCGCCAGCCGCACTCGATCCTGCACGACACCGCCGCCGCCGAGGTCGTACGGAAGATCGGTCGGGACATGGACGACTTCCCGATGGCGCCGAGCAAGACCTTCGACATCGCCTTGCGGGCCAAGAAACTCGACGACATCACGCGCGACTTCATCGCTCGCCATCCGGACGCGGTGGCGCTGGATCTGGGCGCCGGACTGGACAACAGGTTCGCGCGGGTCACCCCACCGTCCACTGTGGACGCGTACGAGGTCGACTTCGCCGATGTCGTGGCGGTGCGCCGGCAGGTGGTCAGCCAGCCGGCGAACGTCCATCAGATCGCCGCTGACCTGACCGACCCGCACTGGCTGGACGCGGTTCCGGCTGGCCGGCCGGCGGTGATCGTCGCGGACGGATTGACCGCGTTTCTCTCGCAGGACGACCTGGTCGCGTTGCTGCGCCGGCTCACCGGTCATTTTCCGTGCGGCGAGCTGGCTTTCAACCCGTACACGACGTTCCATGTGTGGGCCATCAAGCACTATCGCGGCACCGACTCGATCGCGGACGTGGTGAAAAACCCCGGCATGGACGACCCGCACGAACCGGAAAGCTGGGCGCCCAAACTGAAACTGGTGGAGGAGTATTTCACCACGCGCGATCCGGAGGTGGCCAACCAGCCGGTGTTCATCCGATTCGTCAGCCACCTGGCGGCACGCAGCACCGCCTGGTCGCGGCGCGGCACGTCGATCGCGCGCTATACGTTTTAGATGGCGCGAAAAGACATCTCGCCGACAGACATCGTCGCGGCCGGTGCGTGTTCGGCCAGCCAGGCGGTGAACACGTGAATATCTTCGGGCGCAACGAAAACCTCGATGCGTACGTCCGCGCCGTAGTCCACACCGTCCACTGTGTACGGTGAGGAGCGCAGATCGTTTTCCAGACGTCCAGCCCAAACGTGGTCGGTCGTGACCGTGACGGTGTGCATCGCGCGGCGTCGTACGACGGTGGCCGCGTCGACCGCGGCGGACACGGCGCCGCCGTACGCGCGGATCAATCCGCCGGTGCCCAGCAGCACGCCACCGAAATACCGGGTGACCACCGCGACCACGTCGGTCAGCTGCCGGCCGCGCAACACCTCCAACATGGGCGCGCCGGCCGTGCCGGCCGGCTCGCCGTCGTCGCTGGATCGCTGGACCGGACCGGCAATGAATGCCGAACAGTGGTGCCGGGCGGCGTGGTGTTCGCGGCGCCGCGCGGCGATCACCGCGCGCGCCGCCGGTTCATCGCCAACCGGCACCAAAAGGCACAGAAACCGGGACTTGCGGACCTCGGTCTCCACGTCGACCGCGGCGGAAACCGTCAGAATGTCCACAGAGTGACCCTAACGAAGGGTGCCGGCCACAGTGGCGTGGCATACGGTGGCCGGCATGGAGACCCGTATCGCGCGTGTCGCGGCCAGTGTGCTCGAGCCGGTCCACATCGTCTGCTATTTCCAGCCGGAGGTGGAGCGTTACCTGGCCGCGATTGGCCTGCGGCCGGGCCGGATGGTCTACTACGCCGCCCGCGCGGCGCCGATGGGGGCGGTTGGCGCAGGCGTCGTCGCCGCCACGTTCTACAACTTCAACCCGGAGAAGATCGCCCGCAACATCCCGCGCGCCTGGACGCTGGCGACGCCCTCGGACGTGATCGCCGCACGGCTGGCCGCTGTCGACGCGGCGATGGTCCGACTGCTCGGCGAGGACGGCTGCCAGAGCCAGGAAATCCTCGAGCTGAGCGAGTTGGCGCGGACGGCCGCGGAGGCCTGCGTGCCGGAGGGGCGACCGCTGTTCGCCGCGTACGCCGACCTGGAATGGCCGGAGAAACCGCACCTCGTGCTCTGGCACGCGTCCTCGCTGCTGCGCGAGTTTCGTGGTGACGGCCACATTTCCGCGTTGGTGCAGGCCGGTTTGCCAGGCCTGGCGGCGTTGCAGCTGCACGTGTCCACCGGACGCGGCTTCAACCGCGAGTTCGCGAAGGTCAGCCGCGGTTGGTCGGACGACCAGTGGAGGGCGTCGGCCGCCGCGCTCGCCAGCCGCGGCCTGATCGACGGCGAGGAGAAAATCACCGACGCCGGCCGGAAACTGCGCTCGGAGATGGAGGCGGCCACCGACCGCGCCGCGATCGTGCCGTGGAAGGTGCTCGGCGAGCGCGACACCGCGCGGTTGATCGAGGTCGGTACGGTGGTCCGCGACCGGCTGGACGCGGCCGGCGCCAACCCGACTGGCGTGTTCGCGAAGTAACTCCTTGTCATTTAAGGAGGTTTTCAGGGCCATCCGTAGTTTTGCCACGGATGGCACGGAACGGGGATGCACGGCTGGCCGCCGGCGGCGAGGCTGTGCGTGAGGTCGGTGCCAGCGACAGGTGGTCGCCGACCGCCGCTTGGAGGTTTCACCGATGATTTACGAGGTCGTCGAGGTGCTCTCGCAACGGCCGCAGGAGCCTGCGCCGATATTCGACGCCGTCGTCGAGACGCTCGGCTGGGATCCGCTGCCGCGCCGCGCCGCCGAGGACGACGCGACCGAGAAGCCGGCCAAGCCGGACCTGGTGAAGCGTACGCTGCCGGACACCAGCCAGCCGCGCCCGCGGATCCGCAAGCCACGGCCGCGCCAGGGCACCGAGTCGCTGGTCGTACGCACATAGAGATGCCACAGGGATTCCCCGCGTGCGCCAGGCGCACGCGGGGAGTCCCTGCGGCCGTTCGTTTCCTATGCGACCAGGACCGCTGCCGACGTGAGCGCGGTGTCGAGCACCTCGCGTACGTCGCTGACCGGCAGCACGGTCAGGTCTTTGAGCACGTCCTCCGGCACGTCGTCCAGGTCGGGCTCGTTGCGTTGCGGGATCAGCACCGTCGTGATGCCGGCGCGGTGAGCGGCGAGCAGTTTCTGTTTGACGCCACCGATCGGCAGCACCCGGCCGGTCAGCGACACCTCGCCGGTCATCGCCACGTCCGACCGTACCGACCGGCCGGACAGCAGCGACGCCAGCGCGGTCGTCATCGTGACACCGGCGGACGGACCGTCCTTCGGCACCGCACCGGCCGGCACGTGCAGATGTACGCCGCGGTGTGCCAGGTCGCCGACCGGCAGCTCCAGCTCGGCACCGTGCGAGCGCAGGTAGGACAACGCGATCTGCGCCGACTCCTTCATCACGTCACCCAGCTGGCCGGTCAGCGTGACGCCTTCCGAGCCGGTCTCCGGATCGGCCAGCGAGGCCTCCACGAAGAGCACGTCACCGCCGGTGCCGGTCACCGCCAGCCCGGTCGCGACGCCTGGCAGGGACGTACGCTCCGCTGACTCCGGCAGGTGTCGCGGCCGGCCGACGTAGTCGCGCAGGTCCCCGGCGTCCACCGAGAGCGGCGTCCTGACCTCGTCGACGGCCAGCTTGGTCGTCACCTTCCGCAGTACGCGAGCGATCGCGCGCTCCAGGTTTCGTACGCCGGCCTCACGGGTGTATTCGGCGGCCAACTTGCCCAGCGCGTCGTCGGTGATCGCCACGTCGTCGGCGGTCAGGCCGGCGCGGTCGAGCTGGCGCGGCAGCAGGTGGTCGCGAGCGATCACGACCTTCTCCGCCTCGGTGTAGCCGTCCAGCGTGACCAGCTCCATCCGGTCCAGCAGCGGAGCCGGGATCGACTCCAGCACGTTGGCGGTCGCCAGGAACATCACGTCCGACAGGTCGAGCTCGACCTCCAGGTAGTGGTCGCGGAACGTGTGGTTTTGCGCCGGGTCGAGCACCTCCAGCAGCGCCGCGGTCGGGTCGCCGCGGTAGTCCGCGCCGAGCTTGTCGACCTCGTCGAGCAGCACGACCGGGTTCATCGAGCCGGCCTCCTTGATGGCCCGTACGATCCGGCCGGGCAACGCGCCGACGTACGTCCGCCGGTGGCCGCGGACCTCCGCCTCGTCGCGTACGCCGCCGAGCGCCACCCGGACGAACGTGCGTCCCATCGCGCGTGCGACTGACTCGCCGAGCGAGGTCTTGCCGACCCCGGGCGGACCGACCAGTGCCAGCACGGCACCGGACCGGCGGCCGCCGACGACTCCGAGCCCCTTCTCGGCGCGGCGCGCACGCACGGCCAGGTGCTCGATGATCCGGTCTTTCACGTCGTCCAGGCCGGCGTGGTCGGCGTCGAGTACGGCGCGCGCCGCCTTGATGTCGTAGCTGTCCTCGGTCCGCTCGTTCCACGGCATGTCCAGCACGGTGTCGAGCCAGGTGCGGATCCAGCCGCCTTCGGGGGACTGGTCGGACGTACGCTCCAGCTTGTCGACCTCGGCGAGCGCGGCCTCCTTGACCTTCTCCGGCAGGTCGGCCTCCTCGACCTTGGCGCGGTAGTCCTGCTCCTCGGTCGCCGGCTTGCCGGACAGCTCGCCGAGCTCCTTGCGGATCGCGGCCAGCTGCTGGCGCAGCAGAAACTCGCGCTGCTGCTTCTCCATGCCCTCCTGGACGTCCTTGCGGATGGTCTCGTTGACCTCCAGCTCGGCCAGGTGGTCACGGGCCCACGCCAGTGCGGTGACCAGCCGCTCTGCCACGTCGACCTCCTCGAGCAGCTGCTTTTTCTGCTCGTTGGACAGGTAGGAGGCATAGCCGGAGAGGTCGGCCAGCGCGGACGGGTCGTCCAGCCGCTGCACCGAGTCGACCATCTGCCAGGCCTGGCGCTGCTGCAGGATCGAGGCGATGACCGCCTTGTAGTCGCGGATCGCCTCCTTGGTCAGCTTGTCCGCGCCGGTCTCCTCGACGATGTCCGCCTGGACCCACAGCGCCGCGCCGGGGCCGGTCGTGCCGGCGCCAATGCGGGCGCGGCTGGTCGTACGGATCACCGCGGCCCTGCCGCCACCTGGCAGCCGGCCGATCTGCTCGATCGTGCCAAGCGCGCCGATCGCGCCGTACTCTCCGTCCAGCCGCGGCACGAGCAGCACCTGCGCGTCACCGCCGTTGGACCGGATGCCTGGCCTATGGAAGTCATTCTGCCGGACGCCGTTCTCCCGTGCCCCGGCCTGCGCCGCCTCGATGGCGGTGCGCGTGTCGGCGTCGGCCAGGTCGAGAGGCACCACCATCTGCGGCAACACGACCTCGTCGTCCAGCGGCAACACCGGCACGATCACTGTCTGGCTCATCTGTGTCAGCCCTTCATCTATGCACTCGCGACGCACCATAAATCTGAGTCGTACTGACGCAACTCTGCTGACGGTGGATCTGTTCCTCCAGCCTGTTCGCTCTGAGCGATCGGGTTAGAGTGGTGACCAGAACCGGGTGACGGACGCGCTAGGTGGCTGGGCAGGCGCGTCTCCTCGACGTGCTCGTGGAGACGCCCTCATGTCCTATCTCGCCTTGCTGCGCGCGGTCAGTCCGTGGTTTTTCGTGCTGGGGTTCCTGGCGCGGCTGCCGTACGCGATGAGTCCGCTCGCGACGCTGGTGCTGTTCACCGCCGCCACCGGCAGCATCGCCTTCGCCGGTCTGGCGAGCGCCGTACAGAGCGTGGCGATCGCCCTCGCCGGACCGCTCGTCGGTTTCCTCGCCGACCGATGGCGGCTGACCGGCGCCGTGCTCCCGGTCGCGAATGCGTTTGCGCTGGTCGGGATGCTTGCCGTCACCGATGGCTGGCTGATGGTGGTGACCGCTGGCCTGGCCGGTCTGACACAGCCGCAGGTCGGCCCGCTGGTGCGCGTCTGGTGGGGGCGATCGCGGCGGTCGTTGTTGCCGACGGCTCTGTCGTACGAGGCGGCCGCTGACGACACGGTCTTCGTCGTCGGTCCGGCGGTGGTCGGCCTGCTGGCCTTCCTCGGACCGGCTGTGCCGGTGTTGGCCAGCGTGGTGCTGTTGGTTGGTGCGGCGCTGCCGTTTGGCTGGATCTATGGCATGGAGCCAGCTTCGCGAGTGCGGGTTGGCTCGCTGCCGGTGGTGGCGATGGCGCGGCTGTTCGCCGGCATGGTGATGATCGGTGGCGTCTTCGGCGCGATCCAGGTCGGCGTCACGGCCGCCGACCCGCTCGCCGCCGGCCTGCTCTATGCCGAGCTCGGTGCCGGCAGTGCGCTCGCCGGCCTGGCCTGCGCCTGGCTGCCCGCTCGCTTTGGCCTGGTGTGGCGGCACCGCGTGTTCGCGGTCGCGCTGGCGGCCGGCTGTGTGGCGCTGGTGGTCGTACGTCCGCTGCCGCTGGCGATCGCGCTGGCGAGCGTGACGGTCGCGCCGTACATGATCACGCTCTACGCGCTGACGGACCGCCTCGCGCCGACATCCTTCGCCATGACGATCCTCTGCGCCGCCGGTCCGCTCGGCACGGCTGCCACTCGCGCACTCTCCGGACCGCTGGCCGACGCGTACGGCCCGGTGGCCGCCTTCGCGGCGGCCCCGGCCGCCGCCGCGCTCGCCGTCCTCCTCGCGACTCTGCCGCAACGTCTCGTGCCCAGTACCGCCTGACCTCCGCCCCGCCGCCGGAGGTTCCAATCGGAATCCGATTGGAACCTGGGGACCGCTCTGACCTGCGGCGACGCCTCCGCCGCCTGTTAGCCCAGTTTCCGACCACGAGGGGCGAAGGTGGCTATGCGACGGCCTGGAACGCGCGGAGGACGGCAGCCATGTCGTCGTGTGGGTCGCCGGCGTCCATCGCCTTGCGCATGAGGGTCGCGACGGCCGTGGCGAGCGTGGAGTCGGCGCCACACTCGTCGAGGGCGGCGGCGACCAGCGACGCGTCCTTGGCCGCGCCGTCCACGGCGAAGGACGGCGAGAAGTCGCCGGCGATCATCGCCTTGCCCTTGGCCTGCGCATAGCCGCTGTCCAGCGGACCGCCCGCGATCGCGTCCAGGAACCGTTGCGGATCGATCCCGGCGGCCTTGCAGAAAGCCACCGACTGCGCGGTCGCGGTGGTCAGCGAGACGACCCAGGCGTTCATCACCAGCTTGAACCGGCTCGCCGCGCCGACCTCGGTGCCCAGTCGCACGGTTTTCGCCCCGACAGCGTCGAAAACCGGCTCGGCCTTCGCGATGGTCTCGTCCGCGCCGGCGGCCAACACGGTCAGCTGGCCGCTCTCCGCCGGCTGCCGGGTGCCCATCACCGGCGCGTCCACGAAGCCGACGCCGCGCTTGGCCGCCATGTCGGCGAGCCGCGCGATGGCGTCGGTGCCGACGGTGGTGGTCTGCAACCAGATCGCGTCATCGCGCATCTCCGGGAGCGCGCGCTCCATCACCTCGGCCACCGAGTCGCCGTCGAAGAGCATCGTGACGACCAGGTCGGCGTCGCGTACGGCCTCCTCGGCGGTGTCGGCGACGGTGACGCCGCCGATCGCCTCGGCCTTGTCGCGGCTGCGGTTCCAGACCGTCGTCACCAGGCCGGCTTTGGCCAGGTTGGCGGCCATGCCGGCCCCCATGATGCCGGTCCCCAACAATGTCGCTCGCAAAGGCATGATGCCGACACTACGTCAGGACTTGAAACCGAGCGCCAGATACTGGTCGACGTTCTCCTTGGTGATGGTGGCCGAGGCGAGCGTGATCCGCGCCGGCACCTCGTTTTCCACCAGGTCGCTCATGCCCTTCTTCTGGCCGATCAGCCGCGCCAGCGAGATCGCCGACGACGCCATGCTGGGGCTGTAGGTGACGGTCGCCTTCAACGGTGTGTTGTCTGCCTTGATCACCTGCATCGCGTCGGTCGAGCCGGCGCCGCCGACCATCAGGAACTCGTTGCGGTTGGCCTGTTTGATGGCAGCGAGTACGCCGACACCCTGGTCGTCGTCGTGGTTCCACAACGCGTCGATTTTCGGTGCGGCCTGAAGCAGGTTCGACGTGACCTGCTGGCCGCTGGACGAGGTGAACTGCGCCGCGACCCGGTTGGTCACCTTGAGACCATAGCGGGACAACGCGTCTTTGAAGCCCTGGCTGCGTTCCTGCGTGAGCGGCAGGCTGTCGATGCCGGCGACCTCGGCGATCACGGCGTCCTTCTTGCCTTTCAGCTTCTCGCCGATGTACGTGCCGGCCGACACGCCCATGCCGTAGTTGTCGCCGCCGATCCACGTGCGATATGCCAGCGGTGTGTCGAAAATCCGGTCCAGGTTGACCACCGGGATGCCGGCGTCCATCGCCTTGCGGCCGATCGCGGTGAGTTGCTTGCCGTCATTGGGAAGTACGACGAGCACGCTGACTTTCTTGTTGATCAGCGTCTCGATCGCGGCGATCTGCTTGGCCACGTCGTTGGTCGGCTCGACCGGTGAGAACGTCACGTCGGAGTAGAGTTTCGCCTGTGCCGCGGCGTTTTTCGTGATCGCGGCGATCCAGCCGTGGTCGGCCTGCGGACACGAGAATCCGATCGTGATGTGCGCGCCGGGCTTGCCGTTGTCCCCGGCCGCGACCTTGGTGCCGGAGGTCTGCTGGCCGCCGGCCACCTCGTTGGACGTGCACGCGGCCAGTGCGCTGGCGCCGATCACGGCACCGCCGAGCAGGATGCCGCGGCGGCCAAGCTGTGCTGCCATTTCGTGCTCCTTCTACGTCGTCGCCGCGGACTTGCCGCGGCGCTGCAGCAACACGGCGGCGATGATGATCGCGCCTTTGGTGATGTTCTGGATGGGGGTCGGCAGGTTGTTCAGGATGAAAAGATTGGTGATGACGGTGAAAACCATGACGCCGAGGAAGGTGCCGACCAGCGTGCCGCGGCCGCCGGTGAGCAGCGTGCCGCCGATGATGACCGCGGCGATCGCGTCCAGCTCGTAGAACTCGCCGTTGGTGCTGGCGCCGGAGTTGGCCTGCGCGGTCAGCATCACCGCCGCGATTCCGCAGCACAGACCGGAAAGTCCATAGAGCAGCAGCGTGTGCAGCCGTACGTCGATGCCGGCCAGCCGGGCCGCCTCGGCGTTGCCGCCGACCGCGACGGTACGCCGGCCGAAGGTCGTCAGGTTCAACAAAACCCAGCCGGCCGCGAAGACCGCCAGCATGATCAGCACCAGCACCGGAATGCCGAGCACCGAGCTGGCCGCCAGGTCGTTGATCGCGTCGACCTTCACGACTTGCGTTTGCTGGTTGGAAATATACTGCGCCAGGCCACGCGCACCGACCAGCATCGCGAGCGTCACGATGAAGGCGACCAGCCGGCCGTACGCGATCAGAAAGCCGTTGATCAGACCGGCGACCGTGCCCACCGTCAGGGCGCAGAACCAGACACCGCCGGCGCCGAAGGACTGCGTCGCGACCGTCGTGCTCCACACCGAGGCGAGCGCGATCAGCGAGCCGACCGACAGGTCGATGCCGCCACCCATGATCACGAACGTCATGCCGACCGTCACCACGCCGATCACCGACGCGTTTTTCAGTACGGTCAACAGATTCGACGTGGTGGCGAAGGTGTCGACGGTCAGCACGCCGACCAGCGAGAGGATCGCCAACGCCACCACCAGGCCGAGGTTGCGCGTCCAGCCGGCCTCGCCGAGCATCGCGACCGCGTGGCTCGGCCGGGCTGCGGCGACCGACTGGGCCTCCACCCGCCGCCGCTCGTCGGCTGGTGGCGCCTGGTCCGTCACGTGCGACTCCTTTCGCCGTCGATGAACATTTCCAACACTGCCGGCTCGTCCAGCTCGGTCGCCGGAGCCTCGCGTAGGACGACGCCGTCGCGCATCACCAGCACGCGGTCGGCGAGTCCGAGCACTTCCGGAAGCTCGCTGGACACCAACAAAACTCCGACTCCGGTGCTCGCCAGCCGGCGTACGAGCGCGTAAAGCTCAGCGCGCGCACCGATGTCGACGCCACGGGTCGGTTCGTCCAGCAGCAACAGCCGGCTGCCGCCGAGCAACCACCGGCCGACCAGCGCCTTCTGCTGGTTGCCACCGGAAAACGTGCGCATCTCGCGGCGCGGATCCGGCGGTCGTACGTCCAGCTGCTCGATCAGCGACCTGGTGGCCGCGCGCTCGGCGTTTCGCGCGATGAAGCCAAAACGGGAGAAGCGGCCGAGGCTGGCCAGCGAGATGTTGCGAGAGACCGGCTCACCGAGCAGCAGGCCCTGGCTCTTGCGTTCCTCCGGTGCCAGGCCGAGGCCGGCGCGTACGGCCGCGAAGACGCTGCCTTTACGCAGCGGGCGGCCGTCGACGAGCACCCGGCCGGCGGTCGGTTTTCGCGCACCGTAGATGGTTTCCAGCAGCTCCGACCGGCCGGCGCCGACCAGACCGGCGACGCCGACGATCTCGCCGGCGCGCACGGAGAAGGAGACATCGGCAAATTTTCCAGCCAGCGAGAGGTTTTCGACGCGCAGCAGCTCGCCGGATGGCTCACTGTCCGGCCGCGGTGGAAACGCGTACTCGATCGACCGGCCGGTCATCGACTGGACGAGCGTCGAGGTCGGCGTTCGCCCGGCCGGCAACGCGGACGCGACCGTACGGCCGTCCTTCAGGATCGTCACCCGGTCGCCGATCTCCCGGATTTCGGCCAGCCGGTGGGAAATGTAGATCACCGCGACGCCGTCGGCGGTGAGCTCGCGGACGATCCGGAACAGGTTGTCGACCTCGTCGTACGCGAGCACCGCGGACGGTTCGTCCATGATGATCAGCCGGGCCCGGTGGGAAAGCGCGCGAGCGATGCTGACCAGCTGCTTGCCGGCCGCGGTCAGCCGGCCGACCTCGCGGCCCGGCGAGATCTCCGGATGACCGAGCCTTGTCAACAACTCGGCCGCCTTCGCGTGCATCGCCGACCGGCGGCTGAAGCCGAGCGCGCTGACCTCGTGGCCGAGAAAGATGTTCTCCGCCACCGAAAGATCGTCGACCAGGTCGAGTTCCTGATAGATGGTGGCCAATCCGGCGCGCAGCGCGGCGATCGGATGTGCGAAGGCGACTTTGCGGCCCTGCCATTCGACGGTGCCGTCGTCGGGCTGATGCGCACCGGCCAGCACCTTGATCAGCGTCGACTTCCCGGCGCCGTTCTGGCCGAGCAGGCAATGCACCTCGCCGGCCGCGATCTCCAGATCGACGCCGTCCAGTGCGCGTACGCCTGGAAACGTCTTGACGATGCCGGTCAGGCGCAGCAGGGGCTCAGGCATGGCCGTATGCCAACTCGCTGGCCAGCAGAGCGGCACCGACGACACCGGCGCGTGGTCCGAGCTCGGACAGCACGACGGGCAGGTTTCCGGTCGCCAGCGGCAAAGAACGGCGATAGACGACGCTGCGCACCTCGGCGAGCAGCAGGTGGCCGAGGCCGGCCAGGCCGCCGCCGATCACGATCATCGACGGGTTCATGAAGCTGACCTGGCTGGCCAGTACGGACCCGAGCAGCCGGCCGCCGGCGCGGATCAGGCCGATGCAGGTCGGGTCGCCTTCCTCGGCGCCTTCTCCTACCTCGACCGCGGTGATGTGCGCGCCATTCGCCAAACGTTCGGCCAGTGCCGGAGAAGTGCCGTTGCGAGCAGCCGCGAGCGCGTCCCTGGCCAGTGCCGCGCCGCCGAAAAGTGCCTCGAAGCAGCCGGTGTTTCCGCACGAACACACAGGTCCCTGGCCGTCGACCTGGATGTGGCCGATGTCGCCGGCACATCCGTCGCTGCCGCGATAGACCTCGCCGTGCACGACGATGCCACAGCCGACGCCGGTGCCGACCTTGACGAACAGCATGTTGTCGACCGACCGGCCGACACCGCCGTGCCGCTCGCCGATCGCCATGATGTTGACGTCGTTGTCGATCACCACCGGACAGCCGTGCCGGCCGGCCAGCCGGTCGCGTACCGGATAGCGATCCCAGCCCGGCATGATCGGCGGCGAAACCGGCGTGCCGTCACGGAAACTCACCGGGCCCGGCACGCCGATGCCGAGGCCGGCCAGCTGACCGCAGTGGCCGTCGGCGGCGAGTTTTCCGAGTATTTCGCTGATCCTGGTGAGTACGGCGACCGGGCCCCGCCGCACGTCGATCGGTTCCTCGGCCGCGCACAACGGATTCAGCACGCCGTCGGTGACCTCGACGGTCACCGAGGTGGCGCCGAGGTCGACCGCGGCAAACCGTAGGTCAGGGTCGAGCTCCACCAAAGTGGACCTCCGACCGCCGCGCGAGGCGGCCGGACCGCCGTCGCGTACCAGCCGTAGCTCGGACAGCCGACTCACCTCGGCGACCAGCCGAGCGCGCGGCACCCGCAGCCGGTCGGCCAACTCCGCGCGCGAGGTCGGTCCTTCGTCGCGCAGCAGCCGCAGTAGCCGCGACTGCACGGGATTGTCCGGACCAGGCGAAAACTCTGTCATCCGCGCGCTGCCCTTCCGCCATGTCCGCGGCCTGAGAGGTGTGACCCAGGCCACGGACACTAGCGGCTATCGCACGCGCCGTCCATAACTTTCTTTACTTCGATCCCAACTTTCAGTTGCCGCGAGCAAAAGTCCGGATTGTACGGTCAGAACAGGTGCAGGACGGTCTTCACGATGTCCACGTAGAAGTTGCCGTCGATGGCCCTGAACAGCTCGAACTTCTCGTCCGGACTGCCGAAGAAGGGCCGCAGCGTCCAGCCGAGCTGGGTGCCGACGAAGCCGAACAGCAGGATCCACACGTAAAGCAGTGCGGTGCTTGACTGCTTTTCCTGCCGTATGGCCGGATACGCCGGATTGCGACCGCCGTCCGGCGGCCGGTGCGGCTCGACGCGGCCGTTGTCCGGCCAGATCTCACCGACCGGTTTGCGCCAGGCGACCTCGTCCGCGCCGGCGCCGACCATGACCGGCTCCGGTGCCTCGACCGCGAGCGGCTCGGTGGCGGGGGAGACCGGCGCCGCCGCCGGTTGCCACGGCGCCGCGAGGACCGGATTGGCCAGCCTGTTGAGGCCGCGCATGCCGGAGATCAGGAACCGCAGCCCGACCAGCGCGGTGAGCACCAGGATGCTCACGTTGAGCAGCTTGAAAAACTCGTAGTTTGGCGCTGTCACGAGGAAAAACAGGCTAATCGGCGCGAACGTCAGGGACAGCACCGACGTCACGTTGACGGTGAGCATCACCAGCGACAGGGCCTGCAGGATCGACAGCCGCGCACCGAAAACCAGGTTGAACAGATAGAGCGTTGGCAGGCAGATGCCAATGGTGACCAGGAAAAGCAGCGGCAGCTTGACCGCCGAGGAAACGGCCTGTGCGGCGCCGTTGGAAGCGCCCAACACGGCGCCATAGCAGGCCAGCGCGATCACCGAGCTGGTCAACATCTGGACGATGAGCGTCTTCAGGTCGCGCTGCTCGTGGATCTGTCGCCAGACCCCGTCCCGGTCCCGAAGAATCCGCTCTATCACGAGCAGATCTCGCAGAGTCCTCCGCATGGTGGCTCCTTTGCCGCCGTAGACCAGCTGTTGGCTGGTGCCTTGGACGCATTCACCGAGATGCCCCGTCGCATCCCGGCCGAGTTGGGGAACACCGTAGCCCAGGTTGACCCGTTTTTGGCAGAGCGTTCTTCGCTTTTAGCCGTTACGGCGCAGAAAATGCGAAAGCTCGTCAACCGCCGCGAGCGCCGCCGGCCGGTCGTCTGGACGGTCGGTCAACGTACGCGCGAGCAGGTCTTTCGTCTGTTGCTCATCGATGTCATCGGCCAGTCGTCGGACGGCCGAACGCAGTTCGGAAAGCCGGTTCGCTTGACCGGTTAAGGACGCGGTCATCGCGCCAGCGCGATGCGCGCGTCGCGCTTCCACCGCAATAGACCACTCCGCGCCGTCCAACGCCGCCGCATCGAGTACGGAATTTAGCCAACCATCCCGATATGGCCCGCTTTCGCGGATGTCGTCGATGGCCTGAAAAGCCTGCCGCAGAATCGCGCCTATTTCCGGAACGTCGGCCGCGATGGTGGCGAGTTCGCGCTCGGCGACGACCTGCTCGCTCCATTGCGCGTACGCCCGGCGGGTCGCCCGTTGCCCTGCCGCCGTGCGTACGCACGCTATGAGCGCTAAAACCGCGACGAGCAGCGATCCACCGCCGGCAACCGCCTGGAAAACAACAGGATCGGCGTCGCGAGGATGTCCGCCACTGACGATGACGGCGATGCCGGCCAGGCCAAACACGACGCCGACCAACGCGGCCAACACCACCGGCAGCGGGCTCGGATCCGGCTCGCCGGACAGGTCGCGACGGGCGTTTTCCGGCACCGCCGGCGCGAAAACGGGTCGCAGCCACCCCGATGTGTCTGCCATCGCCCGACTCTACCGGGATTCACAGCTTGCCGGTGAGCAGCGCGTCGCCGAGCGTCGTACGGAAGTAGAGGACGCGATGGCGGTTGCGGCTGCAGGCCAACAGACCGGCGGCATGCAGCGCGGTCAGATTCGCCGACACCGTCGCCGGTGCGAGCTGCAGTTGGCCGGCGAGATCGGTCGTCGCCGCCGGCCGGTCCAGCATCGTGAGCAGCCGCGCACGAGTCCGGCCGACCACGCCGGCCAGCGCCTCGGACGCGGCCAACGGGGGAGCCCACAACGAGGCGATGCCACGAGCCGGATAGAGCAGCGTGGTCTGCCACGGTGGCACGGTCACCACCCCGACGCTCGGCCAGGCGAAGGCGGCCGGTACGAGCAGCAGTCCACGCGCGTCGATCTCCAGCCGCGCGCGTGACCGTACGTCCACCAGGACCGACGTCCCCGCCAGTCGTACGTTCGGATGCAGGCTGTCGAGGACGCGCGCCGCGCCGCTCTCGCCGAGCAGGCGGGTCCGGTGCGCGATGTCGGCGGCGAGCAGGCCGCGCAGAGCCGGCCAGTCGCGCGCGAGCAGCGCGTGCCAGACGGCTTCGAGCTGGTCGGCCAGCAGGTCGCGCGCGACGGCCGGGTCGTGCGGCAGGCCGCCGAGATCGGCGTCGACCATCGCCAGCTCCAGCGCGACCTGCTCAGACGGCGTCGCGCGTACGGCGCTCAGCTGGGCCTCCACGGTCGTCTCCGGACTTTCTGGAGGCGGACTCAGGAACTCAGTGGTGTAGTGCCGTGCACTCAGCACCGCGGTCAGCTCCGGAACGTCGAGCTCGCCGAGCGAGGGAGCGCCGGACAGCCACGGCAGGTGCACCGGATGACCGCGCAGGCCGAGCAGCGTCTGGACGGCGCCGACCGCCTCCTCCAGTGGCGAGATGGCGAACCGGATCCGCTGGCTGCCGGCCGCGGTCAGGGCCAGTTCGATCACCGCACGCTCCTGACATTCGGATATGTTCGAATCAGTATGCCGTACGGCGTCGTCGCAGCAACCTGCTCCACATGTCGTTGATCCGGAATCGCGCGTATTGGCGCTGGTCGGCGGGTGTCCAGCTGGCCAGGCTGCCGGCGAGCATGGCGCCGCTCGCGTTCACTCTTCTCACCACCGCCACTACGGGGTCATATCGACTCGGCGGCGTGCTGATGGCGGTGTACGTCGTCGCCGAGACGGCCGGAGCGGTGCCGGTGGCACGGGTGCTGGACCGGGCCGGTGTGTCGCGCGGTCTAGCCATGTTGTTGTCGCTGAGCGCCGGCGGGTTCGTCGTGCTGGCCACCACCGCGGCCGTGCACGCGCCGAGCGGCGTGCTGCTGGTGCTCGTCGTGCTGCCCGGTGCCGCGTCCGGCGCGTTGGCAGGCGGGTTTCGCGTGCTTCTGGCGGACACGGTGGATGACGCGCTGCTGCCGCGGGCCGTGTCGGTCGACGCGATGATCCTGGAGAGCGTCCTGGTCGGCGGGCCGGTGCTGGTGACGCTGCTCGCCGCGGCCGGACCGCTCGTGCCGCTGGCCGCGATGGCCGCCGTGTCCGCGCTGGCCGCCGTCCTGGTCCCGCGCCGTACGACCACGCGCGTACAAGTGGAGGTCTCGGCACCGTGCCACACCTCGTACGCGGCCTGGCTGTGCTGCGTGTTCACCGTCGGTCTGCTGCTCTCCACGATCGAGGTCGCGCCGTTGCCGCTGGTCGAGCGCCTTGGCGCCGGGGAGGCGGCCGCGCCGGTGGTGATCGTCGTCCTCAGCGCGGCCGGAATCGGCGGCAGCGCGCTTTACGCCTGGCGCGGCAAAACCGGTGACGCTCGTACGTTCCTCCTGGGGCTGATCGCCGGCGGGCTCCTGCTGGCCGCCGACCTCGGCTGGCCGGGCCTGCTGGTCGCGGTGGCGGTGATCGGCGGATGTACGGGGCCGTTGGTGGCCATGGTCTCGGTCAACCTGCAGCGACTGCTGCCGAGGAGCCGGCGCGCCGCCGGGTTTTCCTTGTCGTTCACCGTACAGGCGTGTGGATTCGGACTCGGTTCGTTGGCGGTCGGCGTGCTGCCCTTGTGGCTCGCTCCGTTGTTCGGTGTGTGCTCCGCACTGATCGCCGCGGTGAGCCTGAGTGGACGGCCGGTTCGCGTCGCGACGGAAGGTGTTGAGCACGGATGAGCGGGCCGATGGAGATGATCGCCTTGCGCAGGGGCCACCGGCTGGCCGTCCGGCGGGCTGGGCACGGGGGCGTACCGCTGCTGCTGGTGCATGGTTTTCCGTGCACCAGCCTGATCTGGTCGCACAACATCGGACCGTTGGCCGCCGCCGGTTTCGACGTCGCCGCACCTGACCTGCGCGGCTATGGCGGCTCGGACTTCGCTCCGGACGGCTTCTATGACCTGGCCGCGTTCAGCACCGACCTGGCCGAGTTGCTCGACGCGCTCGGCTGGAGCCGCGCGGTCGTGGTCGCCCACGATCTCGGCGCGGCCATCACCATGGACTTCGCCAACCGGTTCGCCGAGCGCGTGGACCGCGTCGTGCTGCTGGACGGCACCACACCTGACCTCGCCGATGCGTACGCGGCTGCCGGCATTCCGGCGTCGCCGCCGGTCTCGCCGGTCTTCGACTACCAGGTCAACCAGGGCCTGCATGCGGACGAGTTGCTCGACCAGCTCAACACGCCGCAACGCCGGCGCCGTTATGTCGGCGAGTTCTTCGGCCACCGGCTCTGGTCGCCGGCCGGCGCGTTCAGCGACGCCGACCGGGATCTGCTCACCGCCGCGTACGCGGACGCCGACCGGCTGCGAGTGGCGTTCGCCGACTACGAGGTGGTCATGGGCCAGCGCGCCGTGTCCGCGCCGGCGATCGAGGACCAGCCCGTACGGCAGCCGACGATGATGCTGGTCGGCGCCGACGCGGTGACTCTCGGCAGCCACATCGAGCAGCGATGCGCGATCGCCTATCCGGACCTGGTCGGTCCGTTCTGGGTGAGCGGCGCCGGCCATTTCCTGAGCTGGGAGAAGCCGACGCTGGTCAACCGCGCGGTCCGGTTTTTCTGCGCCGACCTGCTCGGCTGACCTACAGCAGCTTTTTCTGCACTTTTCCCATGGCGTTGCGGGGAAGCGCGTCGAGCACACGCACTCGGCGCGGCCTTTTGTGTATGGACAAATGCGAGGCGACGAAATCGATCAGCGTACGTTCGTCGACGGACTCACGTACGACGACGTACGCGACGATTTCCTCGCCGAGATCGTCGTGCGGCACACCGACGACCGCCGCCTCCGCCACCGCCGGATGCGCGAGCAACGCGTTTTCCACCTCTCCGGCGCCAACGCGATAGCCGCCGGTCTTGATCAGGTCGGTGGACGCACGTCCGACGATCTTGTGCCAGCCGTCCGGCTCGATGGTCGCGACGTCACCGGTGCGAAACCAGCCGTCTTCCGCGAAAGACTCGGCGGTCGCGTCCGGCCGGCCGAGATAACCACCGAAAAGCTGCGGACCGCGCACCTGCAGGTGACCGACCGTCGCGCCGTCGAACGGCCTGCCGGCGTCGTCGACGAGCCGCGTTTCCATGCCGTGCACCGGAAAGCCGACATATCCCGGCCGCCGTTCGCCGGACGCGCGAGCGCTCACCGTGATCAGCGTTTCGGTCATGCCGTACCGCTCGACCGGCGCCTGGCCGGCCAGCGCCGCCAGCCGTTCGAAGACCGGCACCGGAAGCGGAGCGCTGCCGGAGACCAGCAACCGCGCGCCAGACAGAGCGCGCGCCGACGACTCGTCGGCGCAGATCCGCGACCAGACGGTCGGCACGCCGAAATACATCGTGCCGCCGGCCGCCGCGTAGGCCTCCGGCTTCGGCCGTACGGTGTGCACGAGGTTGCCGCCGACCCGCAGCGGACCCAGCACACCGAGCACCAGGCCGTGCACGTGGAACAGGGGCAGTCCGTGCGCCAACGTGTCCGCCGGCGTCCAGTCCCACGCGTCGGCCAGCGCGTCGAGACCGGCCGCCAGCGCGCGATGCGACAGCTGTACGCCCTTCGGCACGCCGGTCGTGCCGCTCGTGTAAAGGATCAGGCCGGTCCGCTCCTCGTCCACGGCCGGCAGTGAGCCGCCCGACCGCGCGGACAGATCGACCGGCACGAGCGGCAGGTCGTCGGTCGTACGCTCCGGAGCCGCCAGCACGAGCGCGGCGCCGGAGTCGTTGAGGATGTGCGCGCGCTCCGCCTTGCCGGAGTCCGGCGGCACCGGCACGACCGGCACGCCGGCACGCAGGCCGGCGACGACGGCGACGATCGTGTGCACGCTCGCGGTGGCGTCGACCGCGACCGCCGGCGCGCCGACGATCCGCTCGGCCAGCGCGTCGGCGGCGGCGCCCAGATCACTGTGTGTCATGGAATCGGCGCCGACTCGTACCACTGCGTCCGGAGCGGAGTAAAGCGACGTTAAGGGCATGCACATCAACGTATCCCGGTCATTTGGTTGCCTGTCACCGTTATGAAATTCGCCTCTCGAGCGCGCTGTGAACCAGCTGAGAGCCACCGGTAGGGTTGGTCACCGTGGCTCGCGATAACGGATTGTACGGAGACGACAGACAGCGGCTCGCCAGGCGAGAAATACTGCGGCTGAGCGCTGCCGGCGCGGTCGCGCTCGGCGCCGCCGCGTGCTCTCCGAGCCAGCCGACCACGACGGCGAGCTCCGCGAAACCGCCAACCCAGGCGCCGAGTCCGACGCCGTCACCGACCCCGTCGCCGACGCCGTCGGACACCGGGCCGACGACGCTGCCGGTGCAGAAAAAGGCCATCCACACACTGAAGGAATACCAGCAGATCGTGCCGGGGACCGATCCGTTCCCGTCCAACGCCGTCGCGCTCACCATCGACGACGGCCCGCACGCGGTCTGGACGCCGAAGATCCTCCGGCTGCTGGAGCAATACGACGTGAAGGCGACCTTCTGTCAGATCGGCCAGAACGCGAAGGGCCACGCCGACCTCTCCAAGGCGATCGCCAGCGAGGGCCACCACATCGCCAACCACACGTACACACATCCGCAGCCGCTGTCGAAGAAGCCGCTCAAGACCATCCACAACGAGCTGGCCACGGCGCAGTCGTACATCGAGAACGCCTCCGGCTACGTGCCGCACCTGTTCCGCTCGCCGGGCGGTGACTGGTCGGCGGCGATCTTCAAGCAGGCCGCCGAGATGGGCCTGCTGTGCATCGACTGGGAGGTCGACCCGAAGGACTGGACGCGGCCTGGTACGGACCTGATCCGGCTGCGGCTGCTCAAGGCCAAACCCGGCGACATCCTGCTCTGCCACGACGGCGGCGGCGATCGGTCGCAGACGTACGCGGCGCTGAGCAAGGTGCTGCCGGTGCTCAAGTCGCGCGGCCTGCAGTTCGTACCGCTGCCCAACCCGAAGTCGGCGGCCGGCTAGTGTCCCGAGTCTGACTCGGGACGCTAGGGGCCCGTCTCCATGTTCCGGGGGATGAGAGGCGTTTGGACTCGGCTATCGCCCCGCGGAATATGGAGACAGGCCCCTAGAGATGCAGGCCGCACTCGGTCTTCTCGCGGCCGGCCCACCGGCCGGAGCGTACGTCCTGGCCGCGCTCCACGCGTTGCGTACAAGGTGCGCAGCCAATGGACGGAAACCCCTGCGCCACCAGCGGATTCACGATCACGTCGCGCTCGGCGACGTACGCGGCCACGTCGTCGGCGGTCCAGCAGGCCAGCGGGTTGACCTTCACCTTGGCCCGCTTGGTGTCCCAGCCGACCACCGGCGAGAGCGCGCGAGACGGCGACTCGTCGCGGCGCAGACCCGCACCCCACGCCAGGTACGGGTCCAGCGCGCTGTTCAGCGGCGCGACCTTCCGCATCGCGCAGCACGCATCGGGATCGCGCGCGTAAAGGCTCTGGCCGTACTTCTCGTTTTGGTCAGCCACCGACAAAGCCGGCTTCACCGTCACGACGTTCACGTTCAGTGTCCGCGCCACCCGGTCGCGGGTCTGCAGGGTTTGGACGAAGTGATAGCCGGTGTCCAGGAACACCACGTCGATCGCGGCCGGAAGCACGTCCGATGCCAGCGTCGCCAGTACGGCGTCACCCATCGACGACGTCACACAAAACTTGCTGCCGAAAGTGGCCCAGGCCCACCGCAACACGTCGTGGGGGAGCGCGCCTTCCAGGTCACGACCCGCGTCGAGCGCCAGCTCGCGCAGGTCATCGGTGCCCAACTCGGCCGTACGCGGCCGTGGCAGAGCGACAGTCATGAGATCTCCTCGGTGGCGGGCCGGTTCGTACCGACGAACCGCAGCTGCCACGTACGCAGGCAGGAATCACAGCGATAGACGTACGGTTGCTCACCTGCGGGCCGGATGTCCTCGTCCCCGCAGTAGGGGCAATAGAACGGCGTCGCGCGCTCGCTCACCTAGACCAGCCAGGCCTCGTCGGCGCGCGCGATGTACGCCGCGAACGTCTCGTCCGGCTCCCGGCGGTCGAGATAGCCGCGCAGGATCCGCTCGCAGTAGTCGGGCAGCTCCTCTGCGGTCACCTTCAGGCCACGGAACTTACGGCCAAACCGCGGATCGGCGCCGAGCTGGCCGCCGAGATGCACCTGGAAACCCTCGACGGATTCCTTCTTGTCGTTACGCACCATCGACCCCTTGAAGCCGATGTCGGCGGTCTGGAATCGCGCGCACGAGTTGGGGCAGCCGTTGACGTTGATGCTCAGCGGCGTGTCGAAGTCCGGCAGCCGGCGTTCCAGCTCCTGATAGAGCCATTCGCCGCGCAGCTTGGTCTCGACTATCGCCAGCTTGCAGAACTCGATGCCGGTGCAGGCCATCGTGCCGCGCCGGAACACGCTCGGTTTCACCTGCAGGCCAAGCGAATCCAGCTCGGTGGTCAGGCCGTCGGTGTCGGTGACGTCCAGGATGACCAGCTTCTGTTGCGCGGTCGCGCGGATCCGGCCGTCGCCGTACGTCTCCGCCAGAGTCGCGACCTTTTCCAGCAGTGTCCCGGAAACCCGGCCGACGCTCGGCGCGAAGCCGACCGCAAACCTGCCGTCGCGTTGTTTGCTGAGGCCGACGTGGTCGCGCTGGGTGGCCGGCAGGTCGGGCTCCGCACCATCCGGCAGGGCATAGCCGAGATATTCCTTCTCCAGCACCTCGCGGAACTTCTCCGCGCCCCAGTCCGAGACCAGAAACTTCAGCCGCGCGTGGTTGCGGGACCGCCGATAGCCGTAGTCGCGGAACACGCTGGTGACGCCGACCCACACCTCGGAAACCTGCTCCGGCCGTACGAAGGTCCCCAGCCGCTGCGCGAAATGCGGGTTGGTCGACAGGCCGCCGCCGACCCACAGGTCATAGCCCGGCTCGCCGTCTTCGTTGACGACGCCGACGAAAGCCACGTCGTTGATCTCGTGATTGGTGCACTGCTCGGCACATCCGGAGATCGACGACTTGTATTTCCTCGGCAGGTTGGAAAACTCCGGGTCACCGATGTAGCGAGCGGACACCTCGCGCACTGCCGGCGAGGCATCCAGCACCTCTTCCTCCAGGACACCGGCGAGCGGACAGCCGAGGATGACGCGCGGCGTGTCACCGCAGGCCTCGGTCGTGCTCAGGCCGACGGCTTCCAACCGGCGCCAGATCTCCGGTACGTTCTCGATCTGGATCCAGTGCAGCTGGATGTTCTGCCGGTCGGTGATGTCCGCGGTGTCCCGGCCAAACTCGGTCGAGATGCCGGCGATGACCCGCAGTTGCTCGCTGGTGAGCGCACCGCCGTCGATGCGTACGCGCAGCATGAAGTAGCGGTCGTCGAGCTCCTCCGGCTCCAGCAGCGCGGTCTTGCCGCCGGGGATGTCCGGCGCGCGCTGCGTGTAGAGGCCATACCAGCGGAAACGTCCCCGCAGGTCGGCCGGGTCGATGGAGTCGAAGCCGTTGCGCGCGTAGATCTTCTCGATCCGCTCGCGCACGTTGAGCGGGTTGTTGTCCCGCTTGCTGCGCTCGTTCGGGTTCAGCGGCTCGCGGTAACCCAGAGCCCACTGGCCCTGGCCGCGGGTGGTGCGGGCCATGGAAGTCCCTCTTGGAGGTCGACGGCGTACGACAGGCGCGGGTCACCCGCGCGAAAATGCGTCGGAAACTCAGCGTGCGAAGAAGCTGGTTACGCCGGACAGACCGCGCTGAGCACGCGCTGCAGGTCGATGTGCAGGCGTGCGGTCAGGAAGGCTCCTGGCGACGGCATACCCACCAGCATGCCACAGCTTGCTCGGTTACGGAGATAACTGTGGTGCGGCCCGCTCGGTTAGGGTCGCCTCAGTCTCAGTATCTGGTCTGCAGCCGGATGGTCAGCCAGCCGACCAACGCCGACACCAGTCCGCCGGCGACGATCATCAGACCGAGCGCCTGGATCAACCCGATCAGGTCCCAGGTCGGGATGACCCCGTTGATGCCGTTGACGCCGAACAGGTTGTCCACCAGGAAAAACTTCGAGCCGAGCAGCACCAGCCAGCCGAGCACCGCGCCGATCGTGCCGGCGACCGTCGCGAACAGCACAAACGGCAACTGCACGAAGAAATGCGATGCGCCGACCAGCCGCATGACGGCCACCTCGCGGCGGCGGCTGTACGCGGCGACCTGGATCATGTTGGTGATCAGCAGCACCGCGGCGATCGCCTCGACGATCGCGATCGCGGTCGCGCCGAGGCGCAACGTACCGAAAGTGTCGAAAATGTTCTGGATCAGCCGCCGCTGGTCGACGATCTGGTCGACGCCTGGCCGGCTCGCGTACGAGCCGAGCGCGGTCACGAACAACGTCGGGTCCTTCAGCTTCACCCGGAACGACGCCGGCAGCTGCGTGGGCGTGACCTGAGCCAGCAGGTCGGGGGAGTCCCTGAAGTTCTCCCGGAACTCGGCGTACGCCGCCTCCTTGCTCTGGTAGGCGACGCTGACCACCAACGGGTTGCCTTTCAGGCTCGCCTGCAGCTGGTTGCGCTGGTCGTCGGTGATGCCGTCCTTCAGGAAGATCGACACGCCGACCCGGCTGGCGTAGTAGTCCTGCATCTCGCCGACCTGGCGAAAGATCAGGAAGCTGGCGCCGAGCAGGGCCAGCGAGATCGCCGCGGTGAGGATCATCGCCATCGTCATCGCGATGTTGCGGCGCAGGTCGGCGGCGACCTCGGACAAGACGAACCTGGAGCGCATGCCGGTAACCTATACCCGACACGGTACGTGTTCTCGCGCGCTGGTTTTATCGCTAAATAGGTCGAATGCTGGTGCGGTGGCGTTTCGCCAATGCCTGATATATGTCCGGATTCGTACGGACCCATCCCTCGGCGCCTGGTGTGAGCGGACCGCGTTGCTGGCCAGCTGCGCCGACGAACATCGTCTCCGGCGCGACCATGGTGTTGGGCGGCACCAGTGTGCCGGCCGCGATCAGCGCCCGGTCGCCGATCCTGGCGCCGTCCTGCACGGTCGCGTTGTTACCGATCAACGCCTCGGCGCCGACCACGCAGCCGTGCAGCACGCACATGTGGCCGACGGTCGCACCGGGGCCGACCTCGGTCGCCTCGAAGCCGCCGTGCAGCACCGAGTTGTCCTGTACGTTGGCGCCGGCTCTGATCACGATCGGACCGAAGTCGGCGCGCAGCACCGCGCCGTACCAGACCGAGGCGTTGGCTTCCACGGTCACGTCGCCGACCAGGGTGGCGGTCGGTGCGATCCAGGCGTCGGCGTGCACCCTCGGCTCGGCGCCTTCGAACGAGTAGAGCGGCATGTCACGGCACTCTAGATCGTCCGTTTACGGTCAGCAGTGCGAGCCGGTCACCGGGGTGAGAGCCACGTCGTCCAGTTGCAGCCAGGTGTCGCCGTTGGCCCACAGGCCGCCGTAGACCTGCAGCTGTGTCTGGCTGCCGGAGTTGACCGTCACCGACAGCTGCGTATATCCCGGCAGGTTGCCAAACTTCTTCTCGCTGACGACCGTGCCGCCGGTCGTACGCGCGCCGAAATAGCCGTCGGTGTTGTTGGCGGACGTGCGTATCCAGCCGGTCAGTTTGTACGTCGTGTTCGGCTTCACCGAGACCGTCTGCTCCAGGTTGTTCCAGCCGGAGCTGCTGCGGACGAAGCCGTTGTTGGCGCCGGAATGCGACAGTCCGGCGCCGCGGTCGACGCCGCCGCCCTTCCACGGAATGGCCGTCGTGTTGCTGGTCTGGCCTTCGAAACCCGGATCGGTGAGCAGGTTGGCCGGCGACTTGTCCGTGCTGAGCTTGGTGTGCATCAGGAAGACGTTGTACGGATTCCATTGCGACATCGTGAAATACAGGTCGGGGCCGGACGACCACGGATGCATGAAGCCGCCGTAGAGCGCCGGATAGTCCGACGATTTCACGATCGTACGCGCGCCGCTCCATGGACCGGTCGGTTCCGGAGCCTCGCGCAGGATGATCAGGCCGCGCGAGTCGATCAGGTACATCATCAGCCAGCTGTGGGTAAACGTGTTGTACTGCACCGAAAGCTCGCCGGCCGGTCCGGTGACGATCGGTGCGGCCTGTGTGTCCGAGCCGGTTTTCCAGGCGGTGCCGGTCCAGTACTGGTAGGCGGCCGGTGTCAGCACGCTGTTTTCCGGCACCCGCGCCAGATGGACGTCGCCGAGCCGGCCGCTCGGCGTGCCGAACATGTAGACGTAGCCGTCCTTGTGGACGTACGCGTTCATCTGGAAGGGGTCGGTGAAGTTGGCGTTGTTCGGCCAACGCGCGGTGGTCGGCTGAGTCCAGGTCTGGCCGTTGTCGTCGGAGTAGGCGACGCCGGCGTAATTGGTGTCCCAGCTGCCGGCCTGGCCCCAGTGGCGTACCGACATGTAGGAGATGTACGCGCGGTTTCCGACGCTGACGCCGGCGGTCGGGATGGTGGTGACCTCGCCGCCGGCGTCGTTGCCGTCCTTGCGGCAGGGGAGAAGTTGCTTGGCGTGTCCCGGACGGTCGGTGACCATGTCGGTGAACGTCATGCCGTCGGCGAGGTCGTGGTCGTTGCTGCGGGCCAGTGCGTTGCAGCGCCAGTCGAGCGTGGCCGGATCGCCGACACCCGCGCCGGGACCGGTCCAGCCGGGGCCGTAGCTGTCGCCGAAGGCGGTCAGCACCTGGCCGCGGTTGTTGTCCCAGACGATGCCGAGGTCGGTCGCCTTGAACTCATAGCGCGTGTCGGTCTGGTTGATCGAGCCGGGACCGGTGAGTTTCGCGACGAGAGTGGCCAAAGACGGATCGGTGGCGGCCTGCGCCGGTGCCGCCAGCGTGACGGTGAGTACGCCGGCGGCGGCCGCCGCGAGAATTCTCCGCATCTGCACCCCATACCTGCCGGAAAACGATTTCCGCCACCGTAGGTGAGGTTTTGGCCGCTGTCAACGAAGGTTTTACAGATCGGCCACAACGGGAATGACGCGCTCGCCGATCCGCTCGACGATGTCGGTGCGGTGTGCCGGCGTGGTCGCCAGGTGGACGGCGTCGATGCCCAGCTTTGCGAATTCCGCAAATGTTTCGGTGAGTTTGTCGAGAGCGGCGTCGTCCGGGTCGTCCGGCACTTGGAAGGCCGTCGTCTTCTGGATCTCGTCGTAGTCACGGCCGACCGCGTCGCAGTGACCGCGCAGCACGTCGAGCTTTCGCGCGAGGTCCGGTCCGGGGAAGATGTTGCAGGCGTCGCCGTACTGCGCGACCAACCGCAGTGTCTTTTTCTCACCAGAGCCGCCGATCAGGATTGGCGGATGCGGTTTTTGCAGCACTTGCGGCGAATTCATCGGCCGCTCGAGCTGGAAGTGCCCTCCGGCGTACGGTTTCTCGTCTCCGCGCCACATCTGCAGTGCGATCTGCAGGGTTTCCTCCAGTTGCTCGAACCGTTCCTTGGTGGTGGGAAACGGCACGCCCAGGCCGCGGCTCTCCTCCTCGTTCCAGCCGGCGCCAATGCCAAGCACCGCCCGGCCGCCGGACAGCACGTCCAGTGTCGTCACGATTTTCACCAGCAGGCCAGGATGGCGATAGTGCACGCCGGTGACCAGGGTGCCAAGCTTGACGCGGTCGGTGACGCCGGCCAGATAGCCGAGGGTGGTGTATCCCTCCAGCATGTCGTTCTCGGCCGGGCCGTTGTAGCGGATCTGGAAGAAGTGGTCCATCACCCACAACGTGTCGAACCCGCCTCGGTCAGCCGCCTTCGCGACCGCCGCCAACTCGTCGCCAAGCTTGGCCGGGCCGGACGGCCAGGTGAAATCCGCGACGGACAGGCCAATCTTCATCATGCTCCTTCGTGACCATAATAGTTATGCCGTACCACTATTATTACGACGGAGTGCCGGGGAAGTCCAGTGCGGGTTTTGTCGTAAACTCTGGTCGTGGAAGCCGACTCCGAGATCGTGGCCCTGGCCACCGCGCTGACCGCGCGCGTCTGGGACCATTATTCGCGCGTGACCGCCAGCCTCGGCCTGTCCGGTCCGGAGTCCAAGGCGCTGAGCGCTCTGGTGCCAGGCAAACAAGTCCCCATGCGCGTCGTCGCCGACCGCATGCACGCCAACCCCTCCAACGTGTCCGTCGTCATCTCACGCTTGGAGAGCCGCGGATTGATCGTCCGCCAGGGTGGTGACGACCGGCGGGTCAAGGGAGTGCAGTTGACGCCGGCAGGGGAGGAGCTGAAAGAGAAGCTGAATGCCGCGTACGCGGAGGGGCATCCGGCGCTTCGGGGGCTTTCCGACAATCAGAAGGTGCTGTTTTTGAAGGTGTTGCGGAGATTGGCTCAGGATTAGTTGGTGGGGGTAGCGGTTTGGCGGGGATGTGGGTTCTGGTGCTGCGTTTGGGGTGGTGCGTTTTCCTGGTTGTCGCGTTTGGGGGTGGTGGCGCCTGCGCGGCGGGCGCTCCTGCGCGGAGGGCGACCTCAAGGGGAGGGGTTTCGCTGTTGGTCCGGTTGGGTGCGGCGGGTGCGGTTTCGTACGTGGTGTGGACGGGGAGTGTGGCTGGGTCGCCGGAGGTGCGGTGGCGTCCCGGTGGGTGGCGAGAAGGTCCACTATGTGGGATGCGCAGACGTGTGGAGCGCTAAATGTCCGGCTTGAGAGGTTCGTGGATGGTGTGAATGTCGAGTTACTAGCGTTGGACGCAAGTAACAAGGCTTTCACGGCTGCGCGACTGCCGGAGGCTGTGACGGGTGTGACTGCTGAGGCTGATAATGCTGCTGTGATCGCTCGGCTGCAACAGATGTCCGTTTTGATGTCTTGTTAAACAAGTATTACGCAGTCAGTCGCCCCAGCACGATCGTTTGGCGTCCACGCCGACGGGTTGCTTCCCACACGTGACCGAGCAAGCCCAGAAAACCCAGCCCCGCACGCAACCGCCACCCGCACCCCCAATGCACACCGATTGGCGTTCCCGCGCCCCCTCCCTTGAGGTCGCCCTCCGCGCAGGAGCGCCCGCCGCGCAGGCGAAAAACCCAACCACCCACCCAACGCAACAACCAGAAAACGCAACCACCTCCCCACCGCAACAAGCAGAGACGCAACCACCTCCTCACCGCAACAAACGGGAAGATGCAACCACCTCCTCAACGCAACAAACGGGCGAACCACCACCTCCCTGACGCACCAAACTGGCCACCCTCAACGCACCAAGCGGGAACCGCCACCTCCCTGACGCACCAAATGGGCCACCCTCAACGCACCAAACGGACGAACCCGCCACCTCCCCAAACGCGCCAAGCGGACGGACCTGTTTCATCTCCTCAACCACCACACCTTCACCACCCACCGCAACCGACCCGTACGCCCCGCCCATCACCGACAAACTCGCTGGTCAGACAACAGGCGGGGCCGGCGTTGACGTTCTGTCGTACCCGGGGTTTACTGTAATCAGGTGTTCGAACGAGTGTTCGAAGAGTGGATCGCCGGAGCACGGCCGTGGGGAAGCGGCGGTGGTCCGGAGGTCGTGACCGCTGTGCCTTCCTCCGCAGCTGACCGGGACGGACGCGTCCGCTTGGGCGGGTCCGTGCGTTTGCCGTGCCGATGTGAGGAGGGGAGGACGGTGTCTCACACCGTTACTGCCATGCGCCATGAGCCGACTGAGTCCCAGGACACCCCGGAGCAGTTCGAATACCGGGGCCAACTGTACGTGGTCAGTGAGGTGCTGGAGCACGAGCAGTCCACCGGCGACCTCGGCCACATCGAGAGCTGGCGGGCCCGCGCGATCCCGATCCAGCTGTCCGCGGCGCGCGTGTTCCGGCTGCAGTTCAACTGGTGGGACGGCAGCTGGTCGATCGATCCGGAGGAGGAACGGTGAGCACCAACCGGTCCAACGGCATGCGGCCGCACCGCGAGCCGGCGCTGATCGCCAGCAGCCTGCTTCCGCAGCGGTCTCCGGAGGCCCTGCTGGCGTTGGCCAGGCGCGGCCTGGTGGAGGCGGCGGAGACGACCGCGCCGGGGTTGCGTTATGCAACCGCACATTTGGCGGCGCTGCGTGCGGCGGCCGCGGTGTTGGCGGCGAAGGCGCGGCCTGACCCGCGTAAGCACCGGGGCCGGCCGGCGACGGTGTGGACGCTGCTGTCGGTGGTGGCGCCGGAGCTCGGCGAGTGGGCCGCGTTCTTCGCCGCCGGCGCGGCCAAGCGGGCCGCCGCCGAGGCCGGCATCCCGCGGGTGGTGACCGTACGGGAGGCCGACGACCTGTTGCGCGACGCCGAGCGGTTCCTGGCCGTGGTCAGCACACTGCTCGGCTCCAGCCACCAGATGTTCCTGGCCGGCTGATGACCGCGTCGGTACGCATTCCCGCGATCGAGCTGCCGGACGGGGTGACGCTCGGCGTCTCGGCAGCCGGCCGGCTGCATACCGAGACGGTTGACGACGACGACGCGCTGCCGGCGCCGGGGCCGCTCGGTCGGCTGCTGCCAGGCGGTGGCCTGCGCCGCGGCTGGACGGTGTCGGCGACCGGCACGGCGCTGGTCCTCGCGCTGGTCGCCGAGGCCACTCAGGCCGGCGCCTGGTGCGCGGCCGTCGGGCTGCCGGAGCTCGGCGTGCTGGCCGCCGCGGAGCTGGGGGTCGCGGTCGAGCGGCTCGCCGTGGTGCCGGAGCCCGGCGCCGACGCTCCGGCGGTGATCGCCGCGCTGATGGACGGCTGCGACATCGTGCTGGTCGGTCCGGTCTGCCGGATCACTCCGTCGTACGCTCGCCGGCTGTCCGCGCGCGCCAGATCCCGCCGGTCGGTGCTGCTGTCCACTACCGACTGGCCGGCCGCGCAGGTGACGCTGACCTGCGACTCCGGTCAGTGGCGCGGCCTCGGCGACGGCCACGGCCGGCTGACCGAGCGCGAGGTGACCGTACGAGCAAACGGCCGTTCCGCCGCGGCACGGCCAAAGCAGACCCGCATGCTGTTGCCGGCCAAGTCCGGGGGAGTGGCACCGGCGATCGGCGACGACACCGACCGCAAGGGCTGGCAAGAGCCGTCGCGTCACGAAGTGCCGCGCCCGGCCCCGCTCAGCCGCAACCTGCATCCGACCGCGGTCCGGGTGGGCTGAGCCATGGCCGTGCGCACGTTGGTGCTGTGGTGTCCGGACTGGCCGGTCATCGCCGCGATGGCGGCCGACGGCGTGCCGACCCACCAGCCGGCCGCGGTGTTGGTCGGCAACCGGGTCGTCGCCTGCTCCGCGCCGGCGCGCGTCGACGGCGTACGCCGCGGCCTGCGCCGCCGCGAGGCGCAGGCACGCTGTCCAGAGCTGGCCGTGCTGGCCGCCGACCCGGAGCGCGACGCGCGTGAGTTCGAGCCGATCGTACGGGCCGCCGAGGAGCTGGCGCCAGGCGTCGAGGTGGTGCGTCCCGGCCTGGTCTCGGTGGCCGCCCGCGGTCCGTCCGGTTACTACGGCGGCGACCAGGTGGCCGCGCAGCGGCTGGTCGAGCAGGTGGCCGCGGAGACCGGCGTGGAGGCGCAGGCCGGCATCGCCGACGGCCTGTTCGCCGCGACCTTGGCGGCTCGGCGCGGCCTGGTGGTCGAGCCCGGCGAGTCGGCGGGTTTCCTTGCTCCGCTGGACATCGGCGAGCTGGCGGTCGGCTGGGACGCCGGCCCGGCCGGCCGGCAGGCGGCCGCGCGCAGCCATCGGGCGGTGGCCGAGTCGCTGGAGGAGTACGTGCAGCTGTTCCGCCGGCTCGGCCTGCGTACGCTCGGCGGCTTCGCCGCGCTGCCGGCAAGCGACGTGGCGTCTCGGTTTGGCGTCGAAGGCGAGCGGATGCACCGGCTGGCCCGCGGCGTCGACCCGTATCCACCGGCCGCGCGCCGGCCGCCGGCCGACCTGACCGTCACGCTGGAGCCGGAGGACCCGATCGAGCGGGTGGATGTCGCGGCGTTCGTGGCGCGGCAGCTGGCCGGCCGGTTCCACCGCGTGCTGGCGGCGCACGGCGTGGCGTGTACGCGGCTGGTCATCGAGGCGCACACCGAGCACGGCGAGCAGCTGTCCCGCACCTGGCGCCACGACGGCGTGTTGACCGTCGGCGACGTGGCCGACCGAGTCCGCTGGCAGCTCGACGGCTGGCTGACCGCGGTCGCGCGCGGCGGCGCGGTGGACACGCCGACCGCCGGCATCAGCATGCTCCGGCTGGTGCCGGACGAGGTGGTCGACCACTCCGGCCTGCAGGCGGGGTTGTGGGGTGACGTCGGTGAGCGTGACGAGCGCGCGCACCGCGCGTTGACGCACGTACAAGGCATGCTCGGACCGGAGGCGGTGCTCACACCGGTGCTCGGCGGCGGCCGCGGGCCGGCCGACCGCGTACGGCTGGTGCCGTGGCGCGACGACCGCGAGCCGGCGCTGCCGGCCGAGCCGCCATGGCCAGGCCGGCTGCCGAGTCCGTCCCCGACGGTGCTGCCGGCCGAGCCGATGCCGGCGGCCGTACGCGACGCGGCCGGCAAACCGGTGACGCTGTCCGGCCGCCACGAGCTCAGCGCGCCGCCGCACTGGGTCACGATTGGCGACCGGCCACCGCGTGGCGTGCTCGCCTGGGCCGGTCCGTGGCCGGTCGACGAGCGCTGGTGGGACCAGGTGACCGCCAACCGCCGCGCGCGTTTCCAGATCGTCCTCGCCGACGACACCGCTCGTCGCGACCGGCTGGCCGCCACCGCTTTCCTGCTGTCGCTGGAAAACAGCACCTGGACCGTCGAAGGCATCTACGACTGAAGGACGTTCACACAATGGGGTGGAACAACCCGGACGTGCCGTGGCAGCAGCTCAACCGCGCGCTGTCCTGGAAGTCGCCGGAGCAGGCCGGGCAGCACGGCGACGGCGGCGACGCGCCGGGCTGGAGCCGGCACCGCGAGCCGGAAAGGCCAGAGCGGCCGCCGGTGCCGGAACAGACCGGCGACCCCGTCCCGTACGCCGAGCTGCACTGCCACTCCAACTTCAGTTTCCTCGACGGCGCCAGCCAGCCGGAGCAGATCGTGGCCGCCGCGGCGGCGCTGCGGCTGTCCGCGGTGGCCATCACCGACCACGACGGCATGTACGGCGTCGTACGTTTTTCCCAGGCCGCCAAGGAAGTCAACGTGCCGACCATCTTCGGCTCGGAGCTCAGCCTCGGCCTGACCGAGCGGCAGAACGGCGTCGCCGATCCGGAAGGCAGCCACCTGCTGGTGATCGCGCGCAGCCCGGAAGGCTATCGCCGGCTGTCCCGGGGGATCAGCTCGGCATTGCTGGCCAGCGGCGAGAAAGGGCGGCCGGACTACCGGTTGGACGCGCTCGCGGCGATGTCGCGCGACCACTGGCTGGTGCTGACCGGCTGCCGGAAGGGGACCGTACGGCAGGCCATCGCGGCGCAGAGCACGGCGGCCGGTGCCTGGGACGCCGGGTTGGCCGAGCTGACCAAGCTGGTCAAACTGTTCGGCCGTGGCAACGTCGCGGTCGAGCTGATCGACCACGGCAATCCGACCGACAGCGAGACCAACGACCTGCTCGCCGAGCTGGCCGCGGCGGCGAAACTTCCCACCGTGGCAACGGGAAACGTGCATTACGCGATCCCGCAGCAGCGCCGGCTGGCGACCGCGCTCGCGGCCGTACGGGCCCGCCGGAGCCTGGACGAGATGGACGGCTGGCTGCCGGCCGCGGCGACCGCGCACCTGCGCTCCGGCGCCGAGATGGACAGGTTGTTCGCGCGCTATCCCGGCGCGGTGGCCAGAGCCGCCGAGTTTGGCATGGCGTGTGCCTTCGATCTTTCCCTGGTGGAGCCGGAGCTGCCGCCGCGGGAGGTGCCGGCCGGTCACACCGAGGCCAGCTATCTGCGCGAGCTGGCCTACGCCGGGTGGCGCGAGCGGTTCGGCGGCAAGCCGCATTTCGACCGGGCGAAGGAAAAGATCGACTACGAGCTGGAGGTCATCGAAAGCCTCAACTTCCCCGGCTATTTCCTGATCGTCAAGGAGATCGTGGATTTCTGCGCCAAGGAAGGGATCCTGGTGCAGGGCCGCGGTTCGGCGGCCAACTCCGCGGTCTGCTTCGCGCTGGGGATCACCGCGGTCGACGCCGTACACCACCGCCTGCTGTTCGAGCGCTTCCTGGCGCCGGAGCGGGACGGCTATCCGGACATCGACCTGGACATCCAGTCCGACCGCCGCGAGGAGGTCATCCAGCACGTCTATCGCAAATACGGCCGGCAGCGCGCGGCGCAGGTGGCCAACGTCATCTCCTACCGGCCGAAAAACGCCGTACGCGACATCGCCAAGGCTTTTGGTTATTCGCCAGGACAACAGGACGCGTGGAGCAAGCAGATCGACCACTGGGGACCGCTGCCGGCCGACAGTGACATCCCCGCGCCGGTCATCGCCATGGCCAACGAGCTGCTGAAGTTTCCCCGCCATCTGGGCATCCATTCCGGCGGCATGGTGCTGTGCGACCGGCCGGTGAGCGAGGTGGTGCCGGTGGAGTGGGCCAGCATGGAAAACCGCACCGTCGTGCAGTGGGACAAGGACGACTGCGCCGATGCGCGGCTGGTGAAGTTTGACCTGCTCGGACTCGGGATGCTGACCGCGCTGAGCGAGGTGATGCGGCTGGTACGGACCCATCACGGCGAGGACCACCCGATGCACACGCTGGACGAGACCGACCCGCGGGTCTACGACATGCTGTGCTCGGCAGACGCGGTCGGGGTTTTCCAGGTGGAGAGCCGCGCGCAGCTGGCCACGCTGCCCCGGCTGCGGCCACGCAACTTCTATGACCTGGTGGTCGAGGTCGCGCTGATCCGGCCGGGGCCGATCCAGGGTGGCTCGGTGCATCCGTATCTGCGCCGCCGCAGCGGCAAGGAGACAATCACCTACCCGCACAAGAAACTTCAGGCCGCGTTGGAGCGTACGCTCGGCGTGCCGCTCTTCCAGGAACAGCTGATGCAGATGGCGATCACCATCGGCAACTTCGACGGCGCCGACGCCGACCGGCTGCGCCGCGCGATGGGATCCAAGCGCTCCGAGGAGCGAATGCAAGAGCTCAAAGGAAAACTCTACGCGGGGATGGCCGACAACGGCATCACCGGCACCGCCGCCGACGATATCTACCAGAAACTGGAGGCATTCTCGCACTTCGGCTTTCCGGAGAGCCACGCGTTCAGCTTCGCCAAGCTGGTCTATGCCAGCGCCTATTTCAAACTCTATTTTCCGGCGGCGTTCTGCGCCGCGCTGCTCAACGCGCAGCCGATGGGCTTCTACTCGCCGCAGTCGCTGATCGCCGACGCCCGCCGGCACAGCGTGACGATCCGCGGCGTGGACATCAACGCCTCACTGGCCAAGGCGAAACTCGAGCCGGTCGACCCGACCAGATACGCCGACGGCGTCGGCCCGGTGCAGGCCGTCCGGCTCGGCATCGAGTCGGTGCGCACGGTCGGCAAGGAGCTGGCACAGCGGATCGAGGACGAGCGGCTGAAGAACGGACCGTACGCGGACATGCCGGACGTGGCCCGCCGGGTCGGCCTGACCGTACGACAGGCCGAGGCACTGGCCACCGCCGGCGCCTTCGGCTGTTTCGGCCTGACCAAACGAGAAGCGCTGTGGGTCGCCGGCGCCGCCGCGCAGGAACGCGCCGACCGGCTGCCGATCGCGGTCGGCGCCAGGCCGCCGATGCTGCCGGGCATGGCCGACGTGGAGGAGGCGATGGCCGAGGTGTGGGCCACCGGCATGTCCGCCGGCAGCTATCCGACCGAGTTCGCCAGGGAATACCTTGACTCCCTCGGCGTACTGGCGGTCGACCGACTGTCCACAGTGGACAACGGTCGGCGCGTACGAGTCGCCGGCGTGGTGACCCACCGGCAACGACCGGCCACTGCCGGCGGCATCACCTTCATGAACCTGGAGGACGAGACCGGCATGGTCAACGTGGTGTGCTCACCGGGCCTGTGGGCCGCCTACCGGCGGGTTGCACACGTGAGCCCCGCGCTGCTGGTCTTCGGCAAGTTGGAGAGGGTGGACGCGGTGGTCAACGTGGTCGCCTACCGACTGGAACGTTTGCAGCTGCGGATCGCGACCACCTCTCGGAACTTCCGTTAACGTTGCCGTACGGATAAAATCCGGCTTCTCATCCGTTGAACCTCGTACGAGAGCCGGCGCTGGTGCGGTGGGCTGCGTGGTCTTGCAGCAGTCCACCGGGGGTTCGAATCCCCTCCGGCTCGCTCGTCCAATTGGTGCTGCCTGGTCGGCAGCACGCCTCCAGGGTGGTTCTCAGCTGCGTAATACTTGGTTAACAAGACATCAAAACGGACATTTTCTGCGCCGCCAGCGATCACAGCAGCATTATCAGCCTCAATAGTCACACCCGTCACAGCCTCTGGTGATCACTGTGGTGTGAAAGCCTTGTTTCTTGCGTCCAGCGCAAGTAACTCGACATTCATGCCATCCGCGAACCCCTCAAGGCAGACATTTAGCGCTCCACACGCCTTCGCGTCCCACATACTGGACCCTCACGCCACCCACCGAGACGCCACCGCAGCACCGGACCACACCACGTACGAAACCGCACACGCCGCACTCAACCGGACCAACAGCGACACCCCGCGCGCCCCTCCCCTTGAGGTCGCCCTCCGTACAGGAGCGCCCGCCGCGCAGGCGAAACCCAACCACCCCCAAACGCAACAATCATGAAACCCAACCCCGACAACACAACCAGAACCGAGGCCCGCCCCGAGCCGGTGAGGTCGCCTCGCCACGCGAGTGGCTGTCAGGACAGGGTGGTGGCGATCTCCAAGGCGTTGCTGAAAAACTCCGGGTCCTGGTCGTTGTACGCCCACAGGACGTTGTCGACGGCGCGTGCCTGCGACCACAGTCGCGCGCGTTCGCCGTCGAGCTCACCGGCCTCGACGATGATGGCCAGCCGCCGCAGCAGAGCGCGCCGCAGGTCACCGGTCTCCACCAGAGCGTCCCAGCAGTTGCGCAGCGCCGGCTCGACGTCGAACTCCGGCTCGCCGGCGACGCCTTTCGGGTCGATCGCGAGCCACGGCTCACGAGAGCTGGCCAGTACGTTCATCTGGTGCAGGTCACCGTGTACGACGACCGGCTCGGTCACGGTGAGCTGCTGGCAGGTGTCGACGGCCAGATCGAGCAGCCGGCGGTCGAAGGGCCGGCCGAGCCGGTCCCAGCGCTCGGGCAGCTCGGTCGTCCAGCGAGCCGCGGTGTCGTTCTGCCGCACCAGCACGACCGAGTCCTCGACGCGTACGGCCAGCCGCCGCAGCAACCGGCCGATGATCGCCGCGCCGGTCTCGTGCTCGACATCCTCCAGCATCCGCGAGTTGTCCAGCCGCTCCAACAAAAGCGCGTTGGTGCCAAACCAGTCACCGTTGTGGTCGACACCGCGTTTGCCGTCGACCAGCGGATCGGTCCGCAGCAGCCGTACGGCGCCGCGTCCGTCCCATAGCCGCAGCGCCTCGGCCTCTGGCAGGTTGTCCGGCCCGGTGATGCCGACCTTCAGCACCGCCTCGGCGCCGTCGGTGGTCGTCACCGGCAGCACGATCGCGCACATGCCGTGCATCACGCCGGTCGCCGGTGTCAGCTGCCATTCGTCCACGAACCGCTTGATCTGGCCGGGCAACTCGGCGAGCCAGCCGTCCGCCTGGTCGCGCAGCAGCACGCGTACGCCGTCAACGTAGTCGTCCGGCAGATCGATCACGCGAGGCAGTATCACCTATGCGTACGCCACGCGGACAACGCAATAAACGGATGTCGGACCTCACCAGTAGGGTCATCTGCGTGACCTCGGTACGCACCGCCGCGATCTGGCGCGGCCTGCAGGCGGAGCTCGACCGCCGAGCCGCCGACGGACCGCTGCGGATCGTCGACGCCGGCGGCGGCAGCGGCGGGTTCGCGGTGCCGTTGGCCTGCCAGGGCCACCTGGTGAGCGTGGTCGACCCGAGCCCCAACGCGCTGGCCACGCTGAGCCGGCGCGCTGCCGACGCCGAGGTGGCCGACCGGATCACCGCGGTGCAGGGCGACGCCGCCACGCTGGCCGCGGTGGTCGGCGACGAGGTGGCCGACATCGTGCTGTGCCACAGCGTGCTGGAACACGTCGACGACCCGGCCGGCTCGGTCGCCGCGATCCGCGCAGTGCTGCGAAAAGGCGGCCTGGCCAGCGTGGTGGTGGCCAACCGGGCGGCGGCCGTGCTGGCCAAGGCGATCGCCGGTCACCTCGACCTGGCGGCCGCGGCGCTGGCGGATCCGGACGGCCGGTTTCCCGGCGGCGACACGGCTTTGCGGCGATACGACCCGGCCGGTGTCGTCGCGCTGCTCACCGGCTCCGGCCTGACCGTCGAGCAGGTGCACGGCGTACGCGTGCTGGCCGACCTGCTGGACGGCACCGGCCAGTCAACCGACGCCGAGCATCCCTCCGACGATCTGCTCAGCCTGGAGCTGACGCTCTCCGACCGGCTGCCCTATCGCGATTTCGCGACGCAGCTCCACCTGCTGGCCAGGAGGTAACGTGCATCTTCCTGCGTACGGTCGCGGGTCGCTCGCCGTGGTGCTGCCGTCGGTCGCGGCTGCGCTCGGCATCCCCGGCTTCACCGACACGCTCGGCGTGGCCGCCACCACCGGTCCGTTGCGCCGCGCCTGCGTGCTGCTGGTGGACGGCCTCGGCTGGCAGCTGCTGACGGCGCATCCGGACGTCGCGCCGACCATGAACGCGATGGTCAAGCGGTCGATCACCACGGCCTTTCCGGCCACCACCGCGACCAGCGTGACCACTGTCGGCACCGGCGTGCCGCCGGGCCTGCACGGCGTGGTCGGCTACAAGGTGGCGATCCCGGGCAAGGGTCGGATCATGAACTCGCTGCGCTGGGACAACGAGGTCGACCCGCTGGTCTGGCAGCCGCACGAGCCGGTGCTGGCCAGGGCCGCCGGCGCTGGTCTGGCGGTGCACCACGTGGGGCCGAAGTTCCACGACGGCGGCGGCCTGACCAGGGCCTCGACCCGCGGTGCGCGGTTCCGCCCAGCGTACGGCCTCGGCGACCTCGCCGCCGGCGCGGCCGCGGTCACCGCCTCGGCGGAGTGGGCCCTGACGTACGCGTATTTCGCCGATCTCGACACGGTCGGTCACGTGCGCGGATCGCGGTCGGACGCGTGGCGCGCCGAGCTCGCCCACGTCGACCTGATGGTCGGGGCGCTGCGCGACATGCTGCCGCCTGACGCCGCGCTGGTCGTCATCGCCGACCACGGCATGATCGACGTGCCGACGGAGCAGCGCGTCGACTGCGACACGACGCCGGAGCTGCGCGACGGGGTGGTGCTGCTCGGCGGCGAGGGCCGCGCTCGGCACCTCTACACGCGTCCCGGCGCCGCCGACGACGTACGCGAGACGTGGTCCGGGTTTCTCGGCGACCGCGCGACCGCGGTGACGCGCGAGCAGGCGATCGCCGACGGCTGGTTCGGTCCGCGCGTCGACGACGGCGTACGCGACCGGATCGGCGACGTGGTGGTGTCGGCCGGCCCGGACCTGGCGCTGATCGCCTCCGAACGCGAGCCGATGGAGTCCAACCTGGTCGGCCTGCACGGCGGCATGGAGCCGGCCGAGCAGCTGGTACCGCTGCTGGTGTCACCGGGGACGACGTAGTGGGCCGCAGCCAGCACCTGCCGCGGCTGGCCAACCGGCCAGGGGAGCCGGCCGACGACTCCGGATGCACCATCCTGCACGTCGACATGGACGCGTTCTTCGTCTCCGTCGAGCTGCGTACGCGGCCGGAGCTGCGCGGCAAGCCGGTGGTCGTCGGCGGTGTCGGTGGCCGCGGCGTGGTGTCGTCGGCCAGCTACGAGGCACGCAAGTTCGGCGTACGCAGCGCGATGCCGACCGCGGTCGCGCGCCGGCTCTGTCCGGAGGCGGTGTTCCTGCCGACCAGCCACGGCCTCTACGGCGAGGTGTCGCGGGACGTGATGGCGATCTTCGCCGACTTCACGCCGCAGGTGGAGCAGCTGAGCGTCGACGAGGCCTTCCTGGACGTGGCCGGCGCTGTCAAGCTGCTCGGCTCGCCGGCCGCCATCGCGCAACAGATCCGCGCGCGCGTGCAGGCCGAGCACGACATCACCTGCTCGGTCGGCGTCGCCTCCAGCAAGTTCATCGCCAAGCTGGCCTCCTCGCTGTGCAAACCGGACGGCCTGCTGGTGGTGCCCAAGGACGAGACGCTGCGTTTCCTGCATCCGCTGCCGGTCGGCGCGCTGTGGGGCGTCGGCCAGCGTACGGAGGAGGTGCTGGTCCGGCTCGGCTGCAAGACCGTCGGCGACGTGGCCGCGATGCCGTTGCGTGGCCTGCAGAAGGCCGTCGGAGCGGCGGTCGGCGCGCATCTTTTCGAGCTGGCCAACGGCCGCGACCCGCGCCGCGTCCAGGTCGAGGAGCACGACAAGTCGATCGGCTCCGAGGAGACCTTCGACGTGGACGTGACCGACCACCGCCGGATGCACAAGGAGATCCTGCACCTGGCCACCAAGGTGGGGGAGAGGCTGCGGACCGCCGGCTACACCGGTCGTACGGTCAGCATCAAGGTGCGCTTCGCCGACTTCAAGACCATCACGCGGTCGCGTACGTTGCCGCAGAGCACCGACAGCAGCCACGAGATCTACGCGACCGCGCGCGGGTTGTACGACGCGCTGCGGCTGGACCGGCCGCGGATCCGGCTGATCGGCGTGCGGGTGGAGCAGATCGGCTCCGCCGACGGGATGACCGAGCAGCTGATGCTCGGCGAGCCGGACCACGGCTGGCGCGACGCCGAGCAGGCCGTCGACGCCGCCGCCAAGCGGTTCGGCAGCGGCGTCATCCGGCCGGCGACGCTGGTAAGGAAGCCGGCTACTTCAGCGGAATGACGCTCAGGCAGGCGAACTTCGGGTTGGGTGGTACGGTCACCGGCTGCTTGGCTGGGCCGGCCTTCAGATCGAGAAGCGTCCAGCCAGGCAGGATGAGCGTGGCGCGCGGCGGTCCGAAGCTCTTCGAGGTGACGACGGTGCCCGACTTGGTGAGCACCGCGAGTACGCGCTCGTGGTAGTCGTTTGGATGTGTCGAGAGCCGCGCGCCGTGCACGTACCAGACGCGTGAGGCACCGGTCAGCGACTTCGCCACCGTGTCCGGCTTGCAGCTGGCGTCCTGCGGCCCCATCTGGGCGAGCCCGACGATCGGCATCTTCAGCTGCCGGCCATACCAGGCGGCCAGCGGCTTGCTGAACTGGTAGAAGAGCACCACGTCGCCCGGCTTCAGGCGGCCGGCAACGTCGCGCACCACGTCACGACCCCTGTCGCGATAGAACGGTTGGACGACCTCGCCGACGCCGCTCACGGCGGCCGGTGCGGCGGCCACCGCCGTGCCACCGACAGAAACCACAGCGGCGACCGCCAGCACCACAGCGATCGTGGCGGCGACCGGCCGCGTACGCGACCACCAGCGGTCCGGCAGCTCGCCACCTTTGAGTGCGCGGAAAACGTACGCGGCGCCGCGTATCGTGCCGTCCACGCAAGCCGCGATCAGGATCGCGATCGGCGCCAGCAGATAGAGCGCCACCCGGCCTTCGACCGGAAAGCCGTGCACGGCGGCGGCGCCGATCGCGGCCAGCGGCACCAGCGCCAGCATCGCGGCCCACAGCAGCCGGCCACGCAGCACCAGCGCAACCAGACCACCGACGACCAGCAGCAACACCAGTGGAGCGAGCGTCCAACCGAGCGTGGCCTGGCCGATGAAGCCGCCCCACATCCGCGGCAACCAGCCGATGATCTGCGGTACGCCGGAATGTGCCGGCGGCACGCCGGTCTGGAAGAAGCTGAACTGGTTGGACAGCTGCGGCAGCAGCAGCCGGCGTACGACCAGCGTGATGCACACCGCCAGCACCGGCACGCTGGCCAGCAGGAAGACCCACAGCTCCGGCCGCCGGCGGCGGATCAGCAGAAAGCCGACGACGCTGACGACCAGGCCGGTGACCACCAACAACGCCGTGTAGCTGAGCAGCCCGCCGACCACACCGACGACCATCCAGCCGACCGCGCGCCGCCACCGGGGGATGCCGGCCCGATCGTCGGAGGCGTACGTGTCAGCGGCCAGGATCAGCGCCAGCGCGACGGCCGCCTCGATCGAATACTGCTTGAGCTCACCGGCGTAGGTCATCGTGAGCGGCGAGAAGACGACCAGCGCCGCGGTCACCAGCGTGGCCCACGGACCGGCCGCGCGGCGAGCGGCCACCACGGCGAGCACGATCGCGGCGACCGTACCGATCAAGGCCGGCAGCCGCAGCGCCTGCTCGCTGTCACCGAGGACCCTGAGAAAGGCCTTCTCGCCGACCAGCCAGCCAGGCGGCGCGATCTGGTAGTACTGCAGCGGCCCGAACAGGCCGCGGATCGACAGGTCACGCACGTTGATGGCGATGTAGAGCTCGTCGTTCCACAGTCCGCGGTCGCTCAGCCAGACCCGGACGGCGCCGCAGATGCCCGCCAACACCACCAAAGCGACCAGGATGTTGTGGATCCGGCCACTCCAGATGCGTGTCGCCGGCGACGGTCCGGTGGTGTCGCCGGTGGCCTCGGTCTGGTCGGTCAGAGCGGTCTCCTCGTCGAGCGCGCGTGACATAGCGCGGATCTTTCCAGGCGAACCGGCGGTGAGCCGATGCGGCCCGGCTGTGGCCGTTCTGTGATCGTTTGCTCACCGAGAAGACCGGGTCGAGCGTAGTGTCTGTCTTTCCGGACGAGCCCCGTGCTCGTAGACTGTTGTTACTACGCCGTCAGTAGTCAGAACGACCGTCACCGGCGGGACGTGCACGTCGTCCCGCCACGGCGGCTGTGGCCGAGTCGCAGGAGGAGTGCCGTGCCGCTCTCCGAGCATGAACAGCATCTGCTCGAGCAGATCGAGCGTGCGCTGGTTGCTGAAGACCCCAAGTTCGCCTCGACCGTACGCGCCGCCGATCCGCGCCATCACGTCCGCCGCCGCGTCGTACTGGCGAGCATCGTCGCCGTCGTCGGACTGGCGCTGGTGTGCGTCGGCGTCGTCTTCGGCAAGCCCGACGTCCTCGGCGTGCCGGTGATCGCCGCGGTCGGTTTCTTCGCCATGTTCGGTGGCCTGGTGTTCGGCCTCAGCGCCTACCGGCACCGCCAACTGGAGGCCGTCCCGAGCGGCGAGTCCGGTGAGGGCGGCGCCACCACCCGCCGCCGCTCCTCGATCGTGGACCGGCTGGAGGACCGCTTCCGCCGCCGCTCGAACCGCTGGAGCGGCGAGTAGCAGGCCAGGTGTCCGACCCGGACGAGATCTGTTGTCTGACCGTACGGTCGCTGACCGCTGCACTGCGTGCGCGCGAGCTGTCCGCTCGTGAGGTGCTGGACGCGCACCTGGCGCGGATCGAGCGGGTCAACCCGACGGTCAACGCGATCGTCACGCTCGTCGCCGACCAAGCGATGGCGAAGGCCGCGGAGGCCGACAAGCTGGCCGCGAGCGGTGAGTTCCTCGGACCGCTGCACGGCGTGCCGGTGGCGCACAAGGACACCAACTCGACCGCCGGCATCCGGTCGACCTTCGGATCGCCGATCTTCGCCGACTTCGTGCCGGAGATCGACGACCTGGTGGTGGCGCGGCTGCGCGCGGCCGGCGTCGTGAGCATCGGTAAGACCAACGTGCCGGAGTTCGGCGCCGGCGCGCACACCTTCAACCAGGTCTTCGGCGCGACGCGCAACCCGTACGCGCTGGACCGGTCGGCCGGTGGCAGCAGCGGTGGAGCGGCGGCCGCGGTGGCCACCGGCATGCAGCCGATCGCCGACGGCAGCGACTTCGGTGGCTCGCTGCGGTTTCCGGCAGCTTTCTGCAATGTCGTCGGCTTCCGGCCGTCTGCCGGCCGCGTGCCGGCGTATCCGTCGGCGCTGGGCTGGAAGTGGCTGCCGGTCGACGGCCCGATCGCGCGTACGGTCGCCGACGCCGCTTTCACGCTGTCGGTGATGGCCGGTCCGGACGTACGCTCGCCGCTGTCGCTGCCAGAGCCGGGCTCGGTCTTCGCCGGTCCGCTGGACCGTGACGTCACCGGCCTGAGAGTCGCGTTTTCCACTGACCTCGGCCAAAACCTGCCGGTCGATCCGGCCGTACGCGCCGTGGTCACCGACGCGGCCGCGGTCTTCGAACGCCTCGGCGCGACCGTGATGGAGGACTGCGTCGACCTGTCCGGCGCCAACGAGAGTTTCCGTGCGCTGCGAGCCGCCGCCTTCGCCTACGACCTCGGACCGAACGTCGACGCGCATCCGGAGCTGGTCAAGCGGACCGTACGTGAAAACGTCGCCGACGGCCGGCGATTGTCGGCTCTGGACATCATGGCCGCGGAGGAGCAGCGCACCGTGCTCTATCGCCGCGTACGTGAGTTTTTCGCGCGTTACGACGTGCTCCTGCTGCCGGTCAGCCAGCTGCCGCCGTTTGATGTCGACCTGGAATATCCGACCGAGATCGACGGCGTGCAAACTCCGCATTACCTGGACTGGATGCGGTCCTGCACCGACATCTCCGCGACCGGCCTGCCGGCGCTGTCCGTCCCCGGCGGCTTCACCGCGGACGGACTGCCGGTCGGCGTACAGCTGGTCGGCGGCTGGCGCGGCGACCTCGAGCTCCTCAAGGTCGGCCACGCCTTCGAGCAGGCGACCGGACACGGCCGCCGCCGGCCCGGTTAGCCGCGTCCCGGCAGGACGTGACCGAACGCGCGCCTGATCCGCCACACTCGCTCCGCCATCGCCTCGCTCCAGCGCGAGCTGCGCTCCGACATCCGCGCGATCGCGGACGAGGGGAGGAGCGTGGCGCGCCAGCGGCGGCGCTTGGAAACCGCGCGCCGGAGTTGGCGGCCGACCGTGGCGGCGGCCGTGTCGACCCCGGCCGGCGCATCGGCCGCGGCAGCATAGCGAGCGCGTTCCTCAGCGCTGGCCAGCAGGTCGATCGCCGCCACACCGGCGTCGTCGAAGCCCGCCTCCGAGCTCAGCCGCTCCGCCGTACCACGTGGAGTTTCCGTGACGTCCAACGGATATTGCAGGTCGGTCGCGGTGTCCAGGATCTCGTCCCAGCCGGCGTGCGCCGCCTCCACGGGCGTGCCGCCGCGAGCTCGTGCCATCCGCCGCCGGCGCGTACGCGCGCGTACGACCGCCGGCAGCAGCATGACCAGCAGGATCGCGACCGCGACGCCGAGCAGCCACCAGACGTACGCCGGTGGTCCAGTGTCCAGCGAACCGCCGGCGCCGTCCTGGTCGTACGGGTCCTCCAGCGCGTGGCCCTGGCTGTTGGCCGGACCGGCCGCCGACGCGCTCGGGGTGGGCTGCGCGTCGGGCGTGGTGCCGCCGGTCGGCGAATTGTCCGGGTCCGGCTGCGTCCACGGCAGCGCCAGCCGGTTGGTGTTGGCGTCCGGCGGGGTCGGGTCGAAGGTCACCCAGCCGACGCCGCTGAAGTAGACCTCCACCCAGGCGTGGGCGTCGTGCGCGCGGATCGAGTACGTGTGCTGGCCAAGCGAGGTGCCGATGGTGAAGCCGATGGCGACCCGGGACGGCAGGCCGGCCAGCCGCGCCATGTAGGCCATCGCGGCCGCGTACTGGACGCAGAAGCCTTCCTTGTTGTTGAGGAAGTTGACCAGGTCGTCGCCGGAGTTGCCGTCCTTGGTCTGCGTGCTGTACTTGAAGCCGTTCTCCGGGCCGAAGTACTTCTGCAGCGCGTACGCCTTGTCGTACCAGGTCTTCTTGCCCTTGATCGTCTGGTTCACGATCTGCTGGACCATCGGGATCGGCTTCACGTGTCCGGTGTAGGCACGCATGACCGGACTGGTGCTCGGCAGCTCCGGAGCGTTGCGCAGCGCCGCCTTGACGTCGGCGATCGAGTCCGAGGAGAGCACGTCCGGGACGATGTTGGTCAGCTTGTAGTCGCGGTCGTCGCCGGTGTGACCACCGGACGGGTTGACCACCGAGCCGGCCTCGGCGTCATAGCGCCAGTCACCGTCGACGTCGATCGACCTGGGGTTGGGATAGATCGGCAGATACGGCGAGTCGGTCAGGTCCACGATCTGGACCGTGCTGGTCACCGTGTGCTTGGGGAGGTCCGGACCGAGGTCGCGCACCGGCATGTCGCTGTTGACCCTGCTCGAGGCGTTGACCGTACGCTTGCTGGACTGCCAGCCGGTGCGGTCGCTGAACACGTCGAGCGTGGTCAGCCGCAGCGACTGGTGCGGCTGGTTCTCGGTCGTGGTGACCTTCAGCAGCTCGTTGTTGTTGGTCTGGTTGAGCCGGCCTTTCAGGTCCGCGATCGGGTTGATCAGCGTGGCGTTGGTGGTGCCGGGGCCGTTCCAGCCGGCTCCGCCGAGCAGCGCCGGCAGGTTGGCGCCGGGCAGCGTCGGCAGGACGAGCGGGATCAGCACCGCGACCGCGATGCCGATCAGGCCGATACGCCGGCCGGCGGCGCCGATCGGCGTACTGGACACCTCGTCGGAGCGGCCGTCCAGGCTCGACTGGCGGGCCGGCCGCATCATCCGTCCCCAGCCGCGGATCCGGTCGCGGTGGTCGGTCGAGATGAGCCACAGATAGCCGGCCGCGCCGATCACGAACAGCGGCCACGGCAGGCCGGAGCCGGTGACCGAGACCGGGATGGCGTAGAGCGCCAGCATCGGCAGGCCGGCCAGCGCCGGCTTGCGCATCGTCACGGCGGCGACATCGGCCACCATCGCGACGACCCCGACGCCGATCGCCGTCAGCAGCACCAGGCCAGCCGTGGTCTGCGCCGGCGTGGTCTGCGCGACGATGTCGCTGACGCCGTTGCTGGCGTGGTACGCGAGCATCTTCAGCGACTCGAGGGTCGGGATGACGCCGAACCAGTTGCCGTCGCGGACCAGCGCGATCAGCGCGTACAGCAGCAGGCCGACGAGCACGAACACCGGCTGCAGCCACACCGGTATGCGGATCGACCGGGACAGCGCGGCGAAGGCGGCGACGACCGCGACCGCGCCGAGCACCGGCAGCAACCAACCCCACAGCGAGGCGAAGATCGGACCGAGCGCGAGCGCTGAGAGCATCACCGCGACGGCGACCACGACCGTACGGCGCAGCTGCCAGGACAGCGCGGACATGCCGGGCATCAGCGGGGTCCTCCGATCCCGGTGGCCGACGGCACGTCCAGCAGCCCGCCGACCTGGTTGTAGCGTCCGGTCGCCTGTCGCCAGAGCTTGTCCAGTGGCTCGCCGTGCCGCGTCTCCACGACGCGCCAGCCGGCGCCGCGCAGCGTGTGCGCGGACTGTTCGTACGTCTTGCGGGTCGCCATGGCCTCGGCCTCGCCGGCCTGCCTGGTCCAGGTGGTGGCGTCCATCAGCAGCGCGACGCACGGCCGGCCGCCGGCCGGCAGCGCGGCCAGCTCACCGGCCGCCTCGTCGTCGAGCAGGCCGAGCACGGCGATCAGGAAGCCGTCGCCGCCGTGCTTGCGCAGGTGCGTGATGCCGTCGGTGAAGTGGCGCTGGTGCGACAGCCGTACGCCGGCGAGCAGGTCCATCAGCGGACCGTCGGTGGTGTGCCGGGTCGTCTCCACGTCCGCGCCGACGTCGGTGACCGTACGCAGTGTGTAGCCGCGCCGGTAGAGATGCACGGCCATGCTCGCGATCGCCGAGATCGACCACTCGAAGCTGGAGCCGGGGCCGTCGCCGCGGTGGCCGTTGGCGCGCGTGTCCAGCAGCAGGCTGGCGCGGCTGTGCCACGGCTGCTCCTCGCGGCGGACCATCAGCGAGCCGACTCGCGCGGTCGAGCGCCAGTGCACCTTGCGCAGGTCGTCGCCGATCCGGTATTCGCGGGTCGCCGCGTCGTCCTCGCCGTGCACGGCGGCCGTACGACCCCGGTTGTCGCCGGTGCCCTGCCGTTGGCCGTTCAGCTGTACGGCCGGCAGCGGCTTGGCGGCCGGGATGACCGACAGCCGCTCGGTGCCAGTGAACGACTTGTTCAGCGCGCACAGGCCGAACGGGTCCGTGACCCGCACCTGCAGCGGGCCGAGCTGGTAGTGGCCGCGCACGTCGGCGCGCGCCTGGTAGCTCACCCGGGCCGACTGCCGCGACCAGAGCCGATCGAGCACGAACCGCGGCCGACTGCCGAGCGCGTACGGCAGCTGCTCCTCGAGCAGCAGCACGCCGGTCGGCAGCCGCGAGGTGTTCTCCACCGTCAGCGTGACCTTGACCGGTTTGCCGGCCGGCACCCGGTCCGGCGCCAGGGTGCGGCGGCAGGACATCAGATAGCGCGTACGCGCCACCGCGACCGTCGACAGCAGCGGCAGCGCGATCAGCAGGATCGCCACCCGCAGCAGGTCGTTCTCACCGAGCACCAGCGCGCACCCCAGGCTCGCCAGCCCGGCGGCCAGGAAGCTGCGGCCACGCAACGTGAGTCCACGCAGCGCGCCGAACATCAGTGCGCTCGGGCCGTGGGCACCGGGACGCGGCGGAGGAGGTCGTGCACGATCTGCTCGGCCGTCCGGCGGTGCGACTGGGCCTCCGAGCTGGGCAGCAACCGGTGCGCCAGGACCGGTGTGGCTAGTGTCTGTACGTCGTCGGGCAGCACGTACTCGCGGCCGACCAGCGCGGCGGCCGCGCGGGCCGTGCGCAGCAGGTGCAGCGTCGCGCGCGGGCTCGCGCCGAGCCGCAGGTCGGGATGCTGACGGGTGGAGGCGACCAGCTCGACCGCGTACTGCTTCACCGGGTCGGACACGTGCGTGCGGCGTACGACGTCGATCATCGCCCGGATCTGCGCCGCGTCGGACACCGCGCCGAGGGTGGCCAGCGGGTCGGTCGTGCCGTGCTGGTCGAGCATCGCCATCTCGGCGTCCGGCGCCGGATAGCCCATCGCGATCCGCGCGGTGAACCGGTCGCGCTGCGCCTCCGGAAGGGGATAGGTGCCTTCCATCTCGATCGGGTTCTGTGTCGCGACCACCATGAAGGGGCTCTGCAGCTGGTAGGTCGTGGAGTCGACGGTGACCTGGTGCTCCTCCATGCACTCCAGCAGCGCCGACTGCGTCTTGGGCGAGGCACGGTTGATCTCGTCGCCGACGACCAGGTTGGCGAACACCGCGCCGGGCCGGAACTCGAAGTCGTGCGTCTCCTGGTTGTAGACGTTCACGCCGGTCACGTCGGTCGGCAGCAGGTCGGGGGTGAACTGGATGCGGCGTACCGAGCAGTCGATCGACCGCGCCATCGCCTTGGCCAGCATCGTCTTGCCGACGCCGGGCACGTCCTCGATGAGCAGGTGGCCTTCGGCGAGCAGCACGGCCAGCGCCAGCCGGACCGTCGAGGTCTTGCCGGAGATGACCTTCTCGATGTTGCGTACGATCCGCTGCGCCGCCTCGGCGAGGTCGTTGTGCGTCGCCACGACCGCGCCGGCCGAGTGGCCGAGATTGGCGTGTCCGACCGCCGCGTGGCCGACCGGGTGACCGTTCTGTGCGGCTGTCTGGCCCAGCCGGGGCTCGAACTCGTCGAGCATGCCGTGAGTCACCGTCTAACTCCTCCCGCTGGCCGCGCCGTGTCGGCCCCCTTCCGGCCGGTTGGGCCGGACTCCTTTATGTGAAAACGTGCTGTGTCTTACCTGTGAGCGGTGCGCGTCAATCCTTGCAGGTGTACGTGTGAGGTGGCAGCGCAGTTCCGTATTCTGTTTGCTGTTCGTGATCAGCCCTGGTCAGCGGCCGTACGCTTCCGCTCGAACCAACCGGCGTCGACGTTGAGCCGCCAGCTCAGCAACCCGGCCACCAGCACCGGTGGTCCGAGGTATACCCCGACCGCCACCACCCAAGCAGGCGCCCCAACCAGCCGCGTCGCCGCAACCACGAGCAGCGCGAGCCCGGCCAACTTCAGCCAGCTCCACCAGCGGCGTTGGCGCAGCGCGATCACCACCACCGGCACCGCCAACGCGATACCGAGGCCGTAGCCGAGCCAGTTCGCCACCATCGCCTGATTGTCCCACTCTGCTGGTGGTCCATCGTGCTTACGCGGTGATATGGGGTTGGGTTTCATGTTTGGTGCGTTGGGAAGTTGCTGGGTTTTCCTGGTTGTCGCGTTTGGGGTGGTTGGGTTTTCATGATTGTTGCGTTTGGAGGGTTGGGTTCTCATTTTTGTTGCGTTTGGGGGTGGTGGCGCCTTCGCGGCGGGCGCTCCTGCGCGGAGGGCGACCTCAAGGGGAGGGGCGCGCGGGGTTTCGCTGTTGGTTGGGTTGGGTGCCGCGGGTGCGGTTGTGTTTGTGGTGTGGTCCGGTTTGTCCGTTCTCCCCCGCCGGCGTCCGGAGGATGAGCACATGTGCTCAAGCAAAGCTCGCCGACGGGGGAGAACGGATAAACCGGACCAGGAGTGTGGCTAGGGCGCCGGAGGTGCCATGGCGTCCCGGTCTGTGGCAGCAAGGTCCACTATGTGGGATTCGAGAGTATGTGTAACGCTAAATGCCTGGATTGCGAGGATCGCGGATGGCATGAATGTCGAGTTACTAGCGTTGGACGCAAGAAACAAGGCCTTCACACCGCAGCGATCACCAGAAGCTGTGGCGGGTGTGACTACTGAGGCTGGTAATGCTGCTGTGATCGCTTGGCTGTAACAGATGTCCGTTTTGATGTCTTGTTAAACAAGTATTACGCAGTCAGCCGCTACAGCACGATCGTTTGGCGTGCATGCCGACGGGTTGCTGCCCCCTATGCACACCGATTGGCGTCCATGCGCCCCTCCCTTGAGGTCGCTCGCCGCGTAGGTGCGCCCGCCGCGCAGGCGAAAAACCCAACCACCCACCCAACGCACCAAACAGGCGAACCCGCCACCCACCCAACGCAACAATCAGAAAACGCAACCACCTCCCACCGCAACAAACAGGAGACGCACCTCCCCGCCGCGACTCGCGGCACCCCGCAACCCCTGCCCACCGCAAACTCACAGCCTCAACAACCTCCCCTCTACACCACACCACTCCCGCCCCTTGACCTCACCGAAAACTCACTGGAACAGGGGAGTACAGTGGCTATATGGCGGCATACGGACTGCTCCTTACCTAGCCGCGCCGGCAGACCCGGTGCGGCGACCCCTCATGCGTGAGGGGTTTTTTCGTGTCTGGAGTGTTCCCCCTAACGAGCAAGAGGAACGAGCGTAGAGATGAGCACCGAACCCGCTGTCGAGCCAGCCGAGACGGCTGAGCAGGACGTGCCGCCGTTCAGGTACACCGCCGCGCTGGCCAGTGAGATCGAGAGCCGTTGGCAGGATCGCTGGCAGTCAGAAGGCACCTTCCACGCGCCTAACCCGACCGGGCCGATGGCCGAGCCGACGGTGGGACCCGGCGGGGTCGACCTGGTCGGCCGGCCGAAGATGTACGTGCTGGACATGTTTCCGTACCCGTCCGGCGCCGGCCTGCATGTGGGCCATCCGCTGGGTTACATCGCGACCGACGTGCTGACCCGCTTCCAGCGGATGAACGGCCACAACGTGTTGTACACGATGGGCTTCGACGCCTTCGGCCTGCCGGCGGAGCAGTACGCGGTGCAGACCGGCACGCATCCGCGCAAGACCACCGAGGACAACGTGATGGCGTTCCGCCGGCAGCTGCGCCGGCTGGGGCTGGGTCACGACGACCGCCGGTCGGTGGCGACCACCGACGTCGAGTTCTATCGCTGGACGCAGTGGATTTTCGTCCAGATTTTCAACTCCTGGTTCGACAAGAAGCAAAACAAGGCACGTCCGATCGCCGAGCTGGTCGCCGAGTTCGAGGCCGGTGAGCGGTTGGTGCCGGACGGCCGGGCCTGGTCGGCGCTGACCGAGGTCGAGCGGCGCGAGATCGTCGACGGCTATCGGCTGGCCTACCGGTCGGACGCGCCGGTCAACTGGTGTCCTGGCCTGGGTACGGTGCTGGCCAACGAGGAGGTCACCGCCGACGGCCGCAGCGAGCGCGGCAACTTCCCGGTCTTCAAGCGCAACCTGACGCAGTGGATGATGCGCATCACCGCGTACGCGGACCGGCTGATCGACGACCTGGACCGGATGGACTGGCCGGAGCCGGTCAAGATCATGCAGCGTAACTGGATCGGCCGCTCGACCGGCGCCTCGGTCCATTTCGCTGTTGCCGATCGGGATGACGCGGGTCCGCTGACCGTTTTCACGACGCGGCCCGACACGCTGTTCGGCGCCACCTACATGGTGGTCTCGCCGGAGCATCCGATCCTGGAGACGCTGGTGCCGGCGGCCTGGCCGGACGGCACGAAGGAGTCGTGGACCGGCGGCCACGCGACGCCACGCGACGCGGTCACCTCCTACCAGTCGGAGGCCTCGCGCAAGACCGAGCTGGACCGCACCGAGGCCAAGGTCAAGACCGGTGTCTTCACCGGCGCGTACGCGGTCAACCCGGTCAACGACACGCGGATCCCGATCTTCACCTCCGACTATGTCCTGATGGGCTACGGCACCGGCGCGATCATGGCGGTGCCGGGCCAGGACCAGCGCGACTGGGACTTCACCAAGGTCTTCGACCTGCCGATCATCCGCACGGTCCAGCCGCCGGCCGGCTTCGACGGCGAGGCGTACGTCGGCGAGGGCGCGGCGATCAACTCGGCCAACGACAGCATCTCGCTGAACGGCCTGGGGGTCACCGAGGCCAAGGCGGCGATCATCGAGTGGCTGGAGCAGCGCGGCGCCGGCGAGGGCACGGTCCAGTACAAGCTGCGCGACTGGCTGTTCAGCCGCCAGCGTTACTGGGGCGAGCCGTTCCCGATCGTGTACGACGAGACCGGTCTGCCGATCGCGCTGCCGGCCTCGATGCTGCCGGTCGAGCTGCCGGAGGTCGACGACTACTCGCCGCGCACATACGCCGACGACGACGCCAACTCGATGCCGGAACCACCGCTGGGCAAGGCGACCGACTGGGTCGAGGTCGAGCTGGATCTGGGCGACGGTCCGCGCAAATACCGGCGCGAGACCAACGTGATGCCGCAGTGGGCCGGCTCCTGCTGGTATGAGCTGCGCTATCTGGACCCGACCAACGACGACGCGATGGTCGATCCGGAGGTCGAAAAGTATTGGATGGGGCCGCGCCACGACGGTGACGTCGGCGGTGCCGACCTGTATGTCGGCGGTGTCGAGCACGCCGTGCTGCACCTGCTGTACTCGCGGTTCTGGCACAAGGTGCTGTTCGACCTGGGCCACGTCTCCAGCGCCGAGCCGTTCCACCGGCTGGTCAACCAGGGCTACATCCAGGCGTACGCGTTCAAGGACAGCCGCGGCCAGTACGTGCCGGCCGCCGAGGTCGAGGAACGGGACGGAAAGTTCTTCTACGCCGGCGAGGAAGTGGCGCGCGAGTACGGAAAGATCGGCAAGAGCCTGAAGAACGTCGTCACGCCGGACGAGATCTGCCAGGCCTACGGTGCCGACACGTTCCGCGTGTACGAGATGAGCACCGGTCCGCTGGAGACCTCGCGTCCGTGGGAGACCCGCGCGGTGGTCGGCGCGTATCGGTTCCTGCAGCGGGTCTGGCGGCTGCTGGTGGACGAGCAGACCGGTGGGCTGAAGATCAGCGACGCCGCGGTCGACGACGAGACGCAGCGGTTGCTGCACCGCACGATCGACGGCGTACGCAAGGATTACGCCGGCCTGAAGGCCAACACCGCGACCGCCAAGCTGATCGAGCTGACCAACCGGCTGACCGCGGTGGCGGCCAGGGAAGGCGCGGCGCCGCGCGCGGCCGTCGAGCCGCTGGTGCTGATGACCGCGCCGCTGGCGCCGCACATCGCCGAGGAGCTGTGGTCGCGGCTGGGTCACGCCCAGACGCTGACCTTCGTCGACTTTCCCGTCGCGGACGAGAAATGGCTGGTCGCCGACGAGGTCACCTATCCGGTGCAGGTCAACGGAAAGGTGCGCGGCCGGGTGAAGGTGGCGGCAGACGCCGACTCCGACGCGGTTTTGGCCGCGGCGCTGGCCGACCCGGCCGTTTCGTCCTATGTGGACGGTCGTCAGTTGCGTAAGTCGATCGTCGTGCCGGGCCGGATCGTCACCCTGGTCGTCTAGGGTCTGTTTCGAAGTCCCACGTGGATGAGAGTCGAGATCCAGGCGGTCCGAGAAAGATGTGACAGCGGCTCGGCTATCGCCGCGTGGGACTTCGATACAGCCCCTAGACCCCCAGGTCCTGTGGCCGGTCGATCCGATAGACCACGTGGTCGCGGTTGTCGATCGGGTTGTCCGGCTCCAGCTCGCCTTCCGCGACCCGGCGCAGGCCGGCCTTCTCCAGCGCTCGCCAGGATGCGCGGTTGGCCGCCGACACCGGTACGAGCACGCAGCTCGTGTCCGGATGACTCGACCAGGTGTCGTCGACGATCGCGCGGATCATCCGCGGTCCGATGCCGACGCCGGTGCGGCTCAGGTCGCCGATCAGATAGTCGATCGAGACCGCACCGGCCGGCACCTCGGTGATGGCGCCGAGTTCGGCCAGATACGCCGGATAGTCGGCATAGCGCGAGCGCTGCACCAAGCCGAGCGGCTCGCCGTCGAGGAACACCAGCAGGTCCTCGGACGGCTCCGCGCCGCGCGCGGCAGGACCGAAGTCGCGAGCGACCGCCTCGGCCGAGGTCTCGTGATGCCACCAGCGCGCGACGTGCGGTTGCTCCAGCCAGGCCGCCAAAAGCGGAAAGTCCGCCTCGGTCAGCCGGCGCCAGCGCCAGGTGAACTCCATTCACAACCGCCGAAATGGCTCTGCGTAACGAAACTCGCCGCGTATCGACGGGTCGTACGCGCTGAGCGTGCGGGCCTGGAACGCCGGCAGCCAGTCCGGATCCGGTGGGGTGATGCCAAGCTCCGCCGCCGGACGGAAGCCGAACCGCGGATAGTAGTCCGGATGGCCGAGCAACACGATGACCGGCTCGTCGAGCGCGTCGGCCGCGCCGATCACCGCGTGCATCAACGCCGATCCGACGCCGGCCTGCTGCCGGTCCGGCCGTACGCCGAGCGGTCCGAGGCCGAGCGCGCGATGCGGACTCACCCGGCCGCGAGTGCAGACGACATGACCGACGACCTCGTCGTTTTCGATCGCCACCAACGAAAGCGCCGGGATCCAGCCGGTGTCCAGGCGCAGCTCGTCGACGAGCCGCGCCTCGACCGGCGGATCGTTCTGGAAGGCCGCTGTGTGGACGGCCCGCACGGCCTCCGCGTCAGCCGGCGTCTCGCGTCTGATCAGCACGCGCCGAGTCTGCGCCAACCGGTGCGGCCGGGCAATCGGAATTCGTCGCCGGCCACCGCCAGAACAGCACGACCGCCAGCAGTGCCAACAAAATCCAGCCGACCGGTCCGGTCACACCGGCGACTTCCGGGCGCGGCGGATGCGCCGCGTCGCCGGCCAGGATGATCAGGCCCGCGGTGGCGTTGAACGAGCCGTGCGCGATGACCGACGGCCACACGCTGCCGGATCGCAGCCGCAGCCAACCGATCACGAATCCGAGGCAGACGCAGGCGATGATGAAGTACGGCGCGGCCCAGCCGCCGAAATCGGGGTAGTTGTAGCCGAGCAGCGTCACCGGGAAATGCCACAAGCCCCAGATCACCCCGCTGAGCAGCAAACCGCGGAAGGTGCCGTAGGTGGTCAGCCGGGGGAGCAGCCAGCCACGCCAGCCCCATTCCTCGCCGAGTGCCGGGATCGCGTTGAGCAGCGGTGCCAGCACGACGGCGAAGGCGAGCTGGATGCTGAAGACCGTCTGCACCGGCGGCAGCTGCCGGCCGGTCCTGGCGAGTTCTTTGGCGTACAGGCTCAGATGCGCGAGATCCAACGACACCAGGCCGAGCGCGGCGCTGATCGCGATCGCCACCCCCACCACGACCGGCGTGCCGACCCAGGCGGCCAGCACCAGCCAGAGCGTACGGCCCTTTCGCGGGCCGAGCGTCAGACCCGTCCGCCGAGCCCAGTCGCGGAAACGCACCTCGCGGTTTTTCAGCCGCCACACGACAAGTACGGCGATCGACGGCGTGGCCATCATGCAGGCCGCGACCACCACGAACACCGGTGACCGCAGTCCACCGGTGAACCACGCCGGTGCGGCGATCAGCCAGGACAGGCCAAACGCGACGACGAGATAGACGACGAGGTCGTTCGTACGCCGGATCATGACGCGTGCGTCCGGTTCGCCAGGGCGGTGAGCAGCGCGGCGCCGCGCTCGGCGTCGTCCACGCTGATGCCCAGCTCACCGCCGGACCGATAGCGGACGACCAGGCAGTCGCCGCCGCGGATCATGATCGTGCTGCCGCCCGGCAACCCCCGCCAGCCCCAGCCGCCGACCTCCACCGGCTGTCGCGGCTCACTCCATGCGCGGTCGATCCGGTCCAGGCCGATGTGGCGCACCGGCCAGCCAAACGGACCGAAACCGACGGCCAGCCCGCTGTCGTTGACCCGTACGCGCAAGGACGAGCAGGCGGTGAGCGCGAGGCCGATGACCGCGGCGACCAGCGGGGCGTGCCAGGTCAGGCCGGCCGCGCCGATCGCGGCGGCCACCGCGAAAACCACTGCCAGGCCCAGAGCCACCGAGCCGGGCACGCCGAGCAGCGGGTTGGTCGCCGACGAGACCCAGGCGGCGCGTACGTTCGCGTCGAGCCGCATGGCCTTCGGATGTGCGGTCGCCAGGTCGGCCGGCGTGTCGGGGCCGAGTCGACCGAGCCGATAGCCGGCGAAACCGGCCGCGACGGCGATCACCAGCACGGCCGCCATCGCCGGCCAGGCCAGTGGCTGCGCGTGCCGCCAGTCGGTCACGTCCAGGTTTGCCGTGGTCGTCACGTACGCGAGGCCGACGCTGAGCACACCGGCGGCGCCGTAGACGGCAGAGACGGTCGCGCGTCGTCGCCGCCGTTCGATCCGGCCGCGTACGGCACCGAGCGCCAGCAGGCCGGCGATCACGACCCAGGCGCCGGCCATCAACGCGAGCTCGCCGGCCAGCGGCATCGCGCGGTTTGGCTCGCCGAGCAGGCTCCAGTGGGTCGCCATCGGCTCCGGCAGCCGGTCGCGTACGGACAATGGAATCGCCGCCTGTGCGATGGCGACGACCACGGCCCAACTCGTCGCATACAGCAGAAACCTGCCGCGTACGGTCATGACAGCTCCTCTATCAAGGCGATGACCTCCGGCCGGTCGACCCCGTAGCGGTCGGCTTCGGCCAGCAGCTCGCGCGCTTTCTCCACCAGCACGCTGCGGCCCTCTGGCGGACGCAGCACGGACACGCCGCGACCGCGGCGAAACTCCAGGACGCCTTCGTCGCGCAGGTCGCGCAGCGCGCGCAGGACGGTGTTGGCGTTGATCCCCAGCGCTGCCGCCAGCTCACGCGCCGGAGGCAGCCGCTCGCCGACCGCCAGCTCGCCGTCGGCGATCGCCCGCCGGATCGCCGAGCCGACCTGCTCGTGCAGCGGCCGCGGATCATGCAGGTCCAGTGTCAACAACATGGTGCTAATGACACTAGCACTATAACGGTCGCGACGCTCCTCCACTTCACTCCACCTCGACCCCCGGCCTGGCCACCCCAGCCATCTAATCGGGCAAAACGGACACAAAATGTGTCGGCAGTTCGCTTGGTCGCGCGCGCCCGAGAAACCTCCTCCACTTGGCTCTGTGTGCTCTGAGCTGCGCATATGACCATCGGTGGAGTATCGTCGGCACGCCGACGCGTTGTGCGTGGGGATTTGTGGGGTACAGTGGAGCGCAGTGGAGGATCCGGAACCACGGAGCTCCGCTCGGGGAGGGAGGCCGGCATGTTTCTCGGCACTCATTCCCCGCGGCTGGACGACAAGGGTCGGCTGTTCCTGCCGGCGAAGTTCCGGGACGAACTGGCGGAGGGGCTCGTGATCACGAAGGGGCAGGAGCGCTGCCTGTTCGTGTTTCCGATGGCCGAGTTCACCCGGCTCGCCGAGCAGCTGCAGGCGGCTCCGGTCACCAACAAGACCGCTCGGGCCTACACCCGGGTGTTCTTCGCCAGCGCGTACGACGAGGTGCCCGACAAGCAGGGCCGGGTCACGATTCCGGCCAGCCTTCGTGAGTACGCGGGCCTGTCGAAGGACTGCGTGGTGATCGGCGCGTCGACCCGGGTGGAGATCTGGGACCAGCAGGCCTGGGACGACTATCTCACCGAGTCCGAGCCGGGATTCGCGGACGTGGAGGAGGAGGTCCTGCCAGGGGTGTTCTGAGCACCCCGTTGATCGAGGCGATCGAGGCCGTTCCGCCAGGCCTCCAGCCGCTCCATCACCTGGCGCACCTTCCCCGGTGCCAGGCGTGCGAGCGGATGGGGACCTGACGGAACGTCACTGATCCAGCTGTGTCACGCAAACACGGCGCGCCAAGCGAAACTCGGGGGGAGGGTCGACGCGCGTGGACAACACCATCGAGCCAGAGCACACACCGGTGCTCGCGGAGCGGGTGGCCGAGCTGCTCGCGCCGGCCCTTCGCCAGACTGGCACCGCTCGCCAGGCGGTCCTGGTCGACGCCACTCTCGGGCTGGGCGGGCATGCCGAACGCATGCTCACCGCACATCCCGAGCTGCGACTGGTCGGCCTCGACCGCGATCCGGAAGCGTTGCGCCGTGCGACCGCGCGGCTCGCGCCGTTCGGTGCGCGCTTCACCGGCGTACACGCCGTCTATCACGAGCTGCCGGACGTGCTCGACGAGCTCGGCATCGCCGCGGTGGAGGGCATCCTGTTCGACCTCGGCGTCTCGTCGATGCAGCTCGACGTGGTCGACCGCGGCTTCTCGTACGCGCGTGACGCGCCGCTGGACATGCGGATGGACCCGACCACCGGGATCTCCGCGGAAGAAGTCGTCAACACCTACTCGGTCGGCGACCTGACCCGCATCCTGCGGGACTACGGCGAGGAGCGGTTCGCCAACCGGGTCGCCAAGGCCATCGTCGCCGCTCGCGGCCGCGCGCCGCTCACCTCGACGGCGCGACTGGCCGAGCTGGTACGCGACGCCATCCCGGCGGCCACCAGGAAGACCGGGGGCCATCCGGCGAAGCGTGCCTTCCAGGCACTGCGCATCGAGGTGAACGGAGAGCTTGAGTCGCTGCGTGCGGCACTGCCGGCGGCCATCGACGCCCTGCGGCTCGGTGGCCGGCTGGTCGTGATGTCGTACCACTCCCTGGAGGATCGGATGGTCAAACGCGCCTTCGCGGCCGGGGCCAGCAGCACCTCGCCGGCGGACCTGCCGGTGGAACTGCCGGGCACCGAGCCGGTGCTGCGGCTGCTGACCCGCGGTGCCGAGACACCGACCGAGGCCGAGCTGACCAGCAATCCGCGCTCGGCCTCCGTGCGGCTGCGCGCCGTCGAGCGGATCCGGGAGGCGGCATGACCGTACGAGCCACCGCCACCGTCCCGCGGACCGAGCCGCCGCGCAAGACCACCGGCCGGACCACCGCCCGGACCGCCGCACCGCCGCGACGGCGGCCGGCGCCGCCGCGTACGCCGGCACGCAAGCGGATCCCGCAGCAGGCCGGCCGAGGCGTACGGCTGCTGCTCGCGCCGCCACCGGCCGCGAGCTCGGCGCCGCGTACGCCTTTCGTCGTCCTCATCCTCGGGCTGGTGGCCGGCGGCCTGGTCGCGTTGTTGCTGCTCAACACCTCAGTCAACGAAAACTCGTTTCGGCTGCGGGTGTTGCAGAAGAACCAGAAGGCTCTGGACATCAAGGAACAGGAGCTGAGGCAGAAGGTCAACCAGCTCCAGGCACCCGGCACACTCGCCGCGGCCGCCCGGCGGCTCGGCCTGGTGCCGGCCGGACAGCCGGCCTTCATCCGGCTGCCGGACGGCCGGATCCTCGGCGTACCGACGCCGGCGAAGAGCGACGACGGCGACTCGTCCTCGTCGTCGGACAACGGCCAGTCGCTGGTGCCGCCGAACACCAACCAGGGCACCGGTGGCCAGCAGACCACCGGCCAGCAGACCACCGGCCAGCAGAACGCTGGTCAGCAGAACGCTGGTCAGCAGGACGCTGGTCAGCAGAACACGGCTCAGCCGAACACGAACTCGGGGGACGGAGGTGCGCGATGAGCAGGCCGACCGGTCACCGGCCGCCTGGCCGGCGCGCGACCAGCGGAGCAACGGTGCTGCCGCAGCGGTCGCGCGCCGACCGGGCCGCCGGCCGTCCGCGGTCCAGCCGGTCGCGGGCACGCGTACGGCCGAGTCCGGCCGTGCGACGGATGCTCAGCGCGTGGGCCCATCCGATCTCGGCCGGCACGTCCTACCGCCGGCTCCGGGTCGGCCTGGTCGTCGTGCTGGTGCTCTTCGTGGCCGTCGTCGCGCGGCTCGTCTACATCCAGACCACCGACGCCGCCGCGTGGGCGGCTGAGGCAAAGGACGACCGTACGGTCACGCGGCCCCTGATGGCCCCGCGCGGCACGATCACCGACCGCAACGGCATCGTGCTGGCCAACAGCGTCCGTGCCAACGCCGTCTTCGCCGATCCCAATGACAAGGAGCTGGTCAAGGACCCGGCCGGTGTGGCCGCGAAGCTCGCCGGTGTGCTCGGCGTGCCGCAGCAGACGCTCTACGCCAAGCTGACCGCGCGCAAGCTCAAGAGTGGCCGCGACAGCCACTTCGTCTATCTCGCGCACCGGCTCGACCCGGAGGTCGCCGCCGTGGTGAAGGCGATGAACCTGCCGGGCATCGGCATCGACGACGAGAAGCGCCGCGACCAGCCGGGACACGACCTGGCCGCCAACGTCATCGGCTTCACCAACAACGAAGGCGTCGGCGCCGCCGGTCTGGAGTCGTCGTACAACAAGGTGCTGGCCGGCGTGGACGGGCTGCACAAGTTCGAGGTCTCGCAGGACGGCACGCAGATCCCGTCCGGCCTCGACCAGACCGTCGCGGCCCGGCCGGGGTCCGGTCTCAAGCTCACCATCGACAGCGACGTGCAGTATCAGGCGCAGCAGATCATCGCGCAGCGCACGCGCGAGGCCGGCGGCTCCTTCGGCACGGCGCTGGTGATGGACGTCAAGACCGGTCAGCTGCTCGCCGACGCCAGCTATCCGACGTACGACGCGGCCAACCCCGGCGACTCGGACTCCAGCTCGTGGAAGGACATCGCCACGCAGACCGTGGTCGAGCCGGGTTCGGTGCACAAGGCGATCACGCTCAGCGCCGGCCTGCAGAGCGGAGTGATCCAGCCGGACACCGTGCTCGATCTGCCGGGCTCGATCACCAAGGGCGGCGTACGCTTCACCGACACGCACGCGCACGGCCAGGTCAAGCTGACGCTGCAGGGCGTGCTGACCCAGTCGAGCAACATCGGCACGATCACGGTCGCCGACAAGGTCGGTGCCCAGCGGCTCTACGACTTCCAGAAGGCTTTCGGCCTCGGTTCCGCGTCCGACGTGGGCCTGCCGGCGGAGAGCAGCGGCATCGTGCAGCCGCCGAAAAACTGGAGCGCCACTTCCTACGGCAGCATCCCGATCGGTCTCGGCGTGGCGGTGACACCGCTCCAGATGGCGTCGGTTTACCAGACGATCGCCAACAACGGCGTACGCGTCGAGCCGAGCCTGATCAGCGGCACGGTCGCACCGGACGGCACGTACAAGCCGGCACCGACACCCAAAACGCAGCGCGTACTCTCGCCGCAGAACGCCGCCGCCATGCGCTGGCTGATGGAGGGCGTCGCCACCAACGAAGGCACCGCCCCCGCCGCCGCGATCAAGGGCTACCGTGTCGCCGGCAAGACCGGCACCGGCATGCAGGTCGTCGGCAACCACTACGAAAAAGGCAACGTCACTTCCTTCATCGGAATGGCCCCCGCCGACGCGCCACGTTACGTCGTGGCGATTTTCGTCAAGGTGCCGGACCGGTCTGAAGGCGGACCTATCGCTGGGCCGGCTTTCCACGATCTGATGAGCTTCGTCTTGCGTCATGAAGCAGTGCCGCCCACAGGCAGCGTCCGGCCGCCGCTGAAGATTCATGGGTGATGATTTTGGCTTTGTGACGGGGAGTTTGGAGCGGTTGCGTTTTCTGTTTGGTGCGTGGGGGAGGACCGGCTCTTCATTTTGTCGCGTTTTGGGGGGTGGGGTTTTCTTTTTGTTGCGTTTTGGGGGTGGTGGCGCCTGCGCGGCGGGCGCTCCTGCGCGGAGGGCGACCTCAAGGGGAGGGGTGCGCGGGGTTTCGCTGTTGGTTGGGTTGGGTGCCGCGGGTGCGGTTGGGTGGGTGGTGTGGTCCGGTTTGTCCGTTCTCCCTCGTCGGCGTCCGGAGGATGAGCACATGTCGACCGGGCCTGCCGAGCATGGGTGGGTGGTTGGTTTGCGTACGCGGCAGGCCCGGTCGACATGTGCTCAAGCAAAGCTCGCCGACGGGGGAGAACGGACAAACCGGACCAGGAGTGTGGCTGGGCGCCGGACCTGCGGTGGCGTCTCGATGGGTGGCGCGAGGGTCCAGTATGTGGGACGGGAAGGCGTGTGGAGCGCTAAATGTCCGGCTTGAGAGGTTCGCAGGCGGCATGAATGTCGAGTTACTTGCGCTGGACGCAAGGAAACAGGGCTTTCACGCCGCCGTGATCTCCGGAGGCTGTGACGGGTGTGACTACTGAGGCTGATAATGCTGTTGCGACTGCCGGGCTGCAACAAATGCCCGTTTTGATGTCTTGTTAAACAAGTATTATGCAGCAGAGCCGCCTCACCTGCATTGCCAGCCACAGTAGCCACATCAGCACCACCCGGACGCTGTGATGCCGTCCAGCCCGACGGGTTGCTTCCCGCACGTGACCCCGGAAGACCCGACCCCGCACGCAACCGCCGCCCGCACCCCCACGCACACCGATTGGCGTTCCCGCGCCCCCTCCCTTGAGGTCGCCCTCCGCGCAGGAGCGCCCGCCGCGCAGGCGAAAAACCCAACCACCCACTCAACGCAACAAACATGAAGACCCAACCACCGCACCCAACGCAACAATCAGAAAACGCAACCACCCCACCCAACGCACCAAACGGCCAACCCACCCCTCCGCAAACGCACCAACCGGCACCCCGCCCCTCCCCAAACGCAGCAAACGGACACCCCACCACCACCCCAGCGCACCACCCCAAAGCCCTCCACCCGCAACCCCCTCCCACTCAACCGGACAAATACCCCTCCCCGCCCCCACTCAGAAAGAATTCGACGTGCCACCGTGTGCCTGTCCACGGTCGGATCTCGCGTACGGGTAGGGTTCGGACTCGTGCCAGGGCAGCTACTCCCACGGCCGACATCGGTGTCGCCGACTCCGGTGGCGGCTGTTCTCGACATGGTCGGTGCGGCGGTGCGTGGAGCGGTTGGTGACGGGTGGGTCACCGGCGTGACGCATGACAGCAGGTCCGTACGGCCAGCGGATCTTTACGCGGCGTTGCCGGGGTCGGTCCGGCATGGTGCGGAGTTCGCCGATGCCGCGGTAGGAGCCGGTGCGACGGCGATCCTGACCGACGACGCGGGCGCGGCGATGGTCACCGCGGACGTGCCGGTGTTGGTCGTGGACAGGCCGAGGCGAGTGCTCGGCAAGGTCGCGGCGGCGATCTACGGCAATCCGACCGAGCGGCTCAAGGTGCTCGGGGTGACCGGTACGAGCGGCAAGACCACCACGGCGTATCTCCTGGAGGCGGGTCTGGTCCAGGCCGGCCACCGCACCGGAGTGATCGGCACCGTGGAGACGCGCTATGGCGACATACGGCTGCCGAGTGCGCACACCACCCCGGAGGCGCCGGATCTGCAGGCGTTGTTCGCGGTGATGCTGGAAAACGGCGTCACCGCGGTCGCCGCCGAGGTTTCCAGCCACGCGCTGGCGCAGGGCCGGGCCGACGGCATCGCCTTCGCGGTCGGTGGCTTCGCCAACCTCAGCGCCGACCATCTGGACTACCACGCCGACATGGAGGACTACTTCGCCGCCAAGGCGCTGCTGTTCGACGGCCGCGCCAGGCGCGAGGTGGTCAACATCGACGACGCGTACGGTCGCCGGCTCGTCGGCGACGACACGATCACCGTGTCGACGACGCAGCCGGCGAGCTGGTACGCGACCGACGTCGACACCTCCGCCGTGCCGCAGACGTTCACGGTCCACGGTGACAAGACGTACCAGGGCCAGGTGCAGTTGCCTGGCCCGTTCAATGTCGACAACGCGATGCTGGCGATCGCGATGCTGGTCGCCGCCGGCATCGACCCGGCCACCGCGGTCGACGGCGTGGCGAGCTGCCAGGGTGTGCCGGGACGGCTGCAGCGGATCGGCGCGGACACGCGGCCCGACCTGCTCTCGGTGGTCGACTACGCGCACAAGCCGGACGCCGTGGCCGCCGTGCTGACCGCGCTGCGGCCGGTCACTCGCGGCAAGCTCATCGCGGTGCTCGGTTGCGGCGGCGACCGCGACACGGCCAAGCGTCCGCTCATGGGTGCCGCCGGTGCGCTCGGCGCGGACGTACTGATCATCACTGACGACAACCCCCGCTCGGAGGACCCGGCCGCGATCCGCGCCGCCGCGCTGGCCGGTGCCGCCACGGTGGCCGCCGACCAGCGCGCGCAGGTGTTGGAGATCGGCGACCGCGCCGAGGCGATCACCAGGGCCGTCCAGCTCGCCGAGCCGGGCGACACCGTGGCGATCCTCGGCAAGGGCCACGAGCCCTACCAGGAGATCGGCGGCCAGGTGTTTGCCTTCGACGACCGTGAAGAGCTCGACCGCGCGTTGCACGCGACCAACGGGAAGGTGCACGCGTGATCGAGTTGACGCTGGCCGAGGTGGCCGAGCTGACCGGCGGCCGGTTGCGCAACGCCGATGCCGCCGCCGTCGTCACGGGTACGGTCGAGTTCGACTCGCGCAAGGTCACCGGCGGCGGTCTTTTCGTGGCGCTGCCTGGCGAACACGTCGACGGTCACGACTACACCAAACATGCCACCGAGGCCGGAGCGGTCGCCTCGATCGTCGCGCGTGAGGTGGACGAGCCCGCGATCGTCGTCGACGACCCGCTGAAGGCGCTCGCCGACCTCGCGCGCGGGGTTTTGGCGCGCCTGAAGGACATCACGGTCGTCGGTGTCACCGGATCGTCCGGCAAGACCTCGACCAAGGACCTGCTGGCGCAGCTGCTCTCACGGCTGGGTGAGACGGTCGCGCCGCCGGAGTCCTTCAACAACGAGATCGGCCATCCGTACACGGTGCTGCGCGCGACCACCTCGACCCGCTATCTCGTGCTGGAGAAGAGCGCGCGCAAGATCGGCCACATCGCCGAGCTGACCCGGATCGCGCCGCCGCGGATCGGCGTCGAGCTCAACGTCGGCGTCGCGCACGTCGGCGAGTTCGGCTCGCGGGACGCGATCGCCACTGCCAAGGCCGAGCTGGTCCAGGCGTTGCCACCGGCCGACCAGGGCGGCGTCGCGGTCCTCAACGCCGACGACCCGCGGGTGCGCGCCATGGCCGAGAAAACCACCGCGAAGGTGGTGCTCACCGGCCGGGCCGAGGACGCGGACGTACGCGCCGAGAAGGTGCAGCTCGACGAGATCGGCCGGCCCGGCTTCGACATCCACGTCGGCGGGCAGATGGCGCCGGTGCAGATGGCGTTGTACGGCGAGCACCATGTCGGCAACGCGCTGGCCGCCGCCGCGGTCGCGCTGGAGCTCGGCATGCCGCTGGCCGCCGCGGCCGCCGGCCTCAGCGAGGCGACGGTGGTGAGCCGGCGTCGGATGGAGGTCAGCACCAGGCCGGACGGCGTGACGGTCATCGACGACACGTTCAACGCCAATCCCGACTCGGTGCGCGTCGCGCTGCGCAACCAGGCTGCCATCGCCGGCGACCGGCGCCGCTGGCTGGTGCTGGGGGAGATGGCCGAGCTCGGCGACACCGCCGAGGCCGAGCACCAGCAGATCGGACGCTATGCGGTCGAGCTCGGTGTGACCCGGATCGTGGCCACCGGACCCCATGCGTCCGCGGTGGTCGCCGGCGCCGAGAATGTTGCGAGCGGTGACACCGAGGTCGTGGAGGTCGCCGACACCGGGGAGGCGGTCGCGCTGCTGTCGGCGCGGCTGGAACCGGGGGATGTCGTGTTGGTGAAGGGATCGAAGGTCGCTCATATGGAACACGTCACGGCGGCGTTACTGGCGCCTCCCAGCGGACCTTCGGCCGGCGGAGCGGAGGCGTCCGCGTGAGGTCGGTGCTCGTCGGCGCCGCGCTGGCGTTCCTGCTGACGCTGGCCGGGACCCCGATCGCCATCCGCTACCTGCGCCGGCTGAAGGTCGGCCAGGAGGTGCGTACGGACGGGCCGCAGTCACACGCCTCCAAGCAGGGCACCCCGCAGATGGGCGGGATCGTCTTCATCCTCGCGTCGGTGGTCTCGTACCTGCTGATCCACCTCTACCTGGCGATCGTGCCGTGCGACCCGCACGAGGCGCGCGCCGCCTGCTCGGACGGCCGCGACATCAGCCTCAGCGGCGTCCTGCTGCTCGGCCTGTTCGTCGCGATGGGAGTGGTCGGGTTCCTCGACGACTTCATCAAGGTGCGCAAGCGCCGCAGCCTCGGGCTCAACAAACGCGGCAAGCTGATCGGCCAGATCCTGGTCGGAGCCATCTTCGGTGTCCTCGCGGTCGTACTGCCCAACGCGAAGGGCCACACGATCGGCAGCGAGAAGATCTCGTTCATCCACGACGTCGACTGGCTCAACATCACCAAGTTCGGCGCGATCGTGTTCATCGCGTTCGTCGTGGTCTCGACCGCCAACGCGGTCAATCTCACCGACGGCCTGGACGGCCTCGCGACGGGCAGCTCGGTGATGGTGCTGATGGCGTACTCACTGATCGGCTACTGGGAGTTCCGGCACGTCGCGGTCTATCCGGACATCCGCGACCCGCTGGAGATCTCGCTGGTCGCGGCGATCGTGGCGGGCGCCTGCTTCGGCTTCCTGTGGTGGAACGCGTCACCGGCCAAGATCTTCATGGGCGACACCGGCGCGCTCGGTCTCGGTGCGTTGATCGCCGGGCTCGCGGTGGCCACCAAGACGCAGCTGCTGCTGATCATCATCGGCGGCCTGTTCGTGATCATCGTGGTCACCGAGATCATGCAGATCGTCTCGTTCCGCGCCTTCGGCCGGCGGATCTTCCGGATGGTGCCGCTGCACCACCACTTCGAGCTGGCCGGCTGGCCGGAGATCAACATCGTCATCCGGTTCTGGATGGTGGCGGCGATCGGCGTGGCCATCGGGGTCGGCGTGTTCTACGCGGACTTCCTGCGCATTCTATGAGCGCGTACGAGGGGCAACGCGTCGTCGTGGCCGGCGCCGGCGTCTCCGGCGTACCGGTCGCCGAGGCGCTCCTCGAGCGCGGTGCCGTCGTCACCGTCGTGGACCGCGCCGCGAGCGAGCGTACGGACCGGCTGGCGGCCGCCGGCGCGACCGTACTCATCGGCGTCACCGAGCCACCGCCCGGCACGCAGGCGGTCGTCACCTCGCCGGGCTGGCGGCCGGACCATCCACTGCTGTCGGCCGCGGTGTCGGCCGGCATCGAGGTCTACTCCGAGCCCGAGCTGGCCTGGCGGCTGCGGCCGGCCGGCGCCGCACCGTGGCTCGCGGTCACCGGTACGAACGGCAAGACGACGACCGTGACCATGCTCGCGGCGATCCTGCGCGCCGCCGGCCAGCGCGCCGCGGCCGTCGGCAACATCGGCGATCCGCTGCTGAGCGCGGTGTTGAAGACGGATCCGCCGTACGAGGTGCTGTCCGTGGAGCTGTCCAGCTTCCAGCTGCACTGGTCGTCCACCATGGCACCGCAGGCCGCCGCGCTGCTCAATCTGGCCGACGACCACCTCGACTGGCACGGCGGCTTCGACGCGTACGCGCAGGCCAAGGCACGGATCTGGCGCGGTCACGACAGTCTGGCGGTCGGCAACGCCGACGATCCGGCGGTGGCCAAGCTGCTGGCCACCCGGAGCGGTCCGACGGCGAGCTTCACGCTGGGGCGGCCGTCGGTCGGCCAGCTCGGCGTCATCGACGGCACGCTCGTCGACCGCGCCTTCGGTGACGAGGTCGCGCTGGTCGATGCCGCCGACGTACGGCCGCCCGGCGCGCACAACATCGCCAACGCGCTTGCCGCCGCGGCACTCGCACGCGGTCACGGCGTTCCGCCGGAGGCCGTACGCGACGGCCTGCGTGGCTATGTGCCGGAGCCGCACCGCAACGCTCTGGTCGCGACGGTGGCCGGCGTGTCGTACGTGAACGACAGCAAGGCGACCAATCCGCACGCCGCGTTGGCGTCGCTGGCCGCGTACGACTCGATCGTGTGGGTCGCCGGTGGCCAGCTCAAAGGCGTGGATGTGGACGATCTGGTGCGTACGGTCGCGCCGCGGTTGCGGGGAGCCGTGTTGCTCGGCGTGGACCGGGCCGAGATCGCGGCGGCGATCCGGCGACACGCGCCGGATGTGCCGGTCGTGGACGTGACGAGCACCGATGATGGGGTCATGATCGAAGTGGTGGAGCACGCGCACCGGCTCGCGCGGCCGGGCGACGCGGTGCTGCTCGCACCGGCCGCCGCTTCGCTGGACATGTTCCCGTCATACGGCGCTCGCGGTGATTCCTTCGCTGCCGCGGTGCGTGCGCTGGCCACGTGACCGCGCCGCCGCAGAAGGCCGACGCGCCGCGCGAGGTCAGCCCGGAGGACCGGGCCGCGATCAACCCGTTCGCGCCGCTGCAGGGGCTGCTCAAGCGGCCGATGGCCTCGTACTACCTGGTCGTGGCCACCACCGGCCTGCTGCTCGCCATCGGCCTGATGATGGTCCTGTCGGCCTCCAGCATCGTCTCGTACGTGAAGACCGGCAGCCCGTTCACCACGTTCGCCAACCAGGCGCTTTACGCGTTGCTCGGCTTGGTCGCGTTTGTGATCGCGCTGCGGTTGCCGGTCCGCCTGATCCGGATGATCGGCTATCCGATTCTGATCATCTCCGGTGCGGCTTTGTTGGTGTTGCTGGCATTCCCCTCGCTCGGCGTCGCGCGCAATGGTGTGGTGCGCTGGATCGACGTCGGACCGATCCTCTGGCAGCCGTCCGAGAGCGCCAAGCTGGGACTCGCGCTCTGGGGCGCGGACGTGCTGGTCCGCAAGCGGAAGCTGATGACCAACTTCAAGCACCTGATCGTGCCGCTGTTGCCGGTCAGCGTGGTGTTGGTCGGCCTCGTCGGCGTGCACGACCTCGGCACCAGCATGTGCCTGATGCTCGTGCTGGTCGCGCTGCTGTGGGTGTCCGGCGTCCGGCTGCGCGTCTTCGGTCTCATGCTCGGTGTCGGTGTGGTCGGGGTCATCGGCTTCATCACCGCCAAGGCCGAGCGGATGGACCGGATCACCTCGTTCCTGAACCCGTTCGCCGATCCGGAGTTCACCGGGCACCAGGCCGTGCAGGGCCTGTACGCGCTCTCGTCCGGCGGGTTCTTCGGGGTCGGCCTCGGCGCCAGCGCGACGAAGTGGGGTGGCCTGCCGGAGGCGTACAACGACTTCATCTTCGCGGTGATCGGCGAGGAGCTCGGCCTGATCGGCTGTGTCGTGGTCATCGGCCTGTTCGGTGTCTTCGGTTACTCGGGATTTCGGGTGGCGCGGCGGACCGCTGACCCGTACGTCCGGCTGACCGCCGCGGCCTGCACCGTCTGGCTGACCGGACAGGCGTTCATCAACATGGGTGCGGTGGTCGGATTGCTGCCGATCACCGGCATTCCACTCCCGTTGATCTCGCAGGGTGGCTCGTCGCTGGTGCTGACTCTCTTCGTTGCCGGGATGCTGGCCGGGTTCGCGCGCGGTGAGCCGGAGGCCGCCGCGATGCTCAACGAGCGCGGTCCTACGCTAGGCACACGGTTGTTCGGCATGCCGCCGGTGCCGGTCCTGCCTGCCGAAGGTGCTGGCAAGCGGAGCACCAAGGCTGGCGCGAGCCGGACGAAAGGCAAGCCAGGACCGGCGCGGAGCCGTCCAGAGCGGAGATGACGTTGCGATCAGTGGTGCTGGCCGGCGGCGGGACCGGCGGCCACATCGAGCCGGCGCTGGCGTTCGCGCAGTGCCTGCGCCGGCACCATCCGGACGTACGGGTGACGTGCCTCGGGACGCCGAAGGGGCTGGAGTCGCAGATCATCCCGGCCCGCGGCTGGGATCTGGAGATGGTGCCGGCCTATCCGCTGCCGCGCAAGGCCAACCTGGACCTGCTGCGTACGCCGGTGCGGATGGCCAAGGCGACCAAGGCGACCCGCAAGGTGCTGGACAAGGTCGAGGCCGACGTGGTGGTCGGTTTCGGCGGATACGTCTCGGTGCCGGCCTATCTGGCCGCCTGGCGCCGGCACACGCCACTGGTGATCCACGAGAAGGACGTGCCGCCGGGCGTCGCCAACCGGCTCGGAGCGCGGTTCACGTCCTCGATCGCGCTCGGTTTCGAGCACCAGAAGGCGGCCGGCCAACAGGGCGAGGTTGTCGGTGTGCCGCTGCGGCCGGAGATCTCCCGGCTCGACCGCGCCGCGACCCGCGAGGAAGCGCGCAAGTTCTTCGAGCTCGACGCCGACCGGCCGACGCTGCTGGTGACCGGTGGTTCGCAAGGTGCGCGTACGTTGAATGAGGCGACTTTTGGTGCGGCGGCGGCACTTGGCGCCGCCGGCGTGCAGGTGCTGCACATTTACGGCGCCCGTAACGAAGAAGTGGTGGCGCCGACCGACACCGGCGCGCCGTACGTGTCGCTGCCGTTCGTGGAGCGGATGGATCTCGCGTACGCGGCGGCCGACCTGCTCTTGTGCCGCGGCGGCGCGATGACCTGCGCCGAGGTGGCCGCGGTCGGCCTGCCGGCGGTCTATGTGCCTTATCCGCACGGAAACGGCGAGCAGCGGCGCAACGCGCTGCCGGTCGTACGCGCCGGTGGCGGCATGCTCGTCGAGGACTCCGAGCTCACCGTGTCCTATGTGGAGGGGACGATTCTGCCGTTGCTGACCAATCCCGAGGAGTTGGCCACGATGTCGGCCGCGGCCGCCGCCTACGGCCGCCGCGACGGCGACGAGGCTTTGCTTGCCATGGTTGAGAAAGCGGTGTCGGCATGAGCGTCCTTTCCGGTGTCGACCCGACGACGATCTCGCCGGACGAGCTGCGCGCCGTGCATTTCATCGGCATCGGCGGTGTCGGCATGAGCGGCATCGCGCGGATTTTGTTGGCGCGCGGCGCGAAAGTCTCCGGCAGCGACGCGCGCGAATGGCCGGCGCTGGACGCGCTGCGCGCGCTCGGCGCGACTGTCCACGTTGGACACTCGGCGGACAATCTCGGCGGCGCCGACACGGTCGTCTATTCTTCCGCGATCAAACCGGGAAATCCGGAGCTGGACGCGGCCAAGGAGCGCGGCCTGCGGCTGCTGCACCGCTCCGAGGCGCTGGTCGCGCTGATGACCGGCCGCCGGGTGATCGCGATTTCCGGCACGAACGGGAAAACCACCACCACCTCGATGATCACGACGGTGCTGCAGCACGCCGGCAAGGACCCGTCCTTCGCGATCGGTGGCGACCTTTCCGAGGCCGGTTCCAACGCGCACCACGGCACCGGCGAGTTCTTCGTCGCAGAGGCCGACGAGAGCGACCGGTCGTTTCTGTTGTACGCGCCGGAAGTCGCGGTCGTCACCAACGTGGAGGCCGACCATCTCGACACGTACGGCACCCTGGAGGCGATCGAGGAAGCCTTCGTCGACTTCGCCAAGCGGATCGTGCCCGGCGGATTTCTGGTCGCCTGCGCCGACGATCCCGGCGCGCGGCGGCTGGCCGACAGCGCGCGCTCGATCGGCGTGACGGTCTACACCTACGGCGAGGCCGCCGACGCCGACCTGCGGATGCTCGACCTGACCTCGACCGCCTCCGGCGCGTACTACCGGGCCATCCTCGACGGCGACGACACCGGCCTGGTGCGGCTGCCGGTGCCCGGCCGGCACATCGCGCTGAACTCGGCCGCCGCCGTCCTGGTGGCCGCGCGGCTGGGGGTCTCGGTCGACAACGCGATCGCCGGCCTGGAGTCCTACGGCGGCGTCCGGCGGCGGTTCGAGCTGAAGGGGACCGTCGGCGGCATCCGCATCTACGACGACTACGCCTATCACCCCACGTCGATGTCGGCGCAGCTGCGGACCGTACGCGACGTGGCTGGCAGCAACCAGCTGATCGTCGTCTTCCAGCCATACCGGTTCAGCCGGACAGCGGCCTTCCAGGACGGCATCGCCGCCGCGCTCGCGCTGGCCGACGAGGTCATCGTCATGGAGGTCTACGGACCGGGTGAGCAGCGCGGTCCCGGCGAGGGTGGCATCGCCCTGCACGCGGCGATCAACCTGCCCGAGCACCGCAAGGTCTTCGTGCCGTCGTGGTCCGACGTGCCGGCCGAGGTCGCGCGGCGCGCCCGTCCCGGCGACGTCGTCGTGACGATGGGGGCTCCGCCGATCGCGATGATGGCCGACGAGATCCTGCTGGCCCTGCAGCCCGCCGGGCGGGAGCTGGGATGAAGGTGAGCGGTACGCCGCGCCGGGACTCCTGGCGGGTGGTCCGGGAAGAGGACCAGACCCGGCGTACCGACGACCTCGAGCCGATCGCCAACCGGTTGCGCGGTCCGCTGGTCGGCCGCTGGCACCGGTTGGCGATCTGGTCGACGGCCGTCGTGCTGGCGCTGGTGGTCGGCGTCGGTGCCTGGCTGGTCTACGGCACCAACGTGTTCGACGTGCGTACGGTCAGCGTCACCGGCGCCAAGACCGTCGACCCGGCCGCGGTGGTCTCCTCCTCCGGCATCAGCCGCGGCAGCGCTCTCGCGCACGTCGACTCCTCGGCCGTACGCTCGCGGCTGCTCACCGCGCTGCCGGCGCTGTCCACCGTCTCGGTGACGTTGAGCTGGCCGCACACGGTGTCGATCGAGGTCGGCGAGCGAGTCGCGGTGGCCGTGGTGGGGCCTGGCTATCGCGAGATCGACAGCACCGGCGTGGTTTTCCGTACGGTGCCGAGCCGGCCGGCCGGTCTGCCGTTGCTGTCGCTGAAAAACCCCGGCCCGCGCGATCCGGCGACGCTGGCCGCTCTCACGGTCAGCGCGTCGCTGACGCCGTCGCTGCGCGGCCAGCTCGTCCAGATCAGCGCGCCGACGCCGGCCGCGGTGACCCTGCAGCTGACCGGCGACCGTACGGTCCTGTGGGGAGACGCGTCGCAAAGCGCGCAGAAGGCCGCCGTACTCGCCGTCCTGCTCAAGCAGAAAGGCAAGAAGTACGACGTGAGTGCTCCGAGCGTGGTGACAGTCCGGTAGGCAGGCGCGACCGCGCCGCCCGTGCTCGTAAACTTGAGGCATGGAGCCGATCTCGCGCTGCTGCTCCGATTCACGCTCAATCGCGGTGAATGACGCCACGCCAAAACAATTGTCGACAGACACGCCGGGCCGCCTCCTTGAACGAGGCAGGTGGCCGTCTTACCGTCCGTGACATAAGGATGAGTTGACATAACTATAACCGTCAAGTTGAACGTGAGAGTCGGCGCCATCGCGGCTTTCGATCAGCGAAGCGGAGCACCACAGTTTGGTCAAAAGACAAGCACCACCACCGTTAGGGAAGGCAGCCTGATGACACCTCCGCACAACTATCTAGCGGTCATCAAGGTCGTCGGCATCGGCGGCGGCGGTGTGAACGCGGTCAACCGGATGATCGAGGTCGGTCTCAAAGGCGTCGAGTTCGTCGCGATCAACACCGACGCGCAGGCGCTGCTGATGAGCGACGCCGACGTGAAGCTGGACGTCGGCCGAGAGCTCACCAGGGGCCTGGGCGCCGGCGCGAGCCCCGACGTGGGCCGCAAGGCCGCCGAGGACCACCGCGACGAGATCGAAGAGGTGCTCAAGGGCGCCGACATGGTCTTCGTCACCGCCGGCGAAGGCGGTGGCACCGGCACGGGTGGCGCGCCGGTGGTCGCCAGTGTGGCGCGAAAACTCGGCGCGCTGACCATCGGTGTGGTGACGCGGCCGTTCTCGTTCGAAGGCAAGCGGCGGCAGATGCAGGCCGAGGCCGGCATCGAGGAGCTGCGCAACGAGTGCGACACGCTCATCGTCATCCCCAACGACCGGCTGCTCTCACTGGGCGACCGGACGATCAGCATGATGGACGCCTTCCGTACGGCCGACCAGGTGCTGCTCTCCGGTGTCCAGGGCATCACCGACCTGATCACCACGCCGGGCCTGATCAACCTCGACTTCGCCGACGTGAAGTCGGTGATGAGCGGCGCCGGCTCGGCGCTGATGGGCATCGGCTCCTCGCGCGGCGACAACCGCGCGGTCGAGGCGGCCGAGCTGGCGATCGCGAGCCCGCTGCTGGAGGCCAGCATGGAGGGCGCGCACGGCGTTCTCCTGTCCGTGTCCGGCGGCTCCGACCTCGGCCTGTTCGAGATCAACGAGGCCGCCTCGCTGGTCTCGGACGCGGCGCATCCGGACGCCAACATCATCTTCGGCGCGGTGATCGACGACGCGCTCGGCGACGAGGTGCGGGTCACCGTCATCGCGGCCGGCTTCGACGGTGGCCACCCGCAATATCACCGCAGCGAATACCACCACCGCAGCTCCGACCGGCGGGACGCGGCGGCCAGCAACACCGACTGGCTGACCGGCAAGCAGAGCTCCAGCGCCACGCCGACGCCGCGTACGCCTCCGCCGCCGCCGGTGCCGACCCCGGAGCCGGCGCCGGCCGCGCAGCCGCAGCAGCCGCCGCGGGTGCCGCTCGACGACGTCGACGTGCCTGACTTCCTCAAGAACGGCGCGTGACCCAGGGGCCGACGGCCGAGCGGCGGGCCGAGCTCGCCGCCAACCGGGCGGCGGTGCTCGACCGGATCGCCGCGGCGGCTCGGTCCGCCGGCCGCGATCCGGCGGACGTGACGCTCATCGCGGTGACGAAAACGTTCCCCGCCGACGACGTCGTCGCGTTGGCCGACATCGGCCAACGCGACGTTGGCGAGAACCGCGACCAGGAGGCCGCCAGCAAGGCGGCCGCCGTTGCCGCCGTACGCGACGCGCATCCGGCTGTCGCCGACCTTCGCTGGCACTTCGTCGGACAGCTGCAGCGCAACAAGGTCGCGTCAGTTGTCCGTTATGCCGATCTCGTCCACAGCGTCGACCGGGTGAAACTCGTCACGTCGTTGGACCGGGCCGCCGCCGAGCATCGCGACCGGCCGCTGGACGTACTGGTGCAAATCGACCTCGCCGGCGAAGTGCCGGCGCGCCAACCGAGTCCGAAGGCGAGCATCGGCGCGCGTGGCGGTGTGGTGCCGGCGGATCTGCTCGCGCTGGCTGAGACGATCGCGGGTGCCACGGCGCTGCGGTTACGAGGCGTGATGGCGGTCGCGCCGCTCGGCGCCGACCCGGCCGAGGCGTTCGCCGCGCTCGCCGGCGTGTCGGATCGGCTGCGCGCCGAATTTCCGCAGGCTGGGGTCGTTTCCGCGGGTATGAGCGGGGATGTCGAGGCCGCTATAGCGCATGGCGCGACACACGTACGCATCGGTACGGCGTTGCTTGGCGGAAGAACAGCACTTCGTTAGGTAGTCTGCTGTCACACGAATAACAACAGTGTCATTAGTTGCCTCTCGTAAAGCAAGAGGCGGCCGGTGATAGCAGTGGACCGACTCGAAGGGGGCGGGACCCGATGGGGACGTGGCGCAAGGCGGGTGTCTGGCTCGGCCTCGTCGAGGACGACGAGGACCGGGACTTCGTCGACGACGAACTCGACGCGTTCGACGAGGATTTCGAGCCGCCGGCCCGGCCACGCGGACGTGCCTCGGTGCAGCCGCCGGCCCGCTCCGAGCGGTCCGCCGAACGCTATTCGGAGCGTGCATCAGATCGAGCCGCGGAACGAATGGCGCATAGTGCCGTCGATCGGACGGCTGACCGAGCCCCGGTACGGTCCTTCCCCCGAGTTGATGCGTCGTACGCATCAGAAGACAACCTCGCTCTTGCGCCACAGGTGGTTCCCCAGGTCATGCCGTCGATGTCAGTGAAACCCGAAGAGCCGTCGTACCGGATCACCACTATGCATCCGACCACTTACAACGAGGCACGGACGATCGGGGAGCATTTTCGCGATGGCGTCCCAGTGATCATGAACCTGACAGAAATGACCGAAGCGGACGCGCGACGGCTCGTGGACTTCTGCGCGGGACTTACCTTCGGTCTTCGGGGTAGCATCGACCGCGTCACCAACCGGGTGTTCCTGCTCTCGCCGGCCGACGTCGAAGTCACCGCGGAGGACAAGGCGAAGATCGCCGAGGGCGGGTTTTTCAACCAGAGTTGAAGGAGAGGGTAAGCAACCGTGTCGCTCGTCTGGCAGGTGGCCTACCTCATCGTCTATTTCTTCTTCCTCTTCCTGCTCGCCCGGTTGGTGTTCGAGTGGGTCCAGTCATTCGCTCGCCGCTGGCGTCCGAGCAGGCCGGCGGCAGTGACCCTGGAGCTGGTTTTCAGCGTGACGGACCCGCCACTCAACCTCCTGAGGCGGGTTATTCCACCCCTTCGCGTCGGTGGAATTAGTCTGGACTTAGGCTTTATCTTGCTACTGGTAATTGTGTATGTCCTCATGAGCCTGCTTGGGGGGTTGAGTTTCAGGTGAGTTCGACCTGCCTACGCGTGGCCCATTGGACCGAGGAGACGTTATGCCGCTGACACCCGCCGACGTGCACAACGTGGCGTTCAAGAAGCCTCCGATCGGTAAGCGAGGCTACGACGAGGAGGAGGTCGACGCCTTCCTCGACGAGGTGGAGCGCGAACTCGCTCGGCTCATCGAGGAAAACAACGACCTGCGCGCGCAGGCCGGCGGGCGAGGTGGTGCCAGCGCACCGCCGCGCGACGATGCCGAGAGCCGCCGCCTCTCGCAGGAGAACTCCGAGCTCAAGAGCCAGATGGAGCGGCTCCGCCAGCAGGCGCAGGAGGCCCAGGCCGCCGCGCAGCAGGCGCAGCAGGCCGCGGCCCGTGCTCAGGACCAGCGCGGCGGCACCCAGGCCGGCGGCATGGCCGGGGCCATGGGCCTGTCCGGCGGTGAGCCGGGTGGCGAGCAGGCGCTGCGGGTCCTCATGCTGGCACAGCGCACCGCGGACGATCACGTCGGGGAGGCCCGCCGGGAAGCCGAGAAGCTGCTGAGCGACGCGCGCGCCAAGGCCGACGAGCTGACCCGCAACGCGCGGTCCAAGGCCGAGGCGCTGGAGCAGGAGGCGCGGCAGCGCCACCAGGAGGCGATGGGCAGCCTGGACGCCAAGCGCTCCGCGCTGCAGAAGCACATCGAGGAGCTCAAGTCCTTCGAGCGCGAATACCGTACGCGCCTCAAGGCGTTCCTGGAGACCCAGCTGCGTGACCTGACCGACCGCGGCCAGGCCATCGAGACCGAGAGCCGGGGGGCCGACCGGTCCGCGACGGTGACCGGCTCGACCGGCATCAACAACTCGACCGGCGTGTCGGGTTCGTTCGGTGGCGGCGTACGCGGTCTCGGCCTGGACAGCGACCACAACAGCCGTTACTGATCAACCCCTAGAGCGTGACCGGGAGCTGAGCGCGTGCTCATCGCGAGCCTGCTGCTAGTCGTGGCGGCCGCCGGCGTGCTGATCGTGGGTGTGGTCACCAGCAACGTACTGCTGGTGGCCGCTTCCATCGGTGTCAGCGTGCTGGCGGCCGTGCTGCTGTATCTGGGCGCGCGTCACCAGCGACGGCCGGCGGCCGCTGGAGCGTCCCGCGCACCCGATCGCAAGCCAGCCAGGAAGCAGCCAGCCGCGGCACCGCCGGTCGCCGCGCCGCCGGCCAAGCGCGCCGGTCGCAGCGAGACCACGGCCGTGTTGCCACCGGTGGTCCCGCCGAAGGGTCGCAAGCCTCCGAAGGTCGACGAGAGCGCGTTCGCGCGGCCGGACAAGGCGTCGACCGGCGAGCGGACCCAGCAGCTCCCCACGGTGCCAGCCACACCACCAGCCACACCACCGGTCGCGGCGCCGGAGAAGCCGGCCGCCGAGAAGCCGCCGGAGCCGGTCGAGCCCGAGGTCGCAGAGGCGACGCCGGAGGCGGTCAGCGACCCGGTCGTAGCGACGCGTACGCCAGCAGTCACCCCACCAGTGACTCCGCCGACGGTGCCGAGCCAGCCGGCAAGGGCGCAGAAAAACGCCGAGGAGCCGGCGCCGCCGAAGCGCGAGGAGCTCCGCGACCCGGACGATCCGGCCGACGAGCCGGGGATCGAGCCGATCGGCACCGGCGTGGCCGACGAGTTCGCCGCGCGCGACGACGACGTCGTCGTGATCGACGGCCGGCCGCGGTTTCACCTCTCCGGCTGCGCGCACCTGGACGGCAAGGACTCCGAAGCCGTACCGGTGTGGGAGGCCTTCGAGCTCGGCTTCACCCCATGCGCGCTCTGCAAGCCGGTTGCCCAGCTCATGGCCGTACGGCATTAGGCCTGTCCCGACCCCTCCGCGGGGCGATAGCCGAGCCGCTGTCACATCTTTCTCGGGCCGCCTGACGGCACGGCGAAACCGCCCACGTGGCGCTGCCACGCCGGGCGGCTCCGCCGCACCGCCAGACGACGTTTTGGATCTCGACTCTCATCCCCGCGGAGGGTCGGGACAGGCCTTAATTCAGATCTCACGCTGCGCCGACTAGCGCTTCAGGAATTGCCGCCTACCCTGGTCTGACAACAGCGTCGTTCGTGCGCGTCAGGATTGTGGCGCGCATCGAGGTTACGTATCGTGTCTGCCTCGGGGAAGGCGGATCCGCACGGGCGCCGAACGACAAGTCGGGCGGCCCGCTGGACCGCGGTCGCCGGTACGTGAGCAATCTTCCAATGTCGGACACCATCCGCCGAGAACAGCGCCCCGGCGGCGAGCAGAACGGAACCCACGCCCGTGAGCACCAACACGTCATCCGCCAGTGCTGAGTACGCGGACATCAGGGCCGACTTGACCGCTCGCGCCGAGGACCTGCGCGCCGAATACGCTCGCGCGCTCGCCGAGATCTCCGATATGCAGCGCGACCGCGTCTCCGACGGGGCCGGCGACGACCAGGCCGACGCCGGCACCAAGGCGTTCGAACGCGAGCAGGAGCTGTCCCTGGCCCGCGGCATCCAGGCCCGCCTCGACCAGGTCGAGCATGCCCTGGCACAGTTGGATGCTGGCACGTACGGCATCTGCGAGTCCTGTGGCAACCGGATCCCGACGGCCCGCCTGGAGGCGTTCCCGTTCGTCACCTTGTGCGTCACGTGCAAGCAGCTGGAGGAGCGACACTGACCGAGAAGAAGTCGGGGCGGCCGATCGTCCTGTTCGCGGTGATCGCGGTCCTGGCGATCGGCATCGACCAGCTCACCAAGGCGCTGGTCGTGGCATATCTGGAAAACCGGCCGCCGATCTGGCTGATCGGCGACCTGGTGTCGCTGCAGGCCACCCGCAACACCGGCGCCGCCTTCTCGCTGGGCCAGACGTACACGGTGCTTCTCTCGCTCTTCGCGATCGGCGTCATCGTCTACATCATCCGTACGGCCCGCCGGCTCAACTCGATCGGTTGGGCCGTCGCGCTGGGGTTGATCCTCGGCGGAGCCGCCGGCAACCTGTCTGACCGGATCTTCCGCGCGCCGGCGCCGCTGCAGGGCGGTGTCGTCGACTTCTTCAGCGTCGGCTGGTTCCCGGTCTTCAACGTCGCCGACTCGTGTCTGTGCGTCGGCGTCGCGATCGTCGTGCTGTTGGTGTTCCGTGGCATCGGCGTCGACGGCAAGCGAGCCGCCGACCAGCGCACCAGCGCCGAGAAGTCGGTGTCAGACTCGTCTTCGTGAGTGACGCGATGATGGGGGAGCACCGGTCGATGCCGGTGCCGGACGGCCTCGACGGCATGCGGGTCGATGCCGCGTTGGCGCGGATGTTCGGTCTGTCCCGCACGGCCGCCGCCGCGCTGGCCGCCGCCGGCGAGGTCAGCGTCGACGGAGTCCAGCAGGGCAAGTCCGACCGGGTCGTCGGCGGTGCCTGGCTGGAGGTCACGCTGCCGCCGCCTCCTGGCGCTCCGACCGTCGAGGTGGTGCCGGTCGACGGGTTGAGTGTCGTGTACGCGGACGACGACATCGCGGTGGTGGACAAGCCGGTCGGCGTGGCGGTGCATCCGAGTCCAGGCTGGAGCGGACCGACGGTGATTGGCGGCCTGGCGGCGATGGGACACCGCGTGTCGACCAGCGGCGCGGCGGAGCGGCAAGGGGTTGTCCACCGGCTCGACGCCGGCACCACCGGGGTGATGGTGGTCGCCAAGAGCGAACGGGCCTACACGCTGTTGAAACGCGCGTTCAAGGAACGTACGGTCGACAAGGGTTACGTCGCGGTGGTGCAGGGACATCTGGATCCGTTGCGCGGCACCATCGACGCGCCGATCGACCGGCATCCGTCGTCAGACTGGAAGTTTGCCGTCGTGGCCGGCGGCCGGCCGAGCGTGACGCATTACGAGACGACCGAGGCTTTCCGTGCGGCGAGCCTGGTCGACGTGAAGCTGGAGACCGGTCGTACGCACCAGATCCGCGTACACATGGCGGCGATGCGGCATCCGTGCGTCGGGGATCTGACCTATGGCGCCGATCCGACGCTCGCCCGGCGGCTCGGACTGAGCCGGCAGTGGCTGCACGCGGCCCGGCTCGGCTTCGAGCATCCGGCCGACGGCCAGTGGGTCGAGTTCACCTCGCCGTTTCCGCCGGACCTGCAGCACGCGCTCGACGTCCTCCGCGAATCCTCGGTATGAACCGGCTGGCGCGCGGTGTGCGCCGGTTCCGTACGCTGGCCCCGGTTTCGCAGATATTGATCGTCTTTCTGGTTGTCGCCATCTTCGCTGGCGGTGTCTGGTTTTTTTGGCCGCGGCCGGTTCCGTCCAATGTGGACGACATCTCGGTCGCGCGGGTCGGACCCTCCGACGGCACGAACATTCCCGCGTACGTGGTCGCCGCACAGCGTTCGCTCGCCTCACTAAAGGGCGCCACGCCGATCGTCGCGCTGGTATCTTTTCGTGAATATCAAACGGGTTCCGGTGCTGCCGCGGTGCTGAAGGGAATGCCGCTGCGCCTGGCGTACGCGCATGTGCCGATCGCCGGCGCGCAGACGCGACTTACATCTTTTACCGCGGTTTCCGGTCGGGATCTCGCGAGCGGAGTGGTCGGCTTAGCGGCCGAACGTACGACGACGGCGGGAGACCTCGCGGCGGCTGGAGATACGGTTGGGGCAGATATAGCGCGGCGTGAGGCAGCGGCGTATCGGGGTGGATGCGCCTGCGTTTATGGAGTTGTCGTCGTGGCGGCGCCTGATTCATTGCGTGCGTTGGCGGGTCGGAGCGAGGTGCGGGCTGTTGAGGCGGCGGCGGAAATCCGGGACCCTTATTCGACCGTCTTTCGGCCGTTGTTGCCGGAGGATAGTGGGGTAGTTGGAGTGGGCTAGGTTTTCTGGTTGCGTCGGTGGGTTGGGTTTCATGTTTGGTGCGTTTGAAGGTGGTTGGGTTTCCATGATTGTTGCGTTTGGGGGTGGTGGCGCCTGCGCGGCGGGCGCTCCTGCGCGGAGGGCGACCTCAAGAGGAGGGGCGCGCGGGGTTTCGCTGTTGGTTGGGTTGGGTGCCGCGTGTGCGGTTGTCCGTTCTCCTTGGCGGGAGAGAACGGACAAACCGACCAGGAGTGTGGCTGGGGCGCCGGCGGTGCCGTGGCGTCCCGGTGGGTGGCGAGAAGGTCCACTATGTGGGATGTAAAAACGTGTGGAGCGCTAAATGTCCGGCTTGCGAGGTTCGCGGATGGCATGAATGTCGAGTTACTTGCGCTGGACGTAAGAAACAAGGCCTTCACGCCGCCGCGATCACCTGGCGCTGTGACGGGTGTGACTATCGAGGCTGATAATGCTGTTGTGACTACTGGTCTGCAACAGATGTCCGTTTTGATGTCTTGTTAAACAAGTATTACGCAGTCAGCCGCTACAGCACGATCGTTTGGCGTCCCGACCGACGGGTTGCTTCCCATACGGGGAGAACGAGCAAGCCCGGAAGACCCAGCCCCGCCCACAAACCGCCACCCGCACTCCCAAATGCACACGATTGGCATCCACGCGCCCCCTCCCTTGAGGTCGCCCTCCGCGCAGGAGCGCCCGCCGCGCAGGCGAAAAACCCAATCACCCACCCAACGCAACAACCAGAAAACCAACCACTCTCACCAACGCAAAAATCAGAAACCCGACCACATCCTCAGCAACAATCGAACCCCCCACCGCCACCCCACACCACCACATCAACCCACCGCCACACTTTCGCCACCTCAGCCAGAAAACTACGCCCCGGGACCAGACTCGGCGGCGCGTTCCAAAAGTTCCATCGCCTCGACATGCGTCGGCAAACCCGTGACATCGCCGAGCGCCCCGACGATGCCCGCGGCGAGTTGGTTGCCGAGCCAGGCGGAGGGTAGCTCGGCCAAGCCGCGGAGACGGCCGACAAGATAGCCGGCGGCTACGGCGTCGCCGGCGCCGACCGGGTCGACGACGGAGGTGGCGGCGGACGGCAGGTGGTAGGTGTCGGCGCCGCCGTTGACCCAGAGGCCGGCGGCGCCGGCTTTGACGACGATCTCGGCGACGCCGGCGGTGCGCGCGGCTTCGATGACGGCGTCGGGGTCGTCGACGCCGAAGACTGGCGTGGCCTCATCGGTGCCGATGAACAGCTGCGTGCAGCCTTCCAGCAGTTCCCGCGATCGTTTGCCCTGCTCGGCGACGTCGCCGAGCTGCGGACGGATGTTGACGTCGAAGGCGACCGAGATGCCGGCGGCCGGTGCCTCCCGGCAGAGGCGGCTGACCAGCGCGTACGGCCCGTCGCCGAGCGATGCGGTCAGGCCGGAGGTGAGCAGTGCACGCGGCCTGGCGGCGAGTACGCGGTCGGCGTCGGTGGCGGTCATGGCGGCGGCTGCCGAGCCGGCGCGGTAGTAGTAGACGCGGCGCGCGCCGTCGTCGGTGACGTCCTTGAGAAAAACGCCGGTCGGATGTGCCGCGTCCATCGCGATCAGCGACGTGTCGATGCCGAGCTCACCGGCGGCGGCGATCAGCCGTGCACCGAAGGGGTCGTCGCCGACGGCCGTCGCCAGCGCCGTGCGTACGCCGAAGCGCGCCGTGCCGGCGGCCACGTTGAGCTCGGCGCCGGCCACATACACGTCCAGCGCCGGCGCGCCGAGCAGTCGCTGGTCGGCCGGTGGCTGCAGCAGGACCATCGGCTCGCCGACGGTGATGAGTTCGATCCGGTCAGCTGGTGAGTCGGGCACGATTGCATTGTGCCTGGCCGAGCGCCGTCACCGTGACCGAAGCGCTGTCCATCACAGCGGCCAGCGCGGCCACGGCGGTGATCTTGCCGGCCAGCCAGTCGGCGGAGCCGTCGCGCTGCGGCGCGTGCACCAGCAGCGTACGGTCGGCCAGCGTCACGAAGTCGGTGCTGACCGGTGCGAGCGTGGCGCGTACGGCCGGCCGCTCCAGCAGGGCGGCGCCGGCCGCGTCCGCCTCGACCAGCTTGAAATGCTGGTGGCTCGGCAGCCGCTGCAGCGCCAGCTCCGGATCGACGTAGCGGATGCCGAGCCGGAACCGGCCGGCCGCGCCGGACAGGTGTGCGACGACAGTGACCAGCGACAGCCAGTCGGCCGGTCGCGGACCGATCGCGGCGGCCCAGTCGTCGCGGCCGGACAGCACCGGCTGCCGCCAGCCGAACAGCTCGATCGACACGCCGTCGACCGTGCCGTACCAGCCGTCGGAGATCGGCACCGGGCCACCGGCCCGGCCGTCGATCTCCCGGGGTCCCAACTCGCTGGCCCACACGCGGACGGCCCACGGCCACAGGTCGGTCCGGCGCAGACCGGCAGCGGCCGCAGCCGTGCCTATCAGGCCTGACATTTGGCTCCCTTCCACCAGACGCCCTCTTGGACCCCACCCGTGGTCATCCTGCCGCGTACGGCGTGATGCTGGTGTAAAGCGGACGAGATTCAGCCGGCCCGACACGCGGTCCAGGCAACGCCGGAGTTGTCAGACCGGCGTGCGAGGATCGGGTTCTGGATCCCTTCGTGGGTCCACAGACCGCGGGACAAAGAGGGGGTCCAGCCGAGGATGTCGTCCGCCGGCCCGTCCAGTGATTCTTTCGTGCATCTCCACGTGCACACGGAGTATTCGATGCTGGACGGCGCGGCGCGCCTGAAGGATCTCTTCGCCGAGGTGGAGCGGCAGGGGATGCCGGCGGTCGCGATGACCGACCACGGCAACATGCACGGCGCATACGACTTCTACAAGCAGGCCACCAAGGCCGGCGTCACGCCGGTGATCGGCATCGAGGCGTACGTGGCGCCGGCCTCGCGGTTTCACAAGCAGCCGGTGAAGTGGGGTGACCCGCACCAGAAGAGCGACGACGTCTCCGGCGGCGGTCACTACACGCACAAGACGTTGTGGGCGCAGAACGCGACTGGCCTGCACAACCTGTTCAAGCTGACCTCGCGGGCCTACACCGAGGGGTTCGTCCGCAAGTGGGCCAGGATGGACGACGAGCTGCTCGCCGAGCACGCCGAGGGCGTGATGGCGACCACCGGCTGTCCGTCCGGCGAGGTGCAGACCCGGTTGCGGCTCGGCCATTACGACCTGGCCAGGGACGCGGCGGCGAAATACCGGGAGATCTTCGGAAAGGCCAACTACTTCATCGAGCTGATGGACCACGGCCTGTCCATCGAAAACCGTGTTCGCGACGGCCTGCTGCGGATCGCCAAGGAGGTCGGGATCCCGTTCGTCGTCACCAACGACTCGCATTACACCCACGAGTCCGACGCCGAGTCGCACGACGCGCTGCTGTGCATCCAGACCGGCAAGACGCTGGCCGATCCCGACCGGTTCAAGTTCGACGGCACCGGTTACTACATCAAGAGCGCCGACCAGATGCGCGCCATCGACAGCTCCGACGCATGGCTGGAAGGCTGCCGCAACACACTTCTGATCGCCGAGCGGGTCGACACCGCCGGCATGTTCCAGTTCAAGGACCTCAGTCCGCGCTATCCGGTGCCGGAGGGTGAGACCGAGGAGTCCTGGTTCCGCGCCGAGGTGGAGCGCGGCCTGCGCCGCCGGTTCCCCGACGGCGTGCCGCCGCGGCACCGCGAGCAGGCCGAGTACGAGATGAAGGTCATCCTGGACAAGGGCTACGCGTCGTACTTCCTGGTCGTCGCCGACTTCATCATGTGGTCCAAGAACAACGGCGTCCGGGTCGGTCCGGGCCGTGGCTCGGCGGCCGGTGCGCTCGTCGCGTACGCGATGGGCATCACCGATCTCGACCCGCTGCCGCACGGCCTGATCTTCGAACGGTTCCTCAACCCCGAGCGCGAGTCGATGCCGGACATCGACATCGACTTCGACGAGCGTGGCCGCGGTGACGTGATCCGTTACGTCACCGAGAAGTGGGGCGAGGACAAGATCGCGCAGATCGCGACGTACGGCACCATCAAGGCCAAGGCCGCGATCAAGGACGCCGGCCGCATCCAGGGCTTCCCGTACGCGCTGGGCGACCGGATCTCCAAGGCCTTCCCGCCGGCCGTGATGGGCAAGGACATCCCGCTGTCCGGCGTGTTCGACGAGAAGCATCCGCGCTACAACGAGGCCGGCGAGCTGCGCCGGCTCTACAACGAAGAGGCCGACGTGCGGACGGTTTTCGACCGCGCGAAAGGCATCGAGGGGCTGATCCGGCAGACCGGCGTACACGCGGCCGGTGTGATCATGAGCTCGGAGACCATCACCGACCACATCCCGATCATGCGGCGCGACTCCGACGGCGCCATCATCACCCAGTTCGACTATCCGACCTGTGAGTCGCTCGGCCTGCTGAAGATGGACTTCCTCGGCCTGCGCAACCTGACGATCATCGACGACGCGCTGCGCAACGTGAAGATGAACCACGAGGTCGAGATCGACCTGGAGCATCTGCCGCTGGACGACAAGAAGACCTATGAGCTGCTCGGCAAAGGTGACACGCTCGGCGTCTTCCAGTTCGACGGCGGTCCGATGCGGTCGCTGCTGCGGCTGATGCAGCCGGACAACTTCGAGGACATCTCCGCTGTCGGCGCGCTCTACCGGCCCGGTCCGATGGGTGCCAACTCGCACATCAACTACGCGCTGCGCAAAAACGGCCAGCAGGACATCACGCCGATCCACCCGGAGCTCGAGGACGCGCTCAAGGACATCCTGGAGACGACCTACGGCCTGATCGTGTATCAGGAGCAGGTCATGCAGATCGCGCAGAAGGTCGCCAACTACACGCTCGGCCAGGCCGACCTGCTCCGCCGCGCGATGGGCAAGAAGAAAAAGGAAGTCCTGGACAAGGAGTTCGGGCCGTTCAGCGAGGGCATGAAGGCCAACGGCTTCTCGATGGCGGCGGTGAAGGCGCTGTGGGACATCCTGGTGCCGTTCTCCGACTACGCGTTCAACAAGGCACACAGCGCCGCATACGGTGTGGTGTCCTACTGGACGGCCTACCTGAAGGCCAACTATCCGGCCGAATACATGGCCGCGCTGCTCACCTCCGTACGCGACGACAAGGACAAGTCGGCGGTCTACCTCAACGAGTGCCGCCGGATGGGGATCAAGGTCCTGCCGCCGGACGTCAACGAGTCCAAGGCCGACTACACCCCGGTCGGCACCGACATCCGCTTCGGCCTGGCCGCCGTCCGCAACGTCGGCGGCAACGTGGTGGCGGCGATCGAGCGCTGTCGGCAGGAAAAGGGCGCGTACACCGATTTCTACGACTTCCTGCGGAAGGTCGACGCCGTCGCGTGCAACAAAAAGGTGATGGAGGCGCTGGTGAAGGCCGGCGCGTTCGACTCGCTCGGGCACGTACGGCGCGGCCTGCTGGCCATTCACGCCGACGCGGTGGACGCGTTTTCCGCCACCAAGCGCAACGAGGCGATCGGCCAGTTCGACTTGTTCGGCGACGTGACCGAGGGGGAGGAGTCGGTCGTCGTCACGCCGGCGATCCCGGACGGCGAGTGGGAGAAGGCCGACCTGCTGGCGTTCGAGCGGGAGATGCTCGGCCTGTACGTCTCCGACCATCCGCTGTCCGGCGTGGAGCACGTGCTCTCCGCGGCCGCCGACACCTCGTTGGTGGCGCTCAACGAGGACGCGGTGCCCGACGGCAAGCTGGTCACCGTCGCCGGCATCCTGTCCGGGGTGACCCGCAAGGTCACCAAGGCCGGCAAGTCGTGGGCCCTCGCGCAGCTGGAGGATCTGTCCGGCTCGGTCGAGGCTCTGTTCTTCCCGGCCACGTACGAGCTGGTCGGCATGCACATCGCCGAGGACGCGATCGTCGTGCTCAAGGCGCGGGTGGACAAGCGCGACGACGTGCCCCGGCTGATCGTCTCCGACCTGTCGATCCCCAACCTCACCGACGTGTCCAAGGCCCCGGTGACGCTCGCCGTGCCGGCGACCCGGTGCACGCCGCCGCTGGTCAGCCAACTGCGCGAGGTGCTGGTCACTCACCCCGGCACGACCGAGGTGCGGCTGCGGGTCACCAACGGCAACCAGGCGACCGTGCTGCGACTGCAGGACGGCCTGCGGGTGACCCCCTCGCCGGCGCTGATGGGTGACCTGAAGGCTCTGCTCGGCTCCGGCTGCATCGTCGCTTAGCGGTGCGTAGCCGATGATCATCAGCGGGTAGTCGTGTTCACCGCGGGGAGTGGACCGAAGCCGACTACGACGCTCTTCCGCAAGGCGTTCACGTCGAGCTGCACGCCGGAAGGGTGATCTTTGTACCCGAGCCGACATATGAACACCAGTACGCGGTCGCGGAAGGCAGCCGTTATCGCTTGCCGGACGCGGTCGTATTGCGTCAGCGTCATCGCGGACGTCCAGCCAATTCCCAGAATGTCCGCTTGGTCGCGGAGATCGTGTCACCTGGTGGCGGTGAGGAGTATGACCAGAAGATGACCGTGTACGCCCAAGCCGGATCCAGTGGTATCTGATCGCCAAGGAGACGCCAGCCGGTTACTACGCCGACCTCTATCGGCTGGACCCGGCCACCAATCGGTACGTGCGGCATGCCGCGGCGCCGCCGGCGGACAAGCTCGAGCTGCCTGAGCCGTTCGACGGCATCCTGCGCCCGTGTGACCTTTCGTAAACTCGCCGGCGCCAAAAGGGTGGGGAACTGTTGATGTCACGCGGATCACACCGATTCGTGGCATCAAAACGGCCGGCTGGACAGTCCTAGTAGGTGAGAGCGGCAAACGAACAGGGCCGGTCGGCTCTGTCCTCCATATAGATCGAAGGCGTCCCCGGAAAGAAGGGGGACGCCTTCGGACTTTCTAGAGCGCGGCCTCGATGGCGGCGGTGACCTCGGCGGCCTCCGGCTCGGTACGCGGGCGGAAGCGCGCGATCACCGAGCCGTCGCGCGACACCAGAAACTTCTCGAAGTTCCACTGCACGTCACCGGCGTTGCCGTCGGCGTCGGTCGCCTGGGTCAGCTCGGCGTAGAGCGGATGCCGGTCGTCGCCGTTGACATCGAGCTTCTCGAACATCGGAAAGCTGACACCGTACGTCGTGGAGCAGAACTCCTGGATTTGCTCGGACGTCCCCGGTTCCTGGCCACCGAACTGGTTGCACGGAAAGCCGACGACCGAGAAACCCTGGTCGGCATAGCGCTTCTGCAGCCGCTCGAGCCCCTCGTACTGCGGCGTCAGGCCACAGCGCGAAGCGACGTTGACGACCAGCAGCGCCTTGTCGCCGAGCGCGCCGAGTGTGCTCGGCTCGCCGGCCAGCGTGGTCAGCGGGATGTCCTGGATGCTCATTACGCAATCTCCTCGATCAACGGCATGTCAAAGGGTCTAACTTCACTTCGTACGTAGTGCATTCCTGACCTGGTCGATCGCCTGGTCGTCATCGACGCCGAGCTGCCTGATCCGCGCCACGTACGCGACGGCCGCCTCGTGCGCGGCCTGCACGGCCGCGTCGCGGCCGGCGGCGACGAAGGTGCCGTGCCGGCCGCGGGTGACGACGACGCCGTCCTGCTCCAGCTCACGATAGGCGCGCGCCACGGTGTTCGCGGCCAGGCCGAGGTCGGTGGCGAGCTGGCGCACCGGCGGCAGCCGCGTGCCGGCCGGCAGCGCACCGGATCTGGCCTGGTCGCTGACCTGGGCGCGAAGCTGCTCGTACGGTGGCGTCGCCGACCCGGCGTCGATCGTGAGGTTCACGAATGTCAGTGTGAGTCACGCGGCACGTCGTGTCCGCTCGCGCCGACCAGGAAGTCCAGGTCGACGCCGTGGTTGGCCTGCAGCACGTGCTCGCCGTAGAGCCGGACCCACCCGCGGTCGGCGTGCGGCGCGGGTGCCTTCCAATCGGCGCGGCGGCGCGCCAGCTCCTCGTCGTCGACCTCCAGTGTGATGGAGCGCGACGGCACGTCCAGCGAGATCAGGTCGCCGGTCTGTACGAGTGCGAGCGGTCCGCCGACGGCCGCCTCCGGCGACACGTGCAGCACCACCGTGCCGTACGCGGTGCCGGACATCCGGCCGTCGCAGATCCGCACCATGTCGTTGATGCCGCGCTTGAGCAGCTTGGTCGGCAGCGTCACGTTGCTGACCTCCGGCATGCCGGGATAGCCGCGCGGACCGCAGTTGCGGATCACCAGCACGGTGTTCTCGTCCACCGGCATGTCCTCGTCCTCGGCCACCGCGTAATACTCCTCCGGCGACTCGAACACCATCGCCGGGCCGCGGTGTCGCATCAGGTGAGGCGACGCGGCCGACTGCTTGATGACCGCGCCGTCCGGTGCCAGGTTGCCGCGCAGTACGGCGGTGCCGGTGCCGGCCTCCTGCAGCGGATTGTCCAGCGTACGAATGACTTCGCGGTTGTAGCACTCCGCGCCGGCGACGTTTTCCGCGATCGTACGACCGGTGACGGTGATCGCGTCGGTGTTGAGCAGCGCCCCGAGCTCGGCCATCACGGCCGGAATGCCGCCGGCGTAACAGAAGTCCTCCATCAGGAACCGGCCGGACGGCATCAGGTCGACCAGGGTCGGGATTTCCCGTGCCAGCCGGTCGAAATCGTCGAGCTCCAGCGGTACGCCGAGCCGGCCGGCGATCGCGATGAGGTGGATGACCGCGTTGGTGGAGCCGCCGATCGCGGCGTTGACGCGGATGGCGTTTTCGAAGGCCGCGCGGGTCATGATCTGGCTCGGCCGCAGGTCTTCCTCGACCATCTTCACGATCCGCTGGCCGGCCTGCGTGGCGGTCTTGTAGCGGCGCGCGTCGACCGCCGGCCAGGTCGCCGAGTATGGCAGCTGCATGCCGAGCGCCTCGGCCATGCTGGCCATCGTCGAGGCCGTACCCATCGTCATGCAGTGGCCGTTGGACCGCGACATGCAGCTCTCGGCGAAGAAGCACTCCTCCTGGCTCATCCGGCCGGCGCGTACCTCCTCGTCGAACTTCCACACGTGGGTGCCCGAGCCGATGTCCTGGCCCTTGAACTTGCCGTTCAGCATCGGTCCGCCGGTCACCATCACCGCCGGGATGTCCACGCTGGAGGCCGCCATCAGCAGGCCGGGCGTCGTCTTGTCGCAGCCGGACAGCAGCACCACCCCGTCCATCGGGTTGGCGCGCATCAGCTCCTCGGCCTCCATGGCGAGCAGGTTGCGATAGAGCATCGCGGTCGGCCGCAGCAGCGTCTCGCCCAGCGCCATCGCCGGAAACGCCAGCGGAAAGCCGCCGGCCTGCCACACGCCGGTCTTGACCGCCTCGGCGACCCTGGTCAGGTGCGCGTTGCAAGGGGCGAGGTCGGACGCGGTGACCGCGATGCCGATCACCGGCCGGCCGTCGAACACCTCGTCGACGTAGCCCTGGTTACGCATCCACGAACGGTGGATCATCCCGGATTTGTCCGACCCACCGAACCAGGTGGTGCTCCGCCGCGCGTTCACTGGCACGTCTCCTCGCTCCAGAAAATAGATCCTGCAGGATTGACCTCATCAGGACCGGCCCGCGTACGCAACGTCCTGGCCTGCAGAGGCCCGTCGCGGTGTGACAAGCTCGAACGGTTATGACGAGTGAGCAGCAGGCCGCCGACCCGGCGCCGGTGGACGAGCCACGGCCGACGGTCGACGCCAACCTGGCCGACCCGTACGCGCACTGGCAGCCGCCACCACTGCCGATCAGCCGCGCGTTCGCGGTCGGCGACCTGCGCGGCGCGGTGATCATGGCGGCGATCCTGACCGTGCTCGGCGGACCGGCCGGCCTGCTCTGGACGCTGCTGGCGCCGCACGCGTCGGCCGTACGGTCCGATGGGGTCGCCGTCTATGCCGGCTTCAACAACGAGGTCTTCATCGCCGCCGACGCGACGCTCGGCGCGATCGGCCTGGTGATCGGCATCGTGGCCGGTGTCGCCGGCTATGCGTGGCGCGGCAAGCGCGGGCCATGGATGGCGATCGGACTGGCCGTCGGTGCGGCCGCCGGCTCGCTGCTGGCCGCCTACCTCGGCCACCAGATCGGCCTGTCCAGCTTCAACCGGCTGGTCAACTCGGCGCCGGCCGGCGTGGAGTTCAGCGTGCCGGTGAACCTGCGCGCGACCGGCGTACTGCTGATCGAGCCGCTGGTCGCGGTGCTGGTGTATGTGGTGACCGCCGGCTGGTCCAAGTACGGCGACCTGCGCCGCGGCGACTTCGAGATCCCACCGGAGATCTGGCCCGGTGTCGATCCGGAGCCTAGTTCAGACTTAGCGGGGCCCGAAGCTCCGCCAGCGGGACCGGCACCGCCTTCAGCCGCCGGAGCATCGTCGCCTCCCGCTTGAGCAGCCGCAGCTCGCGGCGCAGCCGGGTGATCGTCGAGACCTCGGCGAGCAGCGCCTGCCGGTCGTCCTGCGGCAGCGGCGCGCTCGCGGCGACCAGATGCGAGAGCGTGGCCGGGTCGGTCGGCAGCTTCACTGTCGTCGCGCTCGCCGCCGAGGTCAGCTCGATGTGCATCGGTGGCGCGTCGGCATCCTGTTTCGTCTCGGTGACCGCCGCGATCAACGCGACGTACCGCTGGAACACCTCACCGACGCTGACCGACAGCAGCGCCGCCTCGCTCTCGTCGTACGGCGAGTCGGGCAGCCATTCCACCTCGCCGTTCGGATACGGCGCAGATGTGGTGTCCAGGTCGTGCAACCGAAAACGTCGGCGTCCGACGGTGACGATGTCATAGCGGCCGTCCGGATACGCGGCGACCTGGCGCAGCTCGGCCGTGCAGCCGACCTCGTACAGCGCCTTCACGCCGTCCTCGCCGACTTCCCAACCCTGCTTGATGCTCACCACGCCGAACTCCCGGCCGGGACCCTCCGGCGCGGCCATCAGCCGCCGGGTCAGCTCGCGATAGCGCGGCTCGAAAACGTGGAGCGGCAACACCACACCGGGGAACAGCACAGTCCCCAACGGGAACAACGGTATGGCCTCCACTCCGGGGACTGTATGCCGCCGGAGCGCGCTTCGCCTGGTGAATCCACCGGCGTACGGCGTTGTCCCAGGTTGGCGCGGCGCAAGAAAATACCGCCAGCTGAAACTTGTCGCGCCTGCCAAACCTCGACGAGTTAGCGGGCCAAGTCGACGACAGCGAGAGGGGCGGGGTTGAGCGGGGCCACCGAGGTGTTGGAGGAGCTCTACCGGGACGCCAGACAGCAACTGGTGCTCGCCGCGTACGCCCTGACCGGTGACGTGGGTGAGGCACAGGAGGCGGTGCAGGAGGCGTTCGTACGCGCGCTGGCGCGGCCGGCGAAGGTGTTGCGGGCCGACAATCCGGTCGCCTGGATGCGGACCGTGACGCTCAACATCGTGCGCGGCAAGCAGCGACGACAGCGGCGTTTTGGCGTGTTGGTGCGAAAGATCCCGGTACCGGGTCTGGTGCCGGGGCTGGCACCGGACCGGGTCGCGCTGATCTCGGCGATCTGGCGGCTGCCGGTCGCGCAGCGCGAGGCGATCGCGCTCTACTACTTCGCCGACCTGCCGGTGGAGGACGTGGCGGTCGTGATGAACGCCCCGGTGAACTCGGTGAAGACCTGGCTGCGGCGCGGCCGGCTGGCGCTGGCCGAGGAGTTCGACGAGGCCGGCGACGACGAGCTGACCGGATCGCTCAATGGAGGCAGCGGTGAGTGACGTGGACGTATTCGGGGAGAAGGTGGCCGACATCCGGGGACAGGTGGTCGACCGGCCGATGAGCAGTTTCGCGCAGCTGCAGGCAAAAGCGCGGCGCCGCCGTACGACACGCCGGGTCGGCGGAGTCGCGGCGGTCGCGGCCGTCGCGCTGGCGGTGGCTGCCGTACCGCTGACGCTGCACCAGGTCGGCGGCAAGGTGGCCAGCGACCAGCCGGTGAAGGGGGCGATCGTGGCCACACCGGTGGAGATGTCGCAGATCAAGAAGGTCGTCGACACCGCGCCGCTGGACACCCGGACGGCGTACGCGATCGTCCAGACCAAGGCCGGGTCGTACGGTCTGGCTCGTACGCTCGATGGCCATGACTGGAAGGCCTGGGTCCTGCCGGCCGCGATGCAGGCGGCGGCTGCCGCTGACTTCACTGGTCAACACCACAGCCGTGTGAACCCGACCGGGGTGCGTCCGGGGTCGGGGCCGGCGGTCGTCAGTCGACTGGTCGTCAAATACCGCGACTCGCTGAGCAGGGACGGCGGCCAGACCTGGTCGCCGATCACCGACGGCCGCCGCGTCGTGGTGGACGGTCTGCGAGACGACGGGCAGCCGGTGACGGACTGGCTCGGCGATCCGGTGTCGAGTGTCGCGCAGGGGTGGCCGGTCTCGACGTTCGTCCAGCACGGTGCTGGCCAGTCGCGCACCGAGTTCCTGGCCACGCTCGACCCGACGACGGGTGTCTGGCACCGGCTGACCGCGTCGCCGACGACCCGTCCGACCGACTCGCTCGACGGGATCCAGCGAGATCCGACCGGTGTCCTGTGGGCCACGTACCGGACCGTGAAGGACCGGATGGCCGGTCACATGGTGCTCGCTGTCAGCCATGACGGTGGCCGCACGTGGAGCCGGACGCCGCTCACGGCGGCCGGCCGGTTCGTGACCTCGGTGCCGCAGAGTGTCGATGGTCGTCATGCGGTCGTGCCGGTGCAGTATGGTCCGCAGCCGGAGGTCGACCAGAAGTGGATGCAGGCCGGGGTCATGCTGACCGACGACGGTGGCCGGACCTGGCGGTTCCAGCAGACGCACGGACAGACGACACCGGGCAACACCGCGAAAGGCCCGGCGCTGTCGGATGACGCGCTGCTGCTGCAGGACGGCTCGTTCATCAGCACTTCGCACGGCAAGCAGCCAGCTGTCGTCCGGTCGACCGACTACGGTGACTCCGGCCAGCCCGTTGCCGGCACCGATGGTGCGGCCCTCCTCATGCGTACGCTCACCGGCGGCTACCTTCTCACCGTCGATCCCGGCGGGGTCCTGCGAGGCCAGAACAGGATTTCCGACGACGGACTGCACTGGCAGCCGGCGCCGGCTCCACCGGCCGGCCAGTAGATCCGGCGCGAGACTGTCGGTGCCGGCTGGCAGGCTCGGATCCGGGGGGTCTCGGATTTTTGGCCCCCCGAAACCGATGCTTCCAGCGGCCACCGACAGTTTCGGCGTACGTACGGACCGGCGATGTGGGCATGACCACCGGCATACGCGCCGGGAAGCCCGCCGGGTCGCGCTGGCCGTAGACTTCCAGGAGTGCTGACGACGACCGACCTGCGTGGATCCGCGACCGATCCGCGGACCGTGCTGCCGAGAGCCGCGGTGGACGTCGGAGCCGCGGCCGAGCGCATCCAGCCGATCCTCGACGGCGTACGCGACCGCGGCCTGCCGGCCGTGCTGGAGGCGACCGAGCGGTTCGACGGTGTGCGGCTGACCGACGTACGGGTGCCGAAGGAGCATCTGCACGACGCGCTGGAGACCCTCGACCCGGCCGTACGCGAGGCGTTGGAGACCTCGATCGCGCGCGCCAGGCTGGTGCACGCCGACCAGCGCCGGCAAGACGTGACGACTCAGGTCGCGGCCGGTGGCACGGTGACCGAGCGCTGGGTCGCGGTCGAGCGGGTCGGGCTGTACGTGCCCGGCGGCCTGGCCGTCTATCCGTCGTCGGTCGTGATGAACGTGGTGCCGGCGCAGGCGGCCGGTGTCGAGTCTTTGGCGATCGCCTCGCCGCCGCAGCGCGAGCATGGCGGCCGCGTACATCCGGCGATCCTCGCCGCCGCCGCGCTGCTCGGCGTCGAGGAGGTCTACGCCGTCGGTGGCGCGCAGGCCGTCGCGATGTTCGCGTACGGCGTCGAAGGCGTGCGGCCGGTCGACATGGTGACCGGCCCGGGCAACATCTACGTGACGGCGGCCAAGCGGTCGCTGCGCGGGCTGATCGGCATCGACTCCGAGGCCGGCACGACCGAGATCGCGATCCTCGCCGACCACACCGCCGACCCGGTGCATGTCGCGGCCGACCTGATCAGCCAGGCCGAGCACGATCCGGCCGCCGCCAGCGTGCTGGTCACCGACTCGACCGAGCTGCTCGACGCGGTGCAGCGGGCGCTGCCGCGGATGGTCGCCGCGACCAAGCACACCGAGCGGGTCACCCAGGCGCTGACCGGCCCGCAGTCCGGCGCCATTCTGGTGAGCGACCTGGACCAGGGGCTGCGCGTGGTCAACGCGTACGCGGCCGAACATCTGGAAATCCAGACGGAAAACGCGCGTGAGGTGGCGTTGCGCGTAGGCAGTGCCGGCGCGATCTTCGTCGGTCCGTACGCGCCGGTCAGCCTCGGCGACTACTGCGCCGGCTCCAACCACGTGTTGCCGACCGGCGGCTGCGCGCGGCATTCGTCCGGCCTGAGCGTGCAGACCTTCCTGCGCGGCATCCACATCGTGGAATACGACCAGCCGGCGCTCGCCGAGGTGGCCGGTCACGTGGTCGCGTTGGCCAATGCCGAGGATCTGCCGGCACACGGCGAAGCGGTGCAAGCGAGGTTTGGCCGGTGACATCGCTGGAAGATTTGCCATTGCGCGACGACCTGCGCGGCCAGCAGCCGTACGGTGCGCCGCAGCTGGACGTGCCGGTCCGGCTCAACACCAACGAAAACTCGACGCCACCGCCACCGGAGGTCGCCGCCGCGATCGTGTCGGCGGTGGCCGCCGAGGTCGGCGGCGTCAATCGTTATCCCGATCGCGACGCCGTCGCGCTGCGCGAGGAACTGGCATCGTACCTGGCAAAGCAGACCGGCGAGCCGCTGGTCGTCGAGCAATTGTGGGCTGCCAACGGATCCAACGAGATCCTGCAACAGCTGCTGCAGGCTTTCGGCGGCCCTGGACGAAAAGCGCTCGGTTTCACGCCGTCGTACTCGATGCACGAGCGGATCGCCGGCACGACGTGCACGCCGTGGATCGACGGACACCGCGCCGCTGATTTCACCGTCGACGCGGATTCCGCGGTGGCTCAGGTGAAATCCGTGCGGCCGGACATCGTCTTCCTGTGCTCGCCGAACAACCCGACCGGCACGGCGATCGAGTTGGACACCATCCGCGCGGTGCTGGAGGTCGCGCCGGGGATGGTCGTCGTCGATGAGGCGTACGGCGAGTTTGCTCGCAAGGGCACGAAAAGCGCGGTGACGCTGTTGCCTGATCACGGCCGGTTGGTGGTCACTCGCACGATGAGCAAGGCGTTCGCGTTCGCCGGCGGGCGGCTCGGTTATCTCGCCGCGGCGCCGGCGGTGGTCGACGCGTTGCAGCTCGTACGGTTGCCATATCACCTGTCCGCCCTGACACAGGCGGCCGCGCGCGCCGCGTTGCAGCACGCTGACGAGCTGCAGGCCGGCGTGGACAGCATCCGGCGCGAACGCGACCGGCTGGTCGAGGAGCTGACCGCGCGCGGCTGGCAGGTCGTGCCGTCCGACGCGAATTTCGTGCTGGTCGGCCGATTCGCGGACGGACCTGCGGTGTGGCAGCGTCTGCTCGACGCCGGCGTACTGATCCGGGACGTGGGGATGCCAGGCTGGCTGCGGGTCACTGCCGGCACGCCGGCCGAGTGCCAGGCCTTTCTGGACGCGTTCGACCAGGTCACCGGCCTCGAGGACCGGTCGCGGCGATGACCGGATCGCACGGAAAGAAGGATGGAGGAGCGCCGATGAGCCGCACCGCGCGGATAGAGCGGCAGACGGCCGAGTCCAAGGTGCTGATCGAGATCGAGCTCGACGGCCGCGGCATCACCGACGTCGAGACCGGTGTCGGTTTTTACGACCACATGCTCGCGCAGCTTGGGAAGCACGGCCTTTTCGACCTCACCGTGCACACCGTCGGCGACCTGCACATCGATCCGCATCACACCGTCGAGGACACCGCGATCGCGCTCGGCCAGGCGTTCGCCGAGGCGCTCGGCGACAAGTCCGGGATCAGCCGCTTCGGCCACGCGGCGGTGCCGCTGGACGAGACGTTGGCGCAGGCCGTGGTGGACCTGTCCGGCCGGCCTTTCCTCGTACACAACGAGCCGCCGGTCATGGACACCGCCATCATCAACGGTGTTTTCAGTTGCACGCTCGTACGCCACGTCTGGGAAGCCTTTGCGCACAACGCGAAAATCGCGTTGCACATCGACGTGACCCGTGGCCGCGACCCGCACCACATCGCCGAGGCACAGTTCAAAGCCGTCGCACGCGCTCTGCGCGCTGCCTGCGAACGCGACCCGCGCGTACGCGGGGTGCCGAGCACGAAAGGCGTATTGTGAGCGCGCCTCGGGTGGTCATCGTCGATCACGGCTCCGGAAATCTCCGCTCGGCCGAACGCGCACTGGCTCGCGCCGGCGCGGATGTCGTTGTCAGCACTGACATTTCTCTCGCCGACGCGGCCGACGGCACCGTCGTACCAGGCGTCGGCGCCTTCGCCGCCTGCATGGAAGGCATCGTCGCCTGCGGCGCCGACACAATGGTCCGCAAACGCCTGGCCAGCGACCAACCGGTCCTCGGCATCTGCGTCGGAATGCAAGTCATGTTCGCACGCGGCGACGAACACGGCGTACGCACCGACGGAATCGGCGCGCTGCCAGGAGAAATCCGCCGCCTGAAGGCCGACCGCGTGCCGCACATGGGCTGGAACACCGTGAAAGCACCGCCATCGTCGAAAGTTTTCGCGGGGATCGGCGATGAGCGGTTTTATTTCGTCCATTCATACGCTGCTTGTGACCCGTCGGTTTTGCCTTCCGATGCTGTGGTTACATTGACTCATCACGGCGAGGATTTTGTGGCCGCTGTTGAATGGGGTGCTCTGGTGGCTACGCAGTTTCATCCGGAGAAATCGGGAGATGCGGGGGCCGAGTTGTTGGCCGCTTGGGTTCGTAGTCTTCGGTAGGTTCGGTCGCTCTTGTAGGTCGTCGCGTCTTCTTGTTTGTTGCGTTTTGGGGGTGGTGGCGCCTTCGCGGCGGGCGCTCCTGCGCGGAGGGCGACCTCAAGGGGAGGGGTGCGCGGGGTTTTGGTTGTTGGTTGGGTTGGGTGCCGCGTGTGCGGTTGGGTGGGTGGTGTGGACCAGGAGTGTGGCTGGGCCGCCGGGGGCCCGATGGTGTCCCGGTAGGTGGCAAGAAGGTCCAATATGTGGGATGCGAAGACGCGTGGAGCGCTAAATGTCCGGTTTGAGAGGTTCGCGGATGGTGTGAATGTCGAGTTACTTGCGCTGGACGCAAGAAACAAGGCCTTCACGCCACAGCGATCACCAGAAGCTGTGACGGGTGTGACTACTGAGGCTAGTAATGCTGTTGTGACTGCTCACCTGCGATAAATGTCCGTTTTGATGTCTTGTTAAACAAGTATTACGCAGCCAACCGCCCCAGCACGATCGTTGGGCGTCCAAACCGACGGGTTGCTTCCCATACGTGACCTGGCTTGCTCGTTCTCCCCGTCGGCGGGCACAGCCAACCACATTGTCGGAGGGGCCGCCGCCCACCTGACGCAACCACCCACCCAAGCTCGGCGGCCCCTCCGACAATGTGGTTCCCTCCGGGCGCCGACGGGGAGAACGAGCAAGCCCAGAAAACCCAGCCCCGCCCACAACCGCCGCCCGCACCCCTATGTACACCGATTAGCATCCACGCGCCCCCTCCCTTGAGGTCGCCCTCCGCGCAGGAGCGCCCGCCGCGCAGGCGAAAAACCCAACCACCCACCCAACGCAACAACCAGAAAACGCAACCACCTCCCCACCGCAACAAGCAGAGACGCAACCACCCACCCAACGCACCAACCAGAAAACGCAACCACCTCCCCAACACAACAATCAAAGGGCGCAACCTTTTTGACCCGCGCAACAACCGCCTGAGCCCGTCAGCTCCCCGGCGCAACAACCGACCCAACCCGCCACCTCTCCAATGCAACAACCTGCCGAACCCGCCACCTCTCCCCGCCGAACCCACCTCGCTGCGAAACTGTCGCCGCTGGTCAGGACAATGGATGGCATGACGAACCACTTGACGCTTCTGCCGGCCGTCGATGTGACCGAGGGCCGGGCTGTCCAGCTTGTCCAGGGTGAGGCCGGCTCGGAGAAGGTCTACGGTGATCCGGTCCGTGCCGCGCTTCGGTGGCAGGAGGATGGCGCCGAGTGGGTGCATCTGGTCGATCTGGATGCGGCGTTCCGGCGTGGGCACAATCGTGAGTTGCTGGCCGAGGTGGTCGGCCGGCTGGACATCCAGGTTGAGATGTCCGGCGGCATCCGCGATGACGACTCGCTCGAGGCGGCGTTGGCGACCGGTTGCCGGCGGGTCAACATCGGGACGGCGGCGTTGGAGGATCCGCAGTGGTGCGCCAAGGTGATCGGTGACTACGGCGACCGCGTGGCGATCGGCCTGGACGTGCGCGGCGACAGGTTGGCGGCTCGTGGTTGGACGCGGGAAGGCGGCGACCTCTGGGAGGTGCTGGAGCGGCTGGAGGCCGACGGCTGCGAGCGATACGTCGTCACCGATGTTCTCAAGGATGGCATGCTGCGCGGCCCCAATCTCAAGCTGCTCACCGAGGTCTGCGACCGCACCGAAAAGCCGGTGATCGCCAGCGGCGGAGTGTCCACAGTGGACGATCTGGTGGCGATCGCCGGCCTGGTGCCGCACGGTGTGGAAGGCGCGATTGTCGGCACGGCCTTGTACGAAGGCAACCTCACCCTGCCGGAGGCATTGGCGGCGGTCCGATGAGCGTCGCCGTGCGCGTCATCCCGTGCCTGGACGTCGACAACGGCCGGGTGGTCAAAGGGGTCAACTTCACGCGGTTGCGCGATGCCGGCGACCCGGTGGAGTTGGCGCGAGCGTACGACGCGGCCGGCGCCGACGAGCTGACGTTTCTCGACATCACCGCGTCGTCGGCAGGCCGGGCGACCACTTTCGACGTGGTGCGGCGGACGGCGGAGTCTGTGTTCATTCCGCTGACCGTCGGCGGCGGCGTACGGACCGTGGACGACGTCGATGCGTTGCTGCGGGCCGGCGCGGACAAGGTCGGCGTCAACACGGCGGCGATCCACCGGCCGGAGCTGCTCGGCGAGATCTCCCGCCGGTTCGGCGCGCAGGTGTTGGTGTTGTCGGTCGACGCGCGTCGTGTGGTCGACGGTCCGCCGACGCCGAGCGGCTACGAGGTGACCACGCATGGCGGCCGGCGTGGCACCGGCATCGACGCGGTCGAGTGGGCCGCGCGTGGTCAGGAGCTCGGAGTGGGGGAGATCCTGCTCAACTCGATGGACGCGGATGGCACGACCGCCGGTTTCGACCTGGAGATGATCCGTGCCGTACGCGCTGTCGTCGACGTGCCGCTGATCGCCAGCGGTGGTGCCGGCGCGGTCGACGACTTCGTACCAGCTGTCGAGTCGGGGGCAGACGCGGTCCTCGCGGCGAGCGTCTTCCACTTCGGGACAGTGCCGATCCCGGCCGTCAAGGAAGCGCTCCGCGGAGCCGGTTGCTCGGTACGTTGATGTTGCAATCGGCCGGCAATCGATCAGTTGCAAACATTTTTCTGACCGTTTTGTTCCTCGCTGGCATGATTTGTGGGTAGATAATTGACGGGCTCCTCCGAATCGTTAGTTGACTGTTTGCGGACGGACGGGCACCGTACCCAACGACAGTTTCGATAGACCTCTCAACCGGGGAGACCATCGGTGCCTGGACGCCGCGCTGACCATCGCAGCGCCGACGTGCGTCCGAGTGTCGACACGGCCGGTGTGAACGGCGTTCGTGCGGACCGGCCGCGACTTTCAAGGATCTGTTACTCGGCAGAACTCGCCGTCGGCCAAGCGCGGCAATCTGGCCATGGACACCGAAGATCCCCGGTACGGTGACACCCCGAACCAGGCCCGTCGAAAACGTTCTGCATTGCCACCCAATCCGTGGCAGTTCCGACCAATCAAACACGGCAATGGCTCCACAGACCACCATGGCGGTGGCACGAAAAACAGAAAGAGGAGAGGCAATGGCTGGACCATCTGAGGTGTCCCGGCGGACGCTGCTCGGCAGAGCGGCGGCGCTAGGCGCTTTGGCTGTCCCTGGCGCGGCGTTGCTGGATGCCTGTGCCACCGGAGGCGGCAGCGGTACGGGTGGCGGCGAGAAAGGCACGGTCAGCGCGGCCAACCCGCTCGGCGTCAAGGAAGACGCGCCGCTCGACGTGGTCATCTTCAAGGGTGGTTTCGGCGACCAGTACGCGAAGGACGCGGAAGCCGCGTACAAGAAGAAGTATCCGAAGGCGACCGTCAAGCACACCCCGACCCAGCAGATCACCCAGCTGCTCGCGCCGAAGTTCGTCGGCGGCAACCCGCCGGACGTGATCGACAACTCCGGTGCGCAGAACCTGGACATGAACAGCCTGGTGAGCAAGGGCCAGCTGACCGACCTGACGCCGCTGCTGGACGCGGCGTCGCTGGACGACCCCAACAAGAAGGTCCGCGACACGCTGATCTCCGGCACCGTCGAGCAGGGCCAGTACGGCGGCAAAGAGGTCTACGCGCTCAACTACGCCTACACCGTCTTCGGCGTGTGGTATTCGCAGACCGCGCTGGACAAATACCAGATCACCTACCCCAAGACCTGGGCCGAGATGATCGCCGCCTGCGAGAAGCTGAAGAAGGCTGGCGTCGCCGGTTGGACGTACGCGGGCAAGTACGCCTACTACGTGCACTTCGTCATGTACGCGATGATCGCCAAGATCGGCGGCATCGACGTCATGAACAAGATCGACAACCTGGAGCCCAACGCCTGGAAGGACCCGGCCGTCAAGACCGCGGTCGAGGCGTTCGCTGAGCTGGCCAGCAAGGGCTACGTGCTGACCGGCAGTGAGGGCCTGACCCACATCGAGTCGCAGACCGCGTGGAACCAGGGCAAGGCCATCTTCATCCCGAACGGCTCGTGGGTGGAGAACGAGTCCAAGCCAACCACGCCGGCCAACTTCAAGATGGGCGTCGGTGGACCGCCGTCGGCCAGCGCCGCGGACAAGCTGCCGTACGGCAGCACCTGGACGACCGCCGGTGAGCCGTTCATCGTGCCGAAGGACGGCAAGAACGCGCTCGGTGGCATGGAGCTGCTGCGGATCATGCTGTCCAAGCAGCAGTCGCAGAACTTCGCCAAGCTGGTCAGCTCGCTGACCTGTGTCGCCGGCGCGGTCGACGGCCTGTCGCTGCCGCCGGGCCTGACCGCCGCCAACGCGCTGCTGAAGCTGGCCAACGACGCCAAGGCCAGCTCCAACCCGCGGCTGTCGGACTGGTATCCGGACCTGGAGAAGAAGGTGCTCGGCCAGAACACGCAGCTGCTGATGAGCAAGCGGCTGTCGGCGGCCGACTGGATCACCCGCGCTCAGGCCGGCGCCGACGCGGTGGCCAAGAACAGCGCCATCAAGAAGTTCAAGCACACTTCCTGAACGGAGTAACAGTCAGCGATGCGGCACGGTAAGTACCGGTTCATCGTCTCGTTCCTGGCGTTGCCGGTGGCCATCTACCTGGTCTTCGTGATCTGGCCGTACGTGCAGGCGATCGGTCTGTCGTTGACCGACTGGTCCGGCCTGACCCCCACGCAGAACTTCGTGGGGCTGGCCAACTACGTACGGTTGGTCCAGGATCCGTTGTTCTGGATTTCCTTATGGCACAACATCATCCTGCTTATCGTGCTGCCGCTGGTGACGCTGGCGTTGGGGCTGTTCTTCGCCTTCATGATCAACGTCGGCGGCAAGAAGCGGAAGAACGTGACCATCGCCGGCGTCCGCGGCAGCAAGTTCTACCAGGTGGTCTATTTCTTCCCGCAGGTGCTGTCGATCACCGTCATCGCGGTGCTCTGGCAGTTCATCTACAACCCGAACAGCGGCGCGCTCAACTCGGCGCTGCGGGCGGTCGGGCTCGACGCCAACATCGGTTGGCTGAGTGACTCGCGGCTGGCGCTGACCTCGATCATCGTCGTGATGGTCTGGTGGCAGGTCGGCTTCTATGTCGTGCTGTTCTCGGCCGGCATGAGCGCGATCCCGTCCGACATCTACGAGGCGGTGCTGATCGACGGCGCCAACCGGTTCACCACCTTCTTCCGGATCACTTTCCCGCTGATGTGGGACACGATCCAGACCGGTTGGGTCTATCTCGGCATCGTCGCGATGGATGGGTTCGCGATCGTCCAGATCATGACGGTCGGTCCAGGCGGTCCCGACAACTCGACCACCGTCGTACCGTTCTATCTGTGGGATTCCGCGTTCAACCACGGTCAGGCCGCGTACGGCACCGCGATGGGTGTGGCCATGCTGATCGTGACGCTGTTGTTCGCCGTCCTGACGCTGCGGTTCTCCCGCCGCGAGCGGATCGAGTTCTAGTGATGTGTGGATCACCGGACTCGCCATCCCACCTCGGAAACGCATCACTAGGGGATCGCCTGCGATGACAAGCCAGATAGAGAAAACCAGGCCGGGAGACGCGGCGGCCGCCAAGCCGACGGTGCCGCGGCCGGAGAAGATCGAGAGCGAGGGCGGCGTACTCAACGTCTTTTCGCACGCGTTCCTGATCCTGTGGGCCGCGATGGTCGTGCTGCCGATGCTCTGGGCCTTCATGACCTCGTTCAAGACCAACGCGGAGATCTTCACCGCGCCGTGGTCGCTGCCGACCAAGCTGCACTGGGAAAACTGGACCGGCGCGTGGACGACCGCCAACTTCGGGTCGTACTTCATCAACAGCCTGATCGTGGTCGGCGGTGGCGTGGTCGGCACGATGCTGATCGGCTCGATGGCCGCGTACGTGCTGGCCAGGTTCGAATTTCCCGGCAACAGGTTCATTTACTACCTGTTCATCTCCGGCATGACGTTCCCGGTGTTCCTGGCGCTGGTGCCGCTGTTCTTCGTGCTGAAGAACACCGGGCTGCTGGCGTCCTACCAGGGACTGATCCTGGTCTACATCGGTTATTCGTTGCCGTTCACGGTGTTCTTCCTGACCGCGTTCTTCCGTACGCTGCCGACCTCGATCGCCGAGGCGGCGCTGATCGACGGCTGCGGCCACGCCGGCGTGTTCTTCAAGATCATGCTGCCGCTGGCCCGGCCGGGCCTGATCAGCATCGGCATCTTCAACGTGCTCGGCCAGTGGAACCAGTATCTGCTGCCGCTGGTCCTGAACTCCGACAAGGACAAGTTCGTGCTGACTCAGGGGCTGGCCGACCTCGCGGTCAACCAGGGTTACGCGGGCAACTGGGGTCAGCTGTTCGCCGGTCTGATGATCGCGACCATCCCGGTGCTGGTGGTCTACATCGTCTTCCAGCGCCAGGTGCAGGCCGGCATGACCGCCGGCGCCGTCAAGTAGGGAAAACGCCGCAACGCCTCGTCACCGGCAGGATCCGCCGGTGACGAGGCGTTGCGGCGTTCACAGCGCGAAGGACGCGGACATGAGGCTGTCCACGGCGGACTGCTCGCCGTCGATGTGCAGGCGCGCGGCCGACTGACGGCCGGATACGAACAGCAGCAGCTCGCTCGGCTGACCGTCCAGGCGTACGACCGGCTCGCCGCGGTTGGGCCGGATCGTACGGCCGCCGTTGGCGGTCATCATGATGCCGACCGGCGCGTTGCGCAGCGTGAGCGGCGCGAGAATCCGCAGGTTGTTCCAGAACTTCTGCTCCACCTCGGCCGGGATGCCGCGCGGTCCCCAGCCGGGCTGCGCGCGGCGTACGTCCTCGTGGTGGATGAAAAACTCGGCGAGGTTGACCACGCCGTCGGCCAGCGGGTTGCCGGTCGGCGACCACACCGCGCCGCGGTCGATCAGGTCGAGCAGCTCGTCGTACGACTTCGCCTCCATCAGCCCGGTCCGCACCTTCTCTGTGTAGCTGGCCAGCGGCTTGATCAGGATCCCCAGGCTGCCGTCCGGCCGGCGCTCGCGGGCAACCAGATGCGCGGCGAGGTCGCGGGTCGTCCAGCCCGCGCACAGCGTCGGCGCGTCCGGTCCGACCTCGCGCATCGCGGCGACCAGTGCGGTGCGTTCGGATCGTGCGTGCGATGTCATTCCGGCATCGTAACGGCGACGTGGCGCGGTGCCTTCGCGGTGACGCCGACGGCTCCCGCGGCGACGAACAACGCGGTGACGTACCAGGCGGTCGCGGTCCAGCCGCCGGCGCCGTAGATGACACCGCCGGCCGTGCCGGCCACGCTGGCGCCGAGGTAGTACGCGAAGTTGTAGAGCCCACCGGCGAGGCCGCCGTGCTGGCTGGCGGCCGCCGTCGCAGCGGAGTTGGTGGCGAAGAAGCCGCCGGTCAGGGTCACGACGCCGACGAGTACGAGCGGCAGCGCGTCCGGCAGCGTGACGATCGTTGCGACCACCGACACAGCCGTGGTGGCGAGCAGTACGCGCCGGTGACCGAGGCGGTCGACGAGCCGGCCGCAGCTGGCCGACCCGGCCGTGCCGGCCAGATATGCCAGGAAAATCAGGCCGATCACGCTCTGCGGCAGGTCGAACGGGTCGGCGGCGAGCCGGAAGCCGAGGAAGTTGTACGCGGTGACGAAGCCGCCGATCGCCAGGCCGCCGACCAGGCACAGCCGCAGCAGCGTCCAGTCGGTCAGCGCCGTGCGTACGCCCAGACCGCTGCAATCGGATTCCGATTGGGTCGACGCGCGGGGGAGGACGCGAGCCGCGGCGACCGAGCCGGCCACGGCAAGCAAGCCGGTGGCCGCCAAGGCCAGCCGCCAGCCGAGGAAGTCGGCCTCGATGCCGGTGAGGACGCGACCGAGCATGCCGCCGATGCTGTTGCCGGCGATGTAGAGGCCGGCCGCCGCGCCGAGCTGGCCGGCCGGGACCTGCTCGGCCAGGTAGCCCATCGCCACCCCGGCCACACCCGCGTACGCGACACCGGCCAGCGTCCGAAGCACCACCAGCATCACGAAGCTGCCGCTGGCCGCGGCGGCGAGTGTGAGGACGCTGCCGGCGAGTACGGCGGCGGCCATCGTGCGGCCACGGCCGAACCGGTGGGCCAGCAGGCTCGCCGGGATCACGCACACGGCCAGGCCGGCGGTCGTCGCGCTGATTGCGAGGCTGGCGGCCCCCGGACCGATCCGCCAGTCGCGCGCGAGCAGCGGCAGCAGCGGCTGGCTGGTGTAGACCGCGCCGAAAGTGACCAGTCCGCAAAGGAAAAGTCCGAGGCTGACTCGTCGGCGATGGCTCACGACCGCGACGGTAAGTCTGGTGCGATCGATACGTCCAATACATGATTAACGGATGACCGATGCGTTTTCGCATGAGGCGCAGGCCCTGAGCCAGCGGCTGGTGCCGTTTCTGGCCGTGGCCGCCGAGCAGCACGTCACCAGAGCAGCCGACAAGCTCGGCCTGCCGCAGCCGACGGTGAGCCGCGCGATCGCCCGGCTGGAGGCGGACCTCGGCGTGGCGCTGTTCGCGCGCAGCGGTCGAGGCGTACGGCTGACGCGCGCCGGCAGAGCGCTCGTGCCGGCCGCAGAGCGTGCTTATCGCGAGCTGGCGGCCGGTTGCGCGGCGATGCTGGCCGAAACCTCACCAGAGGCCGGTCACGTCTCCTTCGCGTTCCTGCACACCATGGCGCCGCGCACGGTGCCGGAGCTGCTGCGCGTCTTCCGTGCCGATCATCCGCACGTACGGTTTTCGCTGACGCAGTCGAGCACCGACGACATCCGCGCGCGCGTACGCAGCGGCGAGATCGACCTCGGACTGATCTCGCCGGGAGTGGCCGAGCCCGGCATCGCCGTACGCGCGTTGGCGACACAGCCGCTCGTGCTGATGGTCCCCGCCGCGCACCGCTTCGCTCGCCGCCGTCAGGTCCGGCTCGCGGAGGCCGCCGACGAGGACTTCATCTGCCTGGAGCCGGAGTATGGCCTGCGGCGGATCTGCGACGAGCTCTGCACGGCCGCCGGTTTCGTGCCGCGGATCGCCTTCGAGGGACAGGAGGTCGAGACCGCCCGCGGCCTGGTCGCCGCCGGCCTTGGTGTCTCAATCCTGCCGTACCGGTCACCGGAGACGCTGCCTGGCGCGGTGCCGGTGCGGATCAGCTCACCGGCCGCCGCTCGTACGATCTGCCTGGCCTGGCCATCCGAGGCGCCGCTCCCACCGCCCGCTCAGCGCTTCCAGGAGTTCCTCTTCAGCCACGCCGGTCCACTGCTTCGGATCGCTGACTAGAAAAACATCACAAAGCGTGGCGTTGTGGACAGTTGTTGACCGCCTGTCACCATTGAAGGATGAGCAGTGCGCGTGAAGACCGGCCCGAAGGTGAGCCGGAGGCAGCCGAGCAGTCGCCGTCAGAGCAGGCCACGGGGGCCGTACGCGCCGAGACGCCGGCAGCCGGGCAGGAGCCGGTCGTGCTGGTCAAGCAGGAGGGGTTGTTCGGCCTTGGCAGCGACGAGCCGGAGCCGGAGGAGGACGAGCCGGCCGGCCAGCGCAACGTGTCGGTGTTTCGCGGCCGCGTCGTCGGCATCGACCCGGAGGCGCCGCCGACGCCGCTGAAGGTGGCGCGCTGGCTGGCGCTCGGCCTCGCGGTGGCCGGCAGCATCGGCGCGTGCGGCGCCGGCGCGGAGGTGGCGCTGCTGAGCCTCGCCGGCCTCAACTCAGCGTTCGTCGGCGGGTTGGCCGCGATCGTCGTCGCGTCGCTGGTCGTCGTGTGGCTGCAGGCCTGGCTGGTCGACCGCGCGGCGCGGCGGCGCAGCAGCCGGCACTGGTTCTGGTCGGTGGCGCTGAGCTGGGTGACGATCCTGGTGCTGGTCGCCTCGATGATCGCGCAGTGGGTCACGCCGCCGGCCGCCGCCGGCGGCATCATCGTCAACGCGGTGCTGCTTGGCTGCCTGCAGTTTCACCGCGCGACACGGCGCTATCTGGGAGAGGACCTCTGAGGTAGTGCTGCAGCGTCGGCGCGGCGATCGCGACCAGCTGGTCGACCGAGGCCGACTTCATCGGCTCGATGCCGATGACATAGCGGAGCATCGCGATGCCGACCATCTGCGAGGCGGCCAGCGGCGCCCGGATCGGCGCGTGGTCGATGGCGACCTGCTCGGTCACCGGCCCCACCATCATGTCGGTGATGAACTCGCGGAGCATGGCCGCGGCCTGCTCGTTGGTCACCGCGCTGCGCAGCAGGGTGAGAAACGGACTGATCGTGTTGGGCCGGTCCCAGACACCGAAGAAAAACCGCGCCAGCCGCTCACCGGCGGTGTCCGGGTCGCCGGCGATCGCGTTGCGTACGAGGTTGGGGATCTCCGGCGGCAGCTCCATGACCGCGACGAAAAGGTCCTGCTTGGAGCCGTAGTAGTGGTGGACGAGCGCCGGGTCGACGCCGGCCGCGGCGGCGATGCCGCGGATCGTGGCCTTGTCGAAGCCGCGCTCCTGGAACTCGCCGCGCGCCGCCGCCATGATGTCCTCACGCGTACGCGTCTCACCGCGCGGCCGCCCGGACCGCCGCCTCGGCGCCTTGGCCGCCTCGTCGCCTCCAGCCACCTGATCCCTTCCACTCGGCTCACCACCATGATCCCACCAGAGTGACAATGGAGTGATGAACACGGCCGTACGCTCGACCTCGCTCGATCCCGCGGTGGCCGCGCGCCTCAAGCGCAACGCCGACGGGCTGGTCGCCGCCGTCGTGCAGGAGCATGGCACCGGCACCGTGCTGATGGTCGCCTGGATGGACGACGAGGCGCTGCACCGCACGCTGACGACCGGCCGCGGCACGTACTGGTCACGCAGCCGCCAGGACTACTGGGTCAAGGGCGAGACGTCCGGCAACGTCCAGCGCGTACGGTCGGTGGCGCTGGACTGCGACGGTGACACCGTGCTGGTGACCGTCGACCAGACCGGTCCGGCCTGCCACACCGGCACGCACAGCTGCTTCGACACCGACGTGTTGATGTCAGCCGACGACTGAGTGCAGGGCGTCCAGCAGTGCCTTCGGACGCGGATCGAAGGCGAGGCTGGAGCGAAGCTCGTTCATCGCGTACGAGAAGCCGGTGCGCAGCTCCGGCCATGCCGCGTGCACCGAGCCGCCGGCGCCGTCGTGGCCGAATGCGACCTTCGCCGGACCGAGGTTCATCGACTCGTTCTGCAGCTGAAAGCCGACACCGCGGCTGAACGGCGCGAACAGCACCTGGTCCATGCTGTCCACGATCGGCCGCTGGCCGAGCTCGACGGTCTCCGGCGCCATGATCCGTACACCGTCGATGCGGCCACCGAGTGCCAGCGCGCCATAGAACCGCGCCAGCGACCGCGCGGTGCTGATCGCGCCGGCGCCGGGCACCTCTGCGGCGTGGAACGCGCGGCCGTTGTACGCGACCGGGCCGTCCGGCCACAGCGGGGGATTGGACCAGGCGCGCAGAAACAGCTCGTCGTCGGCCGGCAGCCGCGACCACATCCGGCGCCAGCTCGGCGCGTAGACGATCGTCGAGACGCGCGGCTCCAGCTCGGCCGGCAGGCCGATCCAGGTCTGCATCGCCAGCGGCTCGGCGATCTCCTCGCGGACGAACCGCCCGACCGTACGCCCGTCGACGCGGCGGACGAGCTCACCGGCCAGCCAGCCGTAGGTGAGCGGATGGTAGGTCAGCACGGCTCGCGGATCGGTCTCCTGCGGCTGGTCGGCGAGCAGCGCGGCCATCCGTACCGGATCGAGCGTGTCGGCGGCGGTCACCGGCCGGCGGATGCCAGGCAGCCTGGCCTGGTGCGACATCACCTGCGCCACCGTGACGGCGCCCTTGCCGTGCGCGGCGAACTCCGGCCAGTACGTGGCGACCGGGGCCCGCAGGTCGAGCAGGCCGCGCTCGACCAGGATCAGCATGGCCGCCGCGACCAGGCCTTTCGTGCCGGAATAGACCAGCTGCAGCGTGTCCTCCTGCCAGCCGCGGCCGGTCGCTGGGTCGGCGAGGCCGCCCCAGATGTCGACCACGACGCGACCGTCGTGCACCGCCGCGAAGGCCGCGCCGATCTCGCCGCGCTCGGTCAGGTTGTCCGCGAACGCCTCGGCGACCGGCTCGAATCCGGCCGCCACCTGGCCGTGGACAAGGCCTTCGGTGATCGTCATGCCTCCGACCGTACGACGTTCACTCGGCGATGTGCTCGAAGCGGTCGCGCTTGACGTGCAGCTGCCAGTACGCCTCGGCCAGCTCGTCAGGATCGAGGCCCCCGTCCGCGCCGACCGAGCTGGCGGCGTCGCTCCCGACGATCGCTCCGCCGACGATGAGCGCGCCGGCGTAGATGTCGCGCGTCGCCAGCTCGGCGTTGAGATTCAGCAGATATGCGCGTACGGCCGCGTGCGCGACGCCGATGCTGGCGATGAACGGCATCGGCCGCAGCGCCGAGATGCCGAGGGCCATCAGGATCGAGCCGCCGGTCGCCATCCGCGGCAACACGCGTCGGACCAGAGCTGTCGCGGTCAGCAAAGGAAAGCGCAGCTGTCGGGTGAGAGCCCGCGGATCGAGATCGATCACGGGCAGCGGACGGCCGTCGATCCAGCCGGCCGGACTGAACGTCATCACGTCCGGAGGGCCGCACTTTTCCTCGATCGCACCGACAAGCGCGTCGATCTCCTCGTGTTTTCCGAGATCCGCGGTAAAAGCGGCCGCATCTCCGTCTATCCGTTCGACGGAACTTGCCAGCCGCTCGGGGTTTCGCGCCACCAATGCGATTTTGAAGCCTTCGGCGGCAAACCGGCGTGCGACGGAGAGACCGAGAGCCGGTCCTGCACCGAAGACGGCCAGAGTTTTGCCGCTCACTGGCCGAAACCGCCGACCGTACGCTCGAAGCCGTCTCGCGCGAGGTACATGTCCCAGGCCGTCTCGGCAAGATCGTCCGGATTGACGAACGGAAACGCGCTGACGTCGACGTCCTTCAGGAACGCCGCGGTCATGTCACTGCGTTCGATCGGTCCGCCGACGTGGACGAGTCCAATGTAGACACCTTTGTTGGCGATCACGTTGTGCAGGTTTTGTACGTAGTGTCGCAGTGCACCGAGCGCCATGCCGGCATTTCCGAGCATCGGCGACGGATGCAGCACCGAGGCGCCGGACGCGATCAGGAAGGCGCCGTCTCCGCGTTCGAGCATGCCTGGAAGCAGTGCGCGTACCAGCCGGATCGGAGCCCACAGTGGCGTGTTGAACTGCGCCGGCAGGTCGTCGGGGTCGACGTCCATGACGTTGACCACCGGCGTGTCGAGGTTGCCGGGGCTGAACTCGGCCACGTCGATGTGGCCGAACCGCTGCTCGATCTCGCCGATGACGCGCAGCAGCTCGGCGCCGTCGGTCACGTCAGCGGTGAAGGCGGCCGCCTCGATGCCCGCAGCGGCCAGTTCCCCGACGTATTTGTCCAGCTTGGAGCGCGTACGCGCGACGAGGGCGACACGGAATCCGGCGCGGCCGAAGCGGACCGCGACCGACCGGCTCATGCCGGGTCCGGTGCCGAAGATGGCGATGGTCTTGACCATGGAGAGCCTTTCGGGAGTTAAGTTGAGGGAGCCCTCGACAATGCCGACGCTAGCATGAACTTGAGATGCGCCTCAAGTTCGTAGGATGGAAGCATGTCCAACCGAGCCAGGCCGCTGCGCCGTGACGCCGTGGAAAACCGGCGGAAGCTGATCGACGCCGCGGAGGCGGTGTTCGCCAGCCGCGGTCTCGACGTGCCGCTGGAGGAGATCGCCAAGCGCGCCGGCGTCAGCATCGGGACGCTCTACAACAACTTCGCGACGCGCGAGGCGCTGCTCGACGAGGTCATGCCGGCGAAGGTGCTGGCGCTCCGGGAGCTGGCGGAGAGCGCGCTCAGCTGCGCCGACCCTTGGCGCGGCTTTGTCGCGTACGTGATGGGAGCGTGCGAGCGACAGGCCGCCGACCGCGGCCTCAACGACATCCTGTCCCGGCGCTATCCGGACGCCCAGGTCGCCTCCCGGGCCTGTGCCTCCGGGTTCGCGCAGGTCGGCGACATCATCGAGCGCGCACACCGGTCCGGCCAGCTGCGCGCCGACTTCACGCTGATCGACTTCGCGTACATCATCTGGTCGGCGGCGCGGATCATCGACGCCACCAGGGACGCGGCGCCGGACAGCTGGCGGCGGCATGTTCACTTCCTGCTCGACGGGTTGCAGGCGAGCGCGGCGACGGCGGTCGAGCAGCCGCCGATGACCTCCGAGCAGCTGGTGCGGGCGATGGGAGCGCCGGGGCCGGGTTGAGGGGCTCCGAGTCGACTGTGCAAAAGTAGGCCCACTTTTGTCGCTGAATGTGGGCCTACTTTGCACCTTCGACGTCTAGGGGTCGGCGGTTGTGCCGATGACGACTGTGGCGTCGGTTTCGTTGTCGGTGGCTAGGTTGGCGATCAGGCCGTGGTTGGCGACGATTGTTTTTGCTTGTGGCGCCTGGCGTTCGCTGATTTCGCTCAGGATATGGCCGCCGGGTTTCAGCCAAAAGGTCGACTCGGTGGCGACTTTCCGCAGGATGTCAAGGCCGTCGCTGCCGCCGTCGAGGGCGATTCGGGGCTCGTGTATGCGGGCCTCCGCCGGCATCAGTGCGATGTCGTCGGTTGGTACGTACGGCACGTTGGCGATGATCGTGTCCACGCGGCCGCGGAGGTTTTGTGGCAGGGGCTGGAAAAGGTCGCCTTCGAAAACGCGGTCAGGCGCGAGGTTGCGGCGTGCGGATCGTACGGCGGCAGGGTCGAGGTCGGTGGCATAAAGGTCGATGTCGCGGATCGCCGCGAGCGCGGCGCCGAGGGCGCCGGAGCCGCAGCACAGGTCCACGACGGTGCCCTGCTCACGCGTACGCGACGCGGCCTGGCGGACCAGGAACTCGCTGCGGTGCCGAGGTACGAAGACGCCAGGGTCGACGAAGATCTTGCGACCGCAGAATTCCGCGAAGCCGACGACGTGTTCCAGCGGACGGCCGGCGACCCGGCGGCCGACCAGCTCGTGCAGGTGCTCGTCGCTGCGCGCGGCGGCGCGCAGGACGGCGGCCTCCGCCTCGGCGAAGACGCAGCCGGCGGCGCGCAGGGTGGCCTCGATGTCGGATACGAGCACGGCCGGACCGTACCTCGCTCGGCGCGCATGTGACGATGGTGAGGTGAAGTCGCGACGAGAGGTTGTGGTCGCGTTCGTCCTCTGCGCGGCCGGGGCCGGGCTGGCGCTGTGGGCCGTGACACAGCCGTGGGGGACACAGCTGGTCGAGCGCGTGGCGCCGCTGCCAGCGATCTCCAAGACGGTCACCGGCCGTGACGCGGCGCCGATCGCCGCCGCGCTCGCGCTGGTCGGACTGGCCGGCGCGCTCGCGCTGCTGGCGTTGAAACGGATCGGCCGGACGATCCTCGGCGCCTTCGTCGCGTTGTGCGGCCTCGGCATGATCGTCGACGCGGTCTCCGGCCTGACCGGTCCAGCGCTGCGGCCAACGACCGCCTCGATGACCGTGCAGGTCACTCCGGTCTGGGGCGTGTTGGCGATCGTCGGTGGTGCCTGCGTGCTCCTCGGCGGCCTGCTGATCGCCGTACGCGCACGGACCTGGTCGGCACCGCAGCGATACGAGCTGCATCCAGCGGATCGCAAGGTGACCGCCGGAGTGTCCACCGACGCGGAGACCTGGGACGCGATGGACCGCGGCGAGGATCCGACCAAGGGCTGACAACGCGCGCGTCGCGTTGCACAGTGGTGGCCATGATCCGCAACGGCGACGTTTCCTTCTGGTACGCGCAGACCGGACTGCCTGGCTGTCGCGACGGCCTGCCCGGTGACCTGGCGGTCGACGTGGCGATCGTCGGCGCCGGCTTCACCGGCCTGTGGACCGCGTACTACCTCAAGAAGGCACAGCCCGACCTGCGGATCGCCGTGCTGGAGAAGGAGTTCGCCGGCTTCGGTGCCTCCGGACGTAACGGCGGCTGGCTGACCGCGGGACTGGCAGGCTCGGCTGAGCGATATGCGGCCAGCCGCGGCCGGCCGGCCACCATCGGGCTGCAGCGAGCGATGTTCGCGGCCGTCGACGAGGTGATCCGCGTCGCAGCTGAGGAAGGCATCGACGCCGACATCGTCAAAGGCGGCAACGTCGAGGTCGCCCGCAGCCGCGCGCAGTTGGAGCGGCTCGGCCAGGAATACCAGCACCTGCGGCAGTGGGGCTACGGCGAGGCCGATGTGTCCACATTGGACGGTGGCGAGCTGGCCAGGCGGATCGGCATCGATGGCGCCATCGGCGGCATCTTCAGTCCGCACTGCGCGCGCATCCAGCCGGCCAAGCTGGTGCGCGGATTGGCCGAAGCCGTCGAGAAAACCGGCGTGCGGATCTACGAGCAGACGACCGTGCGACGGGTGGAGCCGCGGCGCGTACGCACCGACTGCGGCACCGTCAGCGCCGACATTGTGTTGCGGTGCCTGGAAGGATTCACCGCCGGCCTGGCCGGCGAGCGGCGCACCTGGCTGCCGATGAACTCCTCCATGATCGTCACCGAGCCGCTGCCGGACGCGTTCTGGTCGGAAATTGGCTGGGATGGCGCGGAAACCGTCGGCGACCTGGCGCACGCGTACATGTACGCGCAGCGCACCGCCGACAGCCGCATCGCGCTCGGTGGTCGCGGCGTGCCGTATCGGTTTGGCTCGCGCACCGACCACAGTGGCGCCACGCAGGAGCGTACGGTGGCGGCGCTTTCGCGGCTGTTGCACGAGATGTTCCCGGCCGCGCGCCAAACTCCGATCGCGCACGCGTGGTGTGGCGTGCTCGGCGTGCCGCGGGACTGGTGCGCGACCGTACAGTTCGACCGACCGAGCGGTCTGGGCGCGGCCGGTGGATACGTCGGACATGGCGTGACGACGACCAATCTCGCCGGCCGTACGCTGCGTGACCTGGTGTTGCGGCGCGACACCGAGCTGACCCGGCTGCCGTGGGTCGGCCGCCGGGTGCGCCGCTGGGAGCCGGAGCCGTTGCGTTTTCTCGGCGTACGCTCGCTCTATCTGCTTTACCGGATCGCCGACCGGCAGGAATACGCCGGTCGTGCGACCACGAGTCCTATTGCGCGTTTCGCCAACGTGATCGCCGGCAGGTAATTACCGACCGCTGACCGGGTCCGGAATGTCGGTCGGTAGCATCCCTGGCATGGGGCTGCGCAGGCGAAGGACAGGCGGCCTGAGACGATGCCGGCGAATCGTCGAGGGTGACCGATGAGCTTTCTCGACGACGTGATCGCGCGGTCCAAGGCAGCCGTGGAGGAGCGTCAGGCGGCGGTGCCGCTGGATGAGATGAAAAGACGCGCGACCATTGCTCCGCATGCAAAAGACGCGTTGCGCGCGCTGCGTGCGCCGGGGGTCGGCGTGATTGCCGAGGTGAAGCGGTCGTCGCCGTCGGCCGGTGCGCTCGCCGACATCCGCGACCCGGCGGCGCTGGCGCGTGAGTACGAGCTCGGCGGTGCGCGCTGTATCAGTGTGCTCACCGAGGGCCACTATTTCGGTGGATCGCTGGAAGATCTGGTCGCCGTACGATCCGCGGTCGACGTCTTGGTGCTGCGCAAGGACTTCGTCGTCAGCTCTTATCAGGTGCTGGAGGCTCGCGCGCACGGCGCCGATCTGGTGCTGCTGATCGTCGCCGCGCTGGAACAGAACGTGTTGGTCGGCCTGCTGGAGCGGATCGAGTCGCTCGGCATGACCGCGCTGGTCGAGGTGCACGACGAGGCCGAAGCCGACCGCGCGCTGGAGGCCGGCGCGAAGGTGATCGGTGTCAACGCGCGCGACCTCGGCACGCTGGAGGTGGACAAGTCCATCTTCGAGCGGATCGCGCCGGGCCTGCCGTCGGAGATCGTGAAGATCGCCGAGTCCGGCGTGAAGAGCACGCACGACCTGATCGCGTACGCGTCCGCCGGCGCCGACGCGGTGCTGGTCGGCGAGGGCCTGGTCACCGACCGCAGTCCTCGCCAGGCGGTCGCCGACCTGGTCACCGCCGGATCCCACCCCGCGACCCCGAGGCCGTCACGATGACCACCACAGAAGGCCCTGACACCCGCGGCTACTTCGGCGTGTACGGCGGCCGGTTCGTACCAGAGGCGCTGATCGCCGCGCTCGACGAGTTGGACGTCGAATATCGCAAAGCGTTGTCCGACAAGGAATTCGTCGGCGAGCTGGAGCGGATGGGCCGCGACTACGCCGGCCTGCCGAGCCTGCTCTACGAGGCCAGGCGGCTGTCGGAGAAAGCCGGCGCGCGGATCCTGCTCAAGCGCGAGGACCTCAACCACACCGGCGCGCACAAGGTGCGCAACGTGCTCGGCCAGGCGCTGCTGACCAAGCGGATGGGGAAGCGGCGGGTCATCGCCGAGACCGGCGCCGGTCAGCACGGCGTGGCGACCGCGACGGCGGCGGCATACCTGGATCTCGAGTGCACCGTCTACATGGGTGAGGAAGACACCCGGCGGCAGGCGCTCAACGTCGCGCGGATGCGGATGCTCGGCGCTGAGGTCGTGTCGGTGAAGTCCGGCAGCCGCACGCTGAAGGACGCGATGAACGAGGCCTTCCGCGACTGGGTGGCGTCGGTGGACTACACCCATTACGTGGTCGGCTCGGTCGGCGGACCGCATCCGTTCCCGGCGATGGTGCGCGACTTCGTACGCGGCATCGGCGTCGAAGCGCGCGCGCAGTCCCTTGAGCTGCTCGACCGGCTGCCGGACGCGGTGTGTGCCTGCGTCGGCGGTGGCTCCAACGCGCTCGGCATCTTCCACGCCTTCATTCCGGACGCGGACGTGCGGCTGTTCGGCTTCGAGGCCGGCGGAGATGGCGTCGAGACCGGCCGGCACGCGGCGGCGATCACCGCGGGCGGGGCCGGTGTGCTGCACGGCGCGCGCACGTACCTGCTGCAGGACGAGGACGGCCAGACCATCGAGTCGCACTCGATCTCGGCCGGCCTGGACTATCCGGCGGTCGGTCCGGAGCACGCCTGGCTGTCGGACACTGGCCGCGCCACGTACGAGCCGGTCACCGACGCCGAGGCGATGCAGGCCTTCCGGCTGCTGTGCCGCACCGAGGGCATCATCCCGGCGATCGAGAGCGCGCACGGCCTCGCCGGTGCGCTGCGGATCGCGCCGCGGCTGGCCACCGAGCTGGGTCGGGAGCCGATCGTGCTGGTCAACCTGTCCGGTCGCGGCGACAAGGACATGGAGACCGCCGCCAAGTGGTTTGGCCTGCTGGAGGAAAAATCGTGACCGTCGCGTCGGCATTCGGATCGCGGCCGGTGCTCGTCGGCTATCTGCCGGCCGGCTATCCGTCGGTGCCCGGCGCCATCGACGCGATCAAGGCAATGGTCGACGCCGGCGTCGACATCGTCGAGATCGGCCTGCCGTACTCGGACCCGGTCATCGACGGCCCGGTGATCCAGGCGGCATCGCAGGCCGCGCTGGACCGAGGCGTACGCACCTCCGACCTCATCCACACCGTCGAAGCCGTCGCCGCCACCGGCGTGCCGACGCTGGTCATGACGTACTGGAACCCTGTCCTGCGCTATGGCGTCGACCGGTTTGCCACTGACCTGGCCAACGCCGGGGGAGCGGGCCTGATCACCCCGGACCTGATCCCCGACGAGGCAGCCGACTGGCTCGCGGTCGCCGACAAGCACAATCTCGACAAGGTCTTCCTGGTGTCGCCATCCTCCACCGACGCCCGTATCGCCTCGACCGTCGCCGTTTGTCGCGGGTTTGTCTACGCCACCTCGGTGATGGGCGTGACAGGCGCACGCGCACAGACCTCCAACGCCGCGCCGACCCTGGTTTCCCGCGTACGCCAGGTGACGGATCTGCCGGTTGGTGTGGGGCTCGGCGTGAGCAACGGCGAACAGGCAGCCGAGGTGGCTTCGTTTGCCGATGCGGTGATCGTGGGGTCGGCGTTGGTGCGGTGTCTGTTGGATGCTGAGGACGAGGCGGCGGGGGTACGTGCCCTGGTTGCGCTGACGGAGGATCTTGCTGCGGGGGTGCGGGGGTAGTTCGTCGGGGCGCTTTGAGGTGGTTGCGTTTTCTGTTTGGTGCGTTGGGAGGGCGGGGCTCTTCATTTTTGTTGCGTTTTGGGGGTGGTGGCGCCTGCGCGGAGGGCGACCTCAAGGGGAGGGGCGCGCGGGGTTTCGCTGTTGGTGGGGTTGGGTGCGGCGGGTGCGGTTGTGTTGTGGTGTGGACCAGGAGTGTGGCTGGGGCGCCGGAGGTGCCGTGGCGTCCCGTTCTGTGGCGAGAAGGTCCATTATGTGGGACGCGAAGGCACATGGAGCGCTAAATGTCCGGCTTGAGAGGTTCGTAGATGGCATGAATGTCGAGTTACTTGCGGTGGACGCAAGAAACAAGGCTTTCACGCCGCCGTGATTTCCGGAGGCTGTGACGGGTGTGACTACTGAGGCTGACAATGCTGTTGTGACTGCTCGCCTGCGACAGATGTCCGTTTTGATATCTTGTTAAACAAGTATTACGCAGTCAGCCGCTACAGCACGATCGTTTGGCGTCCATCCCGACGGGTTGCTTCCCACACGTGACCCGGCAACCCAGCCCCGCCCGCAACCGCCGCCCGCACCCCTCGTGCACACAGATTGGCGTTCCCGCCCCCCTCCCTGGAGGTCGCCCGCCGCGCAGGCGGAAAACCAACCACCTCCTGAGCAACGAAGCAGAAAACGCAACCACCTCCCCAACGACACCAAAAAGGAAAAACCACCCACCCCACCCCCTCGCCCCGGCAGAACCCAGGGGAGCCACACGCCGCGAGCAGGAGCCCGGTACGGTGGCGAGCGTGACTTCGGCCATCTTGGCGTCGATTCCCAGTCCGACGCAGAACGTGTGGTTTCTCGGCCCGATCCCGCTGCGTGCGTACGCGATCGCGATCATCATCGGGATCGTCGTCGCGGTGTGGCTGACCGACCGGCGCCTGAAGGCGCGTGGCGGGCCGGCTGGTGCGGTGACGGATGTCGCGTTGTGGGCCGTGCCGTTCGGCATCGTCGGTGGACGGCTCTATCACGTGATCACGACGCCGGGGCCGTACTTCGGGCCGGATGGTCACCTGATCGACATCGTGAAGATCTGGAACGGTGGCCTCGGCATCTGGGGGGCGGTGGCGCTCGGTGCGCTCGGTGCGTGGCTGGGGTGCCGGCGGATCGGCCTGCCGCTCGGGGTGCTGGCCGACGCGGCCGCGCCGGGGTTGGTGTTCGCGCAGGCGATCGGCCGGCTGGGCAACTACTTCAACAACGAGTTGTACGGCGGCCAGACCTCGCTGCCGTGGGGCCTGGTCGTCCACCAGATGGACCCGGCGACCGGTCACGCCGTGTCGACGCTGCCGGGCACCTACCATCCGACCTTCCTGTACGAGCTGCTGTGGAACGCTGGCGTCGGCCTGTTGGTGATCTGGGCTGACAAGAAGTTCCGGCTCGGCCACGGCCGCGCGTTCGCCTTGTACGTGATGGCCTACACGGTCGGCCGGTTCTGGGTCGAGGCGTTGCGGATCGACGAGGCCCAGATGTTCTTCGGCCTGCGGCTCAACGACTGGACGTCGATCGTCGTGTTCATCGGCGGCCTCGCGTACTTCCTGTGGCAGCGCGGACCGCGCGAGCAGCTCCGGATCCTCGACGGTGGCCGCAAGGTCGAGGTGATTACCGATGGTGAGCCGAAAGAAACCGTGAGTCTGGCGAAAGACGAGGAAAGTAAAGAAGAATCGGCCGAGCCGGACAGCAAGGCCGAGGCGCCGGCCGACAAAGCCTGAAAAAGACGCCGCATCTCCTAGCACGCCAGGAGCCGTTTACGCAGCTCAGTATGTGCGTCGTCGCTGGTGGGATCGATCACTGGCGGCGAAATCGCGCCGGACGCCGGTGTCCGTGTAACCTCGAAAGGTGCGCCGGCGATCCCGCGCGCACTCCTGCGTAGCACCACACCGGGCCGGCACGCCGGCCCGTTCCTCCAACGGGCCGACGACGTCCCGCCCCCGCCCGGCGCACTCGAAAGAGCCGGTCTGTCAGGACTGTGCCGAAAACCCCGAGTGCCCATTGACGACGAGGGAGCCTGCCGGTGAATTTCTCTGCGGTTCCGCCTGCCCAAGGTCTTTATGACCCGGCATTCGAGCACGATTCCTGCGGCGTGGCATTCGTTGCCGACGCACTTGGCAGGCGCTCGCATCAGATAGTCGCGCACGGCCTGACCGCCGTACGCAACATGGAGCATCGCGGCGCCGCCGGCGCCGAGGTGAATTCCGGCGACGGGGCCGGAATTCTGCTCCAGATTCCGGACGGATTCTTCCGTGCGGTCGTCGATTTCGACCTGCCGGAAAACGGTTCCTACGTGACCGGCCTGGTTTTCCTGCCCGCCAACGACGATGACGAATCCGCCGCGCGCGAGATCATCGACCGGATCGTCGCCGAGGAGAACGGCAGCGTGCTCGGCTGGCGCGAGCCGCCGGTCGACCCGTCCGACCTCGGACCGACCGCGCTCGGCGTGCTGCCGCGGGTGCGGCAGATCTTCCTGAGTTTCCGCGGATCCGGCGGCGAAGTTCTTTCCGGTCTGCCGCTCGAGCGGATGGCTTTTGTCGCGCGTAAACGGATCGAGCACCAGTCGGAGGCGGTCGGCGTCGGCGTCTACTTCCCGTCGCTGTCCGGTCGCACGATGGTCTACAAGGGCATGCTCACCACCGAGCAGCTCGGCAACTTTTACGCCGACCTCACGGATCCGCGCGCGGACAGCGCCATCGCGCTGGTGCACAGCCGGTTTTCCACCAACACGTTCCCGTCCTGGCCGCTGGCACATCCCTACCGTTACATCGCGCACAACGGCGAGATCAACACGATCCAGGGCAACCGCAACTGGATGCGCGCCCGCGAGGCGCTGCTGGCCACGCCGGAGATCAACGAGGCCTTCGGCGGCGACGTCGAGCGGATTTTCCCGATCTGTACGCCGGGAGCCAGCGACTCGGCCACCTTCGACGAGGTGCTGGAGCTGCTGCATCTCGGTGGCCGCAGCCTGCCGCACGCGGTGCTGATGATGATCCCGGAGGCGTGGGAAAACAACGACGACATGGACCCGGCGCGGCGCGCGTTCTACGAGTTCCACGCGTCGCTGATGGAGCCGTGGGACGGTCCAGCCTGTGTCGCTTTCACCGACGGCACCCAGATCGGCGCGGTGCTCGACCGCAACGGCCTGCGTCCGGGCCGGTGGTGGCGTACCCGCGACGACCTGGTCGTGCTGGCCAGCGAGGCCGGCGTGTTGGACATCGATCCGGCCGACGTCATCGCGAAAGGCCGGCTCCGGCCGGGCCGGATGTTCCTGGTCGACACCTCGCGGGGCCGGATCGTCGAGGACGACGAGATCAAGGCCGAGCTGGCCGCCGAGCATCCGTACGACGACTGGCTGCACGCCGGCCTGATGCGGCTGGAAGGCCTGCCGGAACGCGAGCACGTCACGTACGGCCACGAGTCGGTGCAGCGCCGGCAGCAGACTTTCGGCTACACCGAAGAAGAACTGCGGATCATCCTGACGCCGATGGCGGCCACCGGTGCGGAGGCGATCGGCTCGATGGGCAGTGACACGCCGATCGCCGTGCTGTCCAAGCGGCCACGGCTGCTCTACGACTACTTCGCACAACTTTTCGCGCAGGTGACCAATCCGCCGCTGGACGCCATCCGGGAGGAGATCGTCACCAGCGTCGGCGACACCATCGGCGCCGAGCAGAACCTGCTCGTGCCGGGCCCGGCCAGCTGCCGGCAGATCGTGTTGCCGTTCCCGGTGATCGACAACGACGAGCTCGCCAAGATCGTGCACATCGACGAGGACGGCGACATGCCTGGCTTCAAGGCGGTCACCGTGTCCGGCCTCTACCGGGTCAAGGACGGCGGCGAGGGGATGCGCGCGCGGCTGGCGGAGATCTGCCGGCACATCTCCGAGGCGATCGAGGACGGCGCGCGGCTGATCGTGCTCTCCGACCGTGACTCGACCGAGGACCTGGCGCCGATCCCGTCGCTGTTGCTCACGTCGTGCGTACACCACCATCTCGTCCGCGAGCGCACGCGTACGCGGGTCGGCCTGGTGGTGGAGGCCGGGGACGCGCGTGAGGTCCACCACGTGGCTCTCCTGCTCGGTTACGGCGCCGCCGCGGTCAACACCTATCTGGCCTTCGAGACCATCGAGGACATGATCGCCGGCGGCCAGCTCACCGGCATCGAGCCGCAGAAGGCGATCCGCAACTACGTCAAGGCGCTCGGCAAGGGTGTCCTGAAGGTCATGAGCAAGATGGGGATCTCGACGGTCGCGTCGTACACCGGCGCGCAGGTGTTCGAGGCGGTCGGCCTGTCCAAGGAGCTCATCGACCAGCATTTCACCGGTACGACGAGCAAACTCGGCGGCGTCGGCCTGGACGCGCTGGCCGACGAGGTGGCCGCGCGGCACGCGAAGGCGTGGCCGGCCAACCCGACCGACCGCGCGCACCGGCGGCTGGAGGTCGGCGGCGAATACCAGTGGCGCCGCGAGGGCGAGCTGCATCTTTTCAACCCGGAGACGGTTTTCCTGCTGCAGCACGCCACCCGTACGCGCAAATACGAGATTTTCAAGAAATACACCTCGTCGGTCGACGCGCTGTCGGAGAAGGCGGCCACACTGCGCGGCCTGTTCGGTTTTTCCTCCGACCGCAAGCCGATTCCGCTCGAGGAGGTCGAGCCGGCCAGCGAGATCGTCAAGCGGTTCTCCACCGGCGCGATGAGCTACGGTTCGATTTCGGCCGAGGCACACGAAACTCTGGCGATCGCGATGAACCAGCTCGGCGCGCGGTCCAACACCGGCGAAGGCGGCGAGGACTCCGACCGGCTGCGCGACCCGCGCCGGCGCAGCGCGATCAAGCAGGTCGCGTCCGGGCGTTTCGGTGTCACCAGTGACTATCTGGTGCACTCCGACGACATCCAGATCAAGATGGCGCAGGGCGCCAAGCCGGGCGAAGGCGGCCAGCTGCCGGGTCACAAGGTCTATCCGTGGGTCGCGCGTACGCGGCACTCCACGCCTGGCGTCGGCCTGATCAGTCCGCCGCCACATCACGACATCTATTCGATCGAGGATCTGGCGCAGCTGATCCACGACCTGAAAAACGCCAACCCCGAGGCGCGTATCCACGTCAAGCTGGTCGCCGAGGTCGGCGTCGGCACGGTCGCGGCCGGAGTTTCCAAGGCTCACGCCGATGTCGTGCTGATCTCCGGCCACGACGGTGGTACGGGCGCGGCTCCGCTCACCTCGCTGAAGCACGCCGGCGGTCCGTGGGAGCTGGGTTTGGCCGAGACGCAGCAAACCCTGCTGCTCAACAACCTGCGCGACCGGATCGTCGTACAGACCGACGGCCAGCTCAAGACCGGTCGCGATGTCGTCATCGCCGCCCTGCTCGGCGCGGAGGAGTACGGTTTCGCGACCGCGCCGCTGGTGGTCTCCGGTTGCATCATGATGCGGGTCTGTCATCTCGACACCTGTCCGGTCGGCGTCGCGACGCAGAACCCGAAGCTGCGGGAGAAGTTCAGCGGCAAGGCCGAATATGTGGTGACCTTCTTCGAATACATCGCAGAAGAGGTCCGCGAGTTGTTGGCAGAGCTCGGATTCCGGTCGCTGGACGAGGCGATCGGCCACGCCGAGGTGCTCGACACGCGCCGCGCGGTCGAGCACTGGAAGGCCTCCGGCCTCGACCTGTCACCGCTGTTCGTGGTGCCGGAGCTGCCGGCCGGTGCAGCGCTGCATAACACCACCGAGCAGGATCACGGGCTGGACAAGGCGCTGGACAACACGCTGATCCAGCTGTGCGAAGGCGCACTGCTGGACGGCTCGCCGGTCAAGCTGGAGCTGCCGGTACGCAACGTCAACCGTACGGTCGGCACCATGCTCGGCTCGTTCGTGACTCGGCGGTTCGGCGAGGAGGGCCTGCCGGACGACACGATCGACATCACCTTCACCGGCACCGCCGGCCAGTCGTTCGGCGCGTTCGTGCCGTCGGGCGTGACGCTCCGGTTGCTTGGCGACGCCAACGACTACGTCGGCAAGGGGCTGTCCGGCGGCCGGATCGTGCTGCGGCCGGACCCGGTGGCGCCGTTCCCGGCCGAGCAGAACATCATCGCCGGCAACACGATCCTCTACGGCGCGACCAGTGGCGAGGCGTTCCTGCGCGGCATCGTCGGCGAACGCTTCGGCGTACGTAACTCCGGCGCGCTCGCCGTCGTCGAAGGCGTCGGCGACCACGGCTGCGAATACATGACCGGCGGCACGGTCGTCGTGCTCGGCCCCACCGGCCGTAACTTCGCCGCCGGCATGTCCGGTGGCACCGCGTACGTGCTCAACCTCGACCCCAAGCTGGTCAACCGCGAGATGGTCGATCTGGAGGAGCCGTCGATCGAGGACACCGAGCGGCTGCACGACGTACTTGTCCGCTATGCCGCGGAAACCGCGTCGCCGGTGGCCGAGACGCTGTTGGCCGACTGGGAGCGCCGGCGGATCGAGTTCACGAAGATCATGCCGCGTGACTACCGGCGTGTCCTGGAGGCGACCCGGCTGGCCGAGCAGACCGGCCGGGATGTCGCCGAGGCGATCATGGAGGCGGCCCGTGGCTGACCCGAGCGGTTTTCTCAAGCACGGCAGGGAACTGCCCAAGCGCCGGCCGGTCGACCTGCGGCTGATGGACTGGCGCGAGGTCTACGAGGACTTCGAGCCAGGCAAGCTGCGCACCCAGGCGTCGCGCTGCATGGACTGCGGCATTCCGTTCTGCCACAACGGATGTCCGCTCGGAAACCTGATTCCGGAGTGGAACGACCTGGTGCGTACGGACCAGTGGCGCTCGGCCATCGAGCGGCTGCACGCCACCAACAACTTTCCGGAGTTCACCGGCCGGTTGTGTCCGGCGCCGTGCGAAGCGGCGTGCGTACTCGGCATCAACAGCGATCCGGTCACCATCAAGCAGGTCGAGGTCGAGATCATCGACCGCGCCTTCGCCGAAGGTTGGGTCACGCCGGCGCCGCCGGAGCTGAAGTCGGGCAAGAAGGTCGCGGTCGTCGGCTCCGGTCCGGCCGGCCTGGCGGCGGCGCAGCAGCTGACCCGTGCCGGCCACGACGTGACCGTGTACGAGCGCAACGACCGGATCGGTGGCCTGCTGCGCTATGGCATCCCGGAGTTCAAGATGGAGAAACGCCATCTGGACCGGCGGCTGGCGCAGATGGAGGCCGAGGGCACGGTTTTGCGCACCGGCGTGAATGTCGGCGTGGACGTGACGGCCGAGCAGCTGCGCTCGTCGTACGACGCGGTCGTGCTGGCCATCGGTTCGACCGTGCCGCGTGATCTGCCGGCGCCCGGCCGCGAGGCCGGCGGCATCCATTTCGCGATGGACTATCTGGAGCCGGCCAACCGGGTCCAGAACGGCGACCTGGCGGCCGCGCCGATCGACGCCAACGGCAAGCAGGTGGTGATCATCGGTGGCGGTGACACCGGCGCCGACTGCCTCGGCACGGCCCACCGGCAGGGCGCCGCGAGCGTGACGCAGCTGGAGATCATGCCGGAGCCGCCGGGCGCTCGGCCGGACTCGACGCCGTGGCCGACCTGGCCGCTGATCCTGCGTACGTCCAGCGCGCACGAGGAGGGCGGCGAGCGGGTTTTCTCGGTCAACACGGAGAAGTTCCTGGCCGACGAGGACGGCGACGTACGCGCGCTGGCGCTGCACGAGGTGACCATGGTCGACGGTCGCTTCGAGAAGGTGCCGGGCTCGGAGCGTGAGCTGCCGGCTCAGCTCGTACTGCTGGCGATGGGGTTTGTCGGTGTCGACCAGAGCTCTGGGCTGTTGGAGGGCCTTGGCGCCGAGCTGGGGCAGCGCGGTGTCGTGGCCAGGGACGCGTCCTGGAAGTCCACTGTGGACGGTGTGTTCGTGGCCGGTGACGCCGGCCGCGGCCAGTCGCTGATCGTGTGGGCCATCGCCGAGGGCCGCGCGTGTGCCGCGGCCGTCGACGAATATCTCACCGGCCATTCGCTGCTGCCGGCGCCGATCGAGCCGACCACGATGGCGCTCGTCGCTCGCTGACGAACCGCAGGGCCTCCTTACGCGCGCGTGGGGAGGCCCTGTAGTCGTTTCGTCCGATAAGCGGTTTTACCCAGGTGACCAGGTGACGAAGGTCGCTCCCGGTTCTGCATCGGTTCACCCGATGCCGATAGTGTGACGGCCATGAGTAGGCGCGCGAAGATCGTCTGCACCATCGGTCCGGCCACCGCGACACCGGAGCGCGTACGCGCGCTGGTCGACGCCGGCATGGACGTGGCCCGGCTCAACTTCAGCCACGGCGACCACGAGGACCACCGGCGGGCATTCGAGATGATCCGGGAGGCCTCCGACGCCACCGGACACGCGGTCGGCGTACTGGCCGACCTGCAGGGACCCAAGATCCGGCTGGGCCGGTTCGCGGCCGGTCCGGTCGACTGGCTGACCGGCGAGACGGTCACCATCACCACCGAGCCGGTGGACGGCAACCACGACATCGTCTCGACGACCTACCACAAGCTCGCCGAGGAGGTGTCGGTCGGCGACCGGCTGCTCATCGACGACGGCAAGGTCGCCGTGGAGATCACCGGCATCGACGGACCGCGGATCCGCTGCCTGGTGATCGAGGGTGGTCCGGTCAGCAACAACAAGGGCATCTCGGTGCCGGAGTCGGCGCTGTCGGTGCCGGCGCTGTCCGACAAGGACATCGCGGACCTGAAGTTCGCGCTGGACCTGCGCGTCGACATGATCGCCATGTCGTTCGTGCGTGAGCCGGACGAGGTCGACCTGGTACGCCGGATCATGGACGAGCATGGCGGCGGCCGGCTGCCGGTGATCGCCAAGCTGGAGAAGCCGCAGGCGGTGGCCAACCTGGAGGCCATCGTGCTGGCCTTCGACGGCATGATGGTCGCGCGCGGCGACCTCGGCGTGGAGCTGCCGCTGGAGCAGGTGCCGATCGTACAGAAGCGGTGCATCCAGCTCTGTCGCGAGAACGCCAAGCCGGTCATCGTGGCGACCCAGATGCTCGACTCGATGATCGAGAACTCGCGGCCGACCCGGGCCGAGGCGTCCGACGTGGCCAACGCGGTGCTGGACGGCGCCGACGCGCTGATGCTGTCCGGCGAGACCGGCGTTGGCAAGTTCCCGATCCTGACCGTACGCACGATGAGCCGGATCATCTCCAGCGTCGAGGACTCCGACCCGAGCGTGCCGCCGCTGCAGCACGACCCGCGTACGAAAGGCGGCGCGATCGCGGCCGCCGCGAAGAGCATCGCCGAGGTGCTCGACGCGCGCGCGATCGTCGCGTTCACGCTGTCCGGCGACACCGTACGGCGGCTGGCCCGCCAGCACACCCGGCTGCCGATCCTGGCCTTCACCTCGGTGCCGGCGGTGCGTAACCAGCTGGCGCTGTCGTGGGGCGTGGAGACCTTCCTGACGCCGATGGTGTCCCACACCGACGATATGGTGCGAGCAGTGGACGCGGCGCTGCTGTCCATCGGCCGCTATCCGGCCGGCGACAGCGTGGTGATCGTGGCGGGCAGCCCGCCTGGCACCCCGGGATCCACCAACGCGGTCCGCGTGCACCAGCTCGGATCGGACACCGCCGGCTAGAGGAGATCGTCTTGGGGGAGCCGCTACGCGGCCAGCCAGCCGTCGACCGGCTGCTGAAGCTGCTGGACCTGGAGCAGCTGGAGGTCGGCTACTTCCGCGGCGTCAGCCCGGAGGTGACGCTGCAGCGGGTCTTCGGTGGCCAGGTCGCCGGCCAGGCGCTGGTCGCGGCCAGCCGTACGGTCTCGGTGGAGCGGTCGGTGCACTCGCTGCACGGCTATTTCATCCGGCCGGGCGACCCTGCGGTGCCGATCCTCTACACGGTCGAGCCGGTACGCGACGGCCGTTCGTTCACCACGCGCCGGGTCACCGCGATCCAGCACGGCAAGGCGATCTTCTTCATGTCCGCGTCGTTCCAGGTCGCCGAGGACGGCTTCGAGCACCAGAGCGAGGTGCCGGACGTCGTGCCGCCGGACGAGCTGCCGCCGGTGTGGGAGATCGTCCGCGAGAAGATGCCGGCCGACGCGGCGTGGAACGTGATGGACCATCCGATCGACCTGCGCTACGTCGGCGTGCCCGGCTGGGTCAACCCGGGGGAGCGGCCGCAGTCGGACCGCCAGCAGGTGTGGATGCGCATCGACGGCAAGCTGCCGGACGACGCCGCCCTGCATGCCTGCGCGTTGACGTACGCGAGCGACCTCACCTTGCTGGACGCGACGCTGGCCGTTCATGGCGCGACCTGGCGCGAGGTGAGCAGCGCCAGCCTGGACCACGCGGTGTGGTTCCACCGGCCGTTCCGTGCCGACGAGTGGTTTCTCTACGACTGCCAGAGCCCGTCGACCTCCGGTGGTCGCGGCCTGGCCGCCGGTCGCTTCTTCAGCGCCGACGGCACGCACATCGCGACCGTGCTGCAGGAAGGCCTGATCCGCCGGGCCAGGTGACCGGGGTTCAGAGACTGTTGGGGAACTGAGGCACGCGACAGCCGAGCCCAAACGCCGCCTGCCGGCACCGGAGGAAACCCCACCATAGCGCTGCTATTTGGGCTTCCGTCCGGCACCGGCAGGACGACGTTTGGATCTCGACTCTCGCGCACCTCAGTTCCCCAACAGTCTCTCAGAGCTCGTCGGCCACGCGCTGGATGGCCTGCCAGGCCGCCTCCACGTGGCGCAGCTCGGTGGGGACCGCGCCGATCGCCATCCGCAGCGTGTACGCGCCGCGTACGCGCGTGTGCGTCAGATAGAGCTGGCCGGACGCGTTGAGCCGGCGCAGCAGCTCCTCGTTGCGGCCGTCGGCGCCACGCAGCCGGAAGCAGACCAGCGAGAACACGTGGTCGGCGACGATCTCGAAGCGGTCGTCGGCGCGTACCAGGTCGGCGAAGTGCGCGGCCAGGCCGACGCCTTGGCGGACGTGCGCGCGCAGCCCTTCCGCGCCGTACCAGCGGATCACGCTCCACAGCTTGAGCGCGCGAAACCGCCGCCCGAGCGGGCCGTGCCAGTCGCGGTAGTCGATCACCGCGTGCGAGTCCGAGGCGGCATTTCGCAGATATTCCGGCAAAACGCTCAACGCCGCGACCAGTGACGAGCGGTCGCTGGTGAAGAAGATGTCGCAGTCGAAGTTGGTCAGCAGCCACTTGTGGCCGTCGGTGCAGTACGAGTCGGCCAGCTCGACGCCGTCGTGCGTGTGGCGCAGCTCCGGACACAGCGCGGCGGCGCCGGCGTACGCGGCGTCGATGTGCAGCCAGATGCCTTCGGCGCGGCAGATCTCGCCGATCGCGCGGACCGGATCGACGGCCGTGGTCGACGTCGTGCCGATGGTCGCGACGACCAGCGCCGGCGTGAGCCCGGCCGCGCGGTCCGCCGCGATCGTGGCCGCCAGCCGATCGGGCCGCATGCCGAGGCTGTCGTCGACCTCGACGATCCTCAGCTGGTCGGTGCCGACTCCGGCGATCGCGACCGCTTTCTCGACGCTGGAATGCGTCTCGGTGGATGCGTACACGGTGAACCGGCCAGCGCCGCCGTTGGTGCGTACGTCTCCGCCGCTGACCCGGTGCAGCGCGGCGACCAGCGCGACCAGCGCCGCTGAGGACGCCGAGTCCTGGATGACGCCACCGCCGGCGGAGTCGGAGCGATACGTGTCCGGCAGGCCGAGCAGCTCGACCATCCAGTCCATCATCCGGGTCTCGACCTCGGTGCAGGCCGGACTGGTGGCCCACAGCATCCCCTGCACGCCGAGACCGGAGGACAGCAGGTCGCCGAGCACCGACGGACCGGTCGTCGGCGCGGGGAAGTAGGCGAAGAAGCTCGGATGCTGCCAGTGCGTGATGCCTGGCAGGACGATCTCGTCCACATCGGCGAGCAGGCCGGTGGCGAAACCGTCGTCACGCTCGCCGCGCTCCGGCGGATGCTCCGGCAACCGCGCGGCGACCTCGCCTGGCTTCACCTGGGACAGCACCGGATGCTTCTCGATCCCGGCCCAGTAGTCGGCGATCCAGTCGATCACGGCGTGGCCGTGGCGGCGGAACTGCTCGGGAGTCATGTGCGGCAGCGGCTGGTCGGTCACCCCGCCAGCCTACGGAGCTGTTCCGGCTTTACGAGGCGATGTCGGCGCGCGCGACGACCTTGTCGATGTGCACGCGTACGAGCAGCTCGCCCGGCACACCGTTGCGCTTGCCGTAGTCCTCGGCCGCCTCAGTCCCCATGTAGCGGCCGCCGAGCCGGGTCGCCCAGGCGAGCAACTCGTCGGGGTCCTCGCTCAGCTTCGCGGTGCCTTCGACGATGACGAACGAATACGGCGGGTTTTCGTCGTCGACGCAGATGCTGATGCGTGGATCGCGCTGGAGGGCCTTGCCTTTGAGCGAGTCCGCCGCGGTGGTGAAGACCAGGTCGTCGCCGTCCAGGTCGAACCACACCGGCGCGACGTGCGGCCGTCCGTCGGCCCGTACGGTCGCCACCTTGCCGGTCCGCGTCCCGTCGGTGACGAACTGCCGCCACTGCTCGTCGGTCATCCGGTGTGCCATCGGTCGCTCCTCGTCCGGCTGCCTGTCCACATCAGGCTATCCAGCCGCGAGCGTCGGCGCAGATCGCAGCCGCGCTGCCCCAACAGACCAACTCTTGTGTCCGTCGGACCGTACGCGCATCGTTGTGACCGCTGTTCGCGAACCTTATTGTTCGCGACATGTCTCGACAACGCGGCCATCACCCGAATCACCGGACCCCGTTGACCGCCGAACGAACACCTGCCGATTCATTGCCGTCGGCGCCGGCGACCTTGCTGCGCCTACAAAAAACCGCGGGGAACGCGGCGGTCAGCTCGCTGGTGCGCAGCGTGCAACGCGAGGAGAAGACACCTGCGGTCAAGCTGGACGGTGCGGAGTTTTCGTACCCGCTCAACCAAGTCATCCCGGTGAACGCGAGGATTCCCAAGTCTCCGGTGAAACTCAAGCAGATCGCGTTGTCCACCTCCGTCAAGGCCAAGCTCGCCTCGGCCGGCAAGGCAGAGGAGGGAAACGCGCCGTCGGTCGGCACCAGCGGGAAGTTTGGCGGTGACAAGAAATTCGAGGCCGGAGTGAGCGGCGAGCTTCGTACGCTGGCCACCGGCCACGCCGAGATGCTGAAGCAGAAGTTCAAGGCTGACGCCAAAATGGAGTACGCGGTGGCCGGATCGCCGGGGGAGTTGAAGACCGGCATGGCGTTGACTGGCGGCATTCAGGATGAGTCACTGAAGGGCACGGCGCTGGAGAACCTCAAGCTCGGCGGCGAACTGTCGCTCTTCGAGGTGAACTGGACGCAGAAGACCGGCCGGATTCCGGAGGTCTCGGCGGCGAAACTCGCGCTGAGCGTCTCGTACGACACTCCGCCGAGCGAGCATGTCCTCGCGAACGGCCAGAAGGTCGCGGTGACCTACAAGGGCAGCGCGACCTTCGAGTTCGAGCCGGACTGGGAACAGATCGTGCCGTGGGTGATCGAGCAGATCGGACCGGAGACGCTGTTGGAGGCCGCCGGGCCGTACGCCTTCGTGGCGGCCGGCGCGGCGGTCATGTATTACACGTTCAAGGACATGGACCGGCAGGAGAAACTGGCCGCCACGGTGCGCGCGGCCGCCACCCAGATCGTCAGGTCCGGCAGCGTCTACGCGTCCGTGCTGAGTGGTCGCAAGGTGACTCCGGCCGGCGCACGGGAGACGGAGGCGTTCAACGCGGCGACCGCGGACCTGGAGAAGCTCGCGAAATCCAGGAACATCGACGCGCAGATCTACCAGGGCCTGATGGCCGTGCCGGAGTACGCCTCGCCGTTGCGGGACAGGACCGGCGAAGCCTACGTGACGCGCGCGCTGGGCAGCCTGGAGTCCCAGGTGGACCGGGAGATCGACGCCTGGCACTCCGAGCACTACATACAGACGTTCCTGTCCGGACGCTACGCCAGCGCGGACAAGGCCATGATCAACGCGATCGTCAGCGACGCGCAGGCCAACCCGGACGGCACGATCGGCTGATCACGCCTTGGGGATGTCGAAATAGCCGGTGAGGCCGGCGCCGACGGCGATATCGCCGGTGAGCTGCAGTTTCTTGGTCATGAACAGGGCCGGACCGGAGGCGACGCCGGAGACCAGCCGCAGGAAGTTGGCGCCGTCGACGGTGATCGTCAGCCGCGGCTGCGCGTCGCTGCCGGGGCCGACCGTGCACGCGCCGTTGGCGATGTGCAGCTCATAGCGGTCGAAGTCGCCGCCGGCGCGGCTGATCCGCCAGCGGATGACCGCGTCCATGCCGGCGGTCCTGTCCTTGCGTACGCGCGCGGCCATCTGGGTGAAGATCTCGTCGAGCACGCGCGTACGCAGCTCGCCGTTCATGAGCTGATCCAGATCGCTGCCTGACGCGCTCTTGACGAGCCGCACGAAGTCGCCGTATTCGAGGTGGTCGAAGTCGATCCGCGCTGGGTCGAACGTGGTCATGGCAGATTTCCTTACCGGCAGGTAATCTTACTGGCGGGTAAGTTTACGTCGAGGTAGCTAGAGTCGGCAAGGTGGCTGGCAATGTGACCGGTAAGACCAAGCGGCTGCCGCGCAACGTACGCGAGCAGCAGATGCTCGACGCCGCGGTGCAGATGTTCGCCCGCCGCGGTTATCACGCCGCGTCCATGGACGAGGTCGCCGAGCGCGCCGGCGTCTCCAAGCCGATGGTCTATCTCTACCTCGGCAGCAAGGAGGAGCTGTTCCTGGCCTGCATCCGGCGCGAGGCCGGCCGGCTGTTGGAGGCCTTCGCCGGCCAGGTCGACCCCCACGAGCCGCCCGACCAGCAGCTCTGGCACGCGCTGCGCGCGTTTTTCCTGCTGGTGGCCGACAACCGGGACGCCTGGCGGGTGCTGCACCAGCAGGCTCCGGCATACGGTGAGCCCTTCGCCGGTGAGGTGGCCGCGATGCGTGCCGCGATCGTCGCGTACGCGGCGGACCTGATCGACAAGAACATCAAGGCTCGCGGGCCGGCGCACGCCACCGAGCACGACGTATCCGCGCTGGCGCACGCGCTGGTCGGTGCGGGGGAGTCGCTGGCCGACTGGGCCACCGAGCATCCCGAGGAGGATCCGGCGACGACCGCCAAGCGGCTGATGAACTTCGCCTGGCTCGGCCTGGACAACCTGCTCCGCGGCTCGATCTGGCGGCCCTAGCCTAGCCCAGCCCTGGCCGACCGATTGCGACGTTGTTGCCTGGTTTCGCTGCGAAAGCGGTCAAGAAAGTCACAATCGGGCGCGATCGGCCGGGTCCGATGTCACCTCGCGAGTTGAAACCGCAGGTCACCGGCCACCAGACGACGCCGGGGAGAGGGCGCCGTCGAGGTGCGGCGCGCGGCCGTCTACGGAGAAACGCCAGCCGGCCGCCGACTGTGAGGCGCGGAAGGCGGCGCGGGACGGCAGCGGCAGTGGTTGGCGGAAGCTGACCGCGACCTCGTACGTCTCCGGCAGCCGTGCGTCGAGCGTCGCCAGGCACCGCGCTTTCGTGTACATGCCGTGCGCGATGGCCGTACGGAAGCCAAAAACGCGCGCGCTCGCGGCGGAGAGATGGATCGGGTTGCGGTCGCCGGACACCGCCGCGTAACGACGGCCGATGTCGGCGGGCAGCCGCCAGACCGCCGTTGGGGGCATCTGCGGCGGCTCGGGTTTGTTGCCACCGCCGCCACCGCTCGACGACCGGTGCAGATACGTGCTGCGGCTGGTCACCGCGAGCCCGTCGGCCGTGTACGCCTCGGACACGACGTCAAACTGCGCGCCGCGCGGATGCTCGCCGAGATTTTCCGCAAACACACGCAGTTCCAGCGGATCGCTGGCCAGGATCGGTTGCGCGACCGTGATGACGTTGCGGATGTGCACCAAACCCATGAGCGGAAACGGAAAACTGCGGTCCGACATCAGCCGCATCGCCATCGGAAAGGCCAGCACATGCGGATAGGTCGCCGGCAGCCGGTCGCTCGCCGGAAAACCGCACACGTCCGCATACGCGGAGAGATGGCTCCGCGAAACGAAAAAACCGGGCAGCGAGAGCGTCGTGTCCGGCAGTACACCACCGTTGGGACCCAGGCCGGGCAGGCTACGCATCAGCGCCGACGCATACGTACGCGCCAGGCCTGGTCGCGTGCTGAGCTTCATCAGGCCCCCAGCAGGCTTTGGCCGCAAACCCGGAAAACTCCGCCGGTCACGCCGGCGCTGCCGGGATGTGCCAGCCAACCGATCGTCTCGGCCACGTCGACCGGCTGGCCGCCCTGTGCGAGGCTGTTCAGTCGCCGGCCGACCTCGCGTACGGTCACCGGCATGCTGGCGGTCATCTTCGTCTCGATGAACCCGGGCGCGACCGCGTTGATCGTCGCCGGCAGCTCGGCCAGCCTCGGCGCCAGGTTTTCCGCCAGACCGATGACGCCGGCCTTGGTCGCGCCGTAGTTGGTCTGTCCGGCGTTGCCGGCGATGCCGGCGATCGACGCGAGACCGATGACGCGCGCGCCGGGCCGGAGCACTTTCTCGGCCAGGAAATGCTCGTTGATCCTGGCCTGCGCGACAAGGTTCACATTCAGCACAAGATCCCACTGGGCTTCACTCATCCGCGCGAGGGTTTTGTCGCGGATGACACCGGCGTTGTGTACGACGACGTCGACGCCGTCATGCCGCGTCTTGAAGTGTTCGCCGAGCGTCGCCGGCGCGGCGGCCGAGGTGATGTCCAGCTGCAGGCTCGATCCGTTGACCTGGTTGGCGATCCGCGACAGGTCCTCGCCCTGCGCCGGCACATCCAGGCAGACCACGTGAGCGCCATCGCGGGCGAGGGTTTTCGCAATGGCCGCACCGATTCCGCGGGACGCGCCGGTCACCAGTGCGACCTTTCCGTCCAGTGGCAGCTCCGGCGTCTCCGGCAGCTCGTCGACCGCGCCGACGCGGACGACCTGGCCGGACACGTACGCGGATTTCGCCGACAGGAAAAAGGAAAGCGTCGACTCCAGCGCTTCCTCGGCGCCTGGCGCCACATAGATCAGCTGCGCCGTCGCACCGCGGCCGACCTCTTTTCCCAGTGACCGTACGAATCCTTCCAGCGCGCGCTGCGCCACGGCCTCGTCGATCGAGCCAGCCGACTCCGGCGGCGTACCGATCACAATCACGCGGCCGGATGGCCGGATCGACCGTACGACTGGATGAAAGAAGTCATACAGCTCGCGCAGGCCGGCCGGCGTCGCGATACCGGTGGCATCGAAGACGAGCGCGTACGGCGATGTGCTTTCCGTGACATCGATGCCAAGCGCGCCAAGGATTTTCGCCACCGCCACGCGGCCGTGGCCGCCGACCAGCACCGGTCCGTCCGCGATCGGTTGGCCAGGCGCATACCTGCGCAGGCGGACGGGGCGAGGCAGGCCGAGTCGCTGCGCGATGGCACGGCCCGGCGCCGAGGACACGAACTGTTGGTAGAGATCCGCCATGGGGTTATCCTTACTTGCCAGTAAGTCTACTCGCAAGTATGGTCGCGTTGATGCGATCCCGCCAGTGCCAGGAGTTGTCATGAGCCGCCGTGTGGCGATCGTCGGTGCCAACCGAACCCCTTTCGCGCGATCCAACGGGCCGTACGCGACCGCGACAAACCAGGACATGCTGACCGCCGCGCTCGACGGCCTGATCAGCCGGTTTTCGTTGCAGGGCGAGCTGCTCGGCGAGGTCGCCGCTGGAGCCGTGCTCAAACACAGCCGTGACTTCAATCTCACCCGCGAGGCGGTGCTCGGCAGCAAGCTCGACCCGCGTACGCCGGCGTACGACGTGCAGCAGGCCTGCGCGACCGGACTGGAGACGGTGACCCTGGTCGCCAACAAGATCGCGCTCGGCCAGATCGACGCCGGCATCGCCGGTGGTGTCGACACCGCCAGCGACGCGCCGATCGGCGTCAACGAAGACCTGCGCAAGGTGCTTTTACGCTTCAACCGCGCGAAAACTCCGCTGCAGCGGCTGGCGCTGGTCGGTTCGCTGCGGCCATGGCAGATCGTGCCGGACATTCCCCGCAACGCCGAGCCGCGCACCGGCATGTCGATGGGGGACCACGCCGCATTGACCGCGGCGCAGTGGTCGGTCGGCCGCGAGGAGCAGGACGAGCTTGCCGCGGCCAGCCACCAAAAACTGGCCGCCGCCTACGACGCCGGCTTTTTCGACGACCTGGTCACGCCGTATCTCGGCCTGGCTCGCGACCAGAACCTGCGGCCGGACTCCTCGGTGGAAAAGCTGGCGAAACTCAAGCCGGCCTTCGGCGATCCGGAGACCGGCACGATGACCGCCGGCAACTCCACGCCGCTGACCGACGGTGCCTCTGCGGTTTTGTTGGCCAGCGAGGAATGGGCCGCGCAGCGACGACTTCCGGTGCTCGCGTACGTCGGCGACGTGCAAGCCGCCGCCGTCGACTTCGCGCTCGGTGACGACGGCCTGCTGACCGCGCCGGTCTACGCCGTGCCGCGGCTGCTCGCGCGTGCCGGCCTTTCGTTGCAGGACTTCGACTTCTACGAGATCCACGAGGCCTTCGCCTCGCAGGTGCTGGCGACCCTGAAGGCGTGGGAAGATCCGGTTTTCTGCAAGGAAAAGCTCGGCCTCGACGCGCCGCTCGGCTCGATCGACCGCGCGAAGCTCAATGTCAACGGCTCGTCGCTGGCCGCTGGTCATCCGTTTGCCGCGACCGGTGGCCGGATTGTCGCGACGCTGGCGAAACTGTTGCGGCAGAAGGGTTCCGGCCGCGGCCTGATCTCGATCTGCGCCGCAGGCGGCCAAGGCTTGGTCGCGATCCTGGAGCGCTAAACCTCGGCACGTCGCAGAATGCGCCAACAGATGTACAGGCACACGCCAGCAGCCGGGGTCTGCAGCAGTGTCGACGCGATCCCGAGTGGCGTCAGCGCGCCGGCCAGATAGAGCGGCACGAGTACGGCCGTGGCGAGGGCGCATTTGGCGAGAAAGATCAGCGTGCACAGCTGATAACGGCGCCGCTGAGTACGGTCGCGCCGCCATCTGAGCCGTTCGCCGCGCAGCCCGCCGGCCACCAGCCCGACGAGCGGCCACCGGGCGAGGATGGAGAGCAGGAGCACCGCGGTGAGGCCGGCCTCGGTGACGACGACCTCGAGATAGAAGTCGACCGCGTGCCCGGTGCTGCCGGCGAGCAACGTCGAGACGCCGACGACGACCAACCCGATCGCGGCCGACCAGTAGCTGCGGTCACTCCAGATGCGTACGACCGCGAAGGCCAGCACTGAGCCGACCGCCACCAGCGCCGAGGTGAGCACCTGGCCGCTGACCTGGTACGCGAGCAGGAACACGACCTTCGACGCGACCGCCTCGGCGACCGTACGCCAGCCACCGACGGCCGCGAACAGTGACAGCGACTTCCGCGTGAAGACGTTCACGCCGTGCGCTCCGAGACGTAGTTGTCCTGCCGCATCCGCTCCTCGTACGAGCCGATGGCATCGAGCAGCGACAGCTCACCGCGGTCAGCGCGTACGAGCGCGTCGCGGAGCCGACGTGCGTCCTGCATGGCCAGATTGCCGCCAAAACCCGGTGCGACATGGATGGCGTCGCCGATGACCGTGACCGGATGCGTAGGCCAGGCGGCCATCGGTGGGATCACGCCGATCCGCAACGGGACGGTCAGCTGAGGCCAGGCCTGGTCGACCACGTTCCGCAGCGTCGGATGCAGGCCGGCGGCCAGGTCGCGCGCGTCGACGTTCTGTCCAGTCGTCGGCATGCACCACATCAGGTAGTCCTCGGCATCGGCGAGCGCCGCGGCGGGAACGGCCGGCAGCCAGCGATCGCGGGCGACCAGCGGCGGCTCGAGGAACCGGTGTGGCCCCAGCGCCATCATCATGCCGTCGGCCTGCACGCTTGCCGCGTTGTCCCCGATCAGCTCCAGCAACCCCGTGTGCGCCACGGCGCGAACCGGCGTGGCCCCCATCAGCATCCGCCGGCCCGTGTCGATGACCTGCACGTGCGGCAGAAACTGCCTGCGTACGGCCGAACCGACGCCGTCCGCGCCGACGAGCACGTCGGCCGTCTCGACGCTGCCGTCGGCGAACCAGGCCTGGACGTCGTCGGCACGCAGCTCGTACCGGAGAAACGCCGCCTCGAACCGTACGGCGTCGTCCAGGCCCGTCAGCAGCACCGCGCGCAGCAGCCGCCGGCTGGTCTGCCGCCCAGGCCGAGCCATCACGCTGTCGGCCACCCGCGTGCCGACGACGGCCAGGCCCTCGGACAACAACACGGTCCGGTCGCGCGGAGGCCCCATCGTCGCCTGTGCCATGGCGAAATGCGGCGGCGGCAGGCACTCACGCAGCGCGGTCGTCCCGCGCTCGTCCATGTGCAGGCTCACGCCTTGCGTACGGCCCCGCGCGCCGTCTCGCTCGTACACGACGACCTCGATGCCGGCCGTCCGCAGCCCGTGCGCCAGCGTCAGGCCGCCAAGACCCGCGCCGACGATGATCACTCGCATGCGTACACCTTTCTTCATCAACGATGAAGAAGAGCATACTCCACCATTGATGAAGAAAATTGTGGATACACTCGCGCCGTCATGGCAGAGCACTCGACGCGACGCTCCGGTCGCTGGCGGTCCGGCGAACAGAGCCGGCAGCGGATCCTGGCGGCCGCGCGCGAACACTTCCGCGCGCACGGATACGCCGGCACCACCGTCCGCGCGGTCGCCGCCGAGGCCGGTGTAGATCCGGCGATGGTGTTCTATTTCTTCGGCAACAAGCAGGGCCTGTTCGGCGCGGCGATCGACATGTACGCCGGCCTGCCGCCGGCCATCGACGCCATGTTCGCCGCCGGCCTGGACGGCATCGGCGACCGGCTGGTCCGTACGCTGGTGGAAAACATGGACCAGTCCGACAAGGCGCCGCTGGCTCTGCTCAACGGTCCGGGTCCGCAGCCCGACTATGTCGAGGGGCTGCTGCGCGAATACATCGAGCGAGAGATCACCGGCCGGCTGACCGCGCTGCTGGACGCGCCGGACGCGGCGATGCGCGTCGGCATGGTCAACGTCCAGCTCCTCGGCCTGGCCGTCACGCGTTACGTCATCAAGCTCGAACCGATCGCGTCCGCGACCGTCAACGAGCTGGTCGAGCGCTTCGGCGCGATCGCGCAACGCTGTCTCACCGGCACGTCCTGACGGGCTGGTCCGGCGCCGGCAGCGGTCGTACGGTGTGACGATGGACGGACCAGTCCGGATCGGCAACTTCTCCGGCTATCTCGGCGACCG